>NC_015276.1:1217692-1522115 GCF_000192865.1 Marinomonas mediterranea MMB-1
TCGAGCTGGGGCACCAAGCAATCAAGCGAGCATGTTAGTCAGGCTGACTCAAATTGGTTTTCTTCTTCGATTCAACCATCAGAAAACAAGCAGCCAGAAAATGTTGCAGACAAAATTGTTAGCCAGTTATCAGGTTCTTCAGAGCATTTACAAAAGTTAGAAGACAAAGCAAATAGAGCGATAAAAAAAGCAGGTGTTACGGGTGACCCTATGGACGTTACGGATGCGAATCGGTCTCTATCTTCTTTCTACTTAGAGAGTCTACTGACAACAAAACTTGTCAGTAAAGGTGCGCAGACAATTGAGAAATTAACCAGCCTACAATAGAGCATGACACAAAATGGTCTTATCACTTAAACGATTATCGTGCCTTTTGCTTTTACTGCTTATCAGCGGGTGTCAGCAAGATATTGAACTGCATAAGAAATTGAGCGAAGAAGATGCGAATGAAGTGATTGCCGAACTTGCTTCTCGACACATAGAAGCTGAGAAAAAAGCGACTAAAGAGGGGGTGACCGTTTTAGTCGAAGCCTCCAGCATGGCGCGTGCAGTCAGAATATTGGAAGCGGCAGGCTTGCCACGAAAACCGCGAGCGAATTTCGGTGAAGTCTTTAAAAAAGAAGGGGTTATCTCGTCACCTTTAGAAGAGCGCGCACGTTATATCTATGCCTTGTCACAAGAGCTGGAGTCGACAATATCGCAAATAGACGGCATATTGATTGCTCGAGTTCACGTCGTATTGCCTGAACGAATTGCGCCCGGCGAAGCCGTGCAACCAGCCTCTTCCGCTGTTTTTATAAAGCATCGTCCTGATCTAGATCCCGATGTCATTCGACCTCGCATAGAAAGGTTGGTCCGTACCAGTATACCGGGGTTATCTGAAAAGCCCGATAAGTTGAGCGTTGTGTTTGTCGTGACGAAAGCGTATCAGGAGCAACAGCAACTTGTGAGAGTAGGGCCGTTTCTAATGGATGCTTCTGATCTATGGGTCTGGCGCAGTGCCATTATCGGTGTGTCTATCCTGTTTGTCCTATTGCTTTTCGCCAGTGCTTTTGCAATCAAGCCAGACCTTAAAACCATGATATTTAACCGAGCGCCGAAATTAGATAAGGGTGCTCATGACGGTACGCCACCATGAGTTCAGAGCATGAAACTCAATGGTTGATGTTCTGGAATCAAGCTTGGTTATACGCTGACGAGAGTTGGTTAGCTGAGCTGGGTAACAGCGTAAAAAACAAAGAAACAAGTGATGTTCAGCTCATGCGATACCCTCCCTTTGAGACAAGGAAGGTACTGGGGATAGAAGATGCTGTGCCGCCCAAGCCTGGAGAAGCGCTATTACAATGGCTAAGGATGGACATCACCCGTTGCCAATATTGTTTGTTACTGGCGTGCGATGTGGTCTTAAAAGAGCGTATTGATGTTCTTAACGAAAACGTGGGGCACATACTTCTAGGCGCAGAAATGCATGAGCTCAGCAGTGACATTGATAAAAACGCAGGTAGTCTAGAACCGCACACGGTTCAAGAAAGCGATGAAGAGAAAGACGCTGCTACTGAAAATATTATACACAGCGCGATGCAGAATCAGAGTGAGTCCTTGTCGTCCGATGCCAGACGTTGGGCTAGACATATTGCCAAGGCTCTAATGCCTGGTATATGGAATATCGAGTCGCTGAAACCCTTGAGTGCAAGCCAGATAGGGTTGCTATTGCTAAAAGCGTGGTTGTCCCCACCTACTTGGCAACGAGTTCAGTTGAGGCACTCAAAAAGTTTGGTGTTAAGCATCGAAAGTGTTCCCACGCCAGAGATTCCAATTCACCGATTAAATCAGCTTTGGTATGGCGTCATTTGGCGCAGTCAGGTCGAAGGAGATCAACCATGAACCATTTTGTGAAGCACAGTATTTCACTTGATTCTTATTCTCTCGATCGAAACCTAATTTCTCGAAAAGACACCGAGAACCTATCTAGATCGAAAGACATTATCGCTGAGGCAGAAGAGCAAGCCCAACGAGAAGCGGAGCGCATTATTCAATCCGCTCAGGAAGAAGCGCGTCAAATAATCGAACAGGCTGAAACTCATGCACAAGCTCAAATGCATAACATGAAAGAAAGAATTGAGATCGAAGCGTGGGAAAGTATTCAATGTCTGCTAGAAGAAATAAAACGAGAAAGCCACCTGGTTTGGGATGAAATTGAACAACACGCAAACTTTGTTGTTAATAATGTTTTAAGTCGTGTTTTATCAACCATGTCGAGTGGGGAAAAAATAGCTACGTTGGTTGCGAAAACGGTAACGATGCATCGCGACAAAAGCCCTGCGACTTTGTATTGCTCTCCTGTTGTACTGACGGAAGTTGAAGCCGCATTGCAAACTGATATGACAGAGCTGATCAATGTTAGCGCTGACGCGACAATGCAAGAAGATGAAATAAAATTGGTCAGCGGCATGGGCGAATTTTACGCTAACTGGCAGACGATTAAGAAAGCAGTTGTTGGTGATGACTCTGAATTTTTAGACTCTGAATCTTTAAATAGTACAGGTGTCGATAGTGCTGAGCTGAGTAGTACTGTCGTAGATAACACGGAATTGGATCGCACAGGTGGATAGTACTGATGTGAACGCCATACTGAATACGCTCTAAACCCTTCTTCATACGTATAATATTTACTTATAAATAAAATTTATCTAATGGTTATTTATAATAGCTATCGTCTTGTTTGATATTCTCAACTGCCTTTATTGCTCTTAGGGGGCTATAACTATTGTCACTAAGACAACATGCCAGTCAGGAGAGAAGTTATGTCTAAATGTCCTTTTAACCACAGTGCAGGTGGCGGTACCAACAATGCAGATTGGTGGCCAAATCAATTAAAGCTCGATATTTTGCATCAACATACCGCTATTTCAAATCCAATGGGGGCCGAGTTCAATTATGCGGAGGCCTTTAATAGTATAAACCTTGATCAGCTTAAAGAAGACCTTTTTGCACTGATGACAGACTCGCAAGACTGGTGGCCAGCGGATTACGGACACTATGGCCCATTTTTTATTCGTATGGCTTGGCACAGTGCCGGCACATATAGAACCGCTGATGGTCGAGGTGGAGCAAGATCGGGAACACAACGTTTTGCGCCGCTTAATAGCTGGCCAGACAATGGTAACCTAGATAAAGCGCGCCGTCTTTTATGGCCGATTAAACAAAAGTACGGTAGCAGCATCTCTTGGGCCGATTTGATGATTCTTGCTGGGAACTGCGCATTGGAATCAATGGGGCTTAAGCCATTTGGCTTTGCAGGTGGACGTGAAGATTTATGGGAGCCTGAAAAAGACATCTATTGGGGCACGGAAACAGAATGGCTAGGGGACAAACGCTACACGGGTGAGAATGAAGGGGAGCGTAACCTTGAAAACCCATTGGCAGCGGTTCAAATGGGTCTTATTTATGTAAACCCAGAGGGACCAAATGGTAATCCTGATCCACTGGCTTCAGCGCAAGATATCCGTGAAACCTTTGCCCGTATGGCGATGAACGATGAAGAGACAGTTGCATTGGTCGCGGGTGGACATACCTTTGGTAAAGCGCACGGTGCTGGCGATGCAGCATTGGTTGGACCAGAGCCAGAAGCCGCACCAATGGAAGAAATGGGCTTCGGATGGACAAACAAGCACGGCACTGGTAACGGCGTCGATACCATTACCAGCGGGATTGAAGGCGCTTGGACGCCAACTCCAACTCAGTGGGATATGGGCTACTTTGATGTTCTATTTGGTTATGAGTGGGCGTTGTCAAAAAGCCCCGCTGGCGCATTGCAATGGGCCCCAGTGGAACTAACCGAAGCCGACCATGCGCCTCAGGTCGATGGCTCTGACAACAAAGTGTCGATCATGATGACAACGGCGGATATGGCCATGAGAATGGATCCATCCTACGCTGCTATCTCCCGTCGATTCCACAAAAATCCAGAGGAATTTGCAGACGCCTTCGCACGAGCATGGTTCAAATTGACCCACCGTGATATGGGGCCAAGTGTGCGCTATTTGGGTAAAGACGCTCCGACAGAGGAATTGATTTGGCAAGATCCTATTCCATCGGTTAACCATGAGCTTGTGAACGATCAAGACATCGAGACGTTGAAAGCGCAGATTGTCGATTCAGGTTTGACGATAGCCGAATGTGTGTCAGTGGCTTGGGCATCCGCGTCTACGTTTAGAGGTTCTGACCTACGTGGTGGGGCAAATGGTGCTCGTATTCGCTTGGCACCACAGAAAGACTGGGATGTTAATCAACCCAAACAATTGAGCAAGGTACTTAATGCGTTAGAAAGCATTCAAGAGCAATTCAACGCGGCCCAATCAGGAGGTAAAGCCGTTTCTTTAGCGGATGTGATTGTGCTTGCCGGTAGCGTGGCGATAGAAAATGCTGCAAAAGCCGCTGGAACCACATTGACGGTACCTTTCACGCCAGGTCGGATGGATGCAACGCAGACGCAGACAGACGTTGAATCATTCAACGTGTTAGAACCTGTTGCAGACGGCTTTAGAAATTACCTGAAGCAGAGTTACTCTGTGGCGACAGAAGCCTTATTGATCGATAAAGCGCAACTGTTGACTCTTTCAGCGCCTGAAATGACGGTCTTGGTAGGCGGATTGCGAGTACTGGATACCAATGCAGACGGTTCCAAGCATGGTGTTTTAACGAATCAACCGGGTGTGTTGTCTAATGATTTCTTTGTAAATCTTGTCGATATGAGCACAACGTGGATTCCAACGTCAAAAGAGGCCGAGATATTTGAAGGTCGTGATCGAAGTACAGGAAAAATACGCTGGACAGGCACTCGCGCCGATCTAGTGTTCGGTTCAAACTCACAATTGCGAGCGTTAGCGGAAGTGTATGCGACTAACGAAGGAAACGAGCGATTCGTGCACGATTTTGTGAAAGCGTGGGTGAAAGTGATGAACCTTGATCGCTTCGATCTCTAAGCAAGTAATAACAAACAGCTCGCAAGTGTAGGTCACTTGCGAGCTGTTTTTCTTTATTAAAGAGGTTTTTTTCTAAATAAGTAGGATCTTAAAACGTATAACCCGCTGAAATCATGGCAACAATAGGGTCGATTTCAGTATCGAAGTTTCCAACGCCTTTTACTTTTACCGTGGTATCTATGTCAATGTACCAAATAGACGCGTTGGCAAACCATTTGTCATTGATACTCACGTCAATACCCGCTTGTGCTGCCAGTCCAAACGAATCATCTAACTCTACGTCACTGCCTTTTATTTTTCCGTAGCTTTTTTCGTCGAAGAAGACGGTGTAGTTTAAGCCTGCTCCGAGGTACGGGCGGATTTCGCTATCGGCTTGTCCAAAATAGTATTGCGCCATGAAGGACGGTGGAAGGTGAGAAACTTCGGCTATTTTTCCCAGCCCGTTTGTTTTTACTTCATGCGTAAATGGGGTGGCTGCGAGTACTTCAAAGCCAATATTGTCAGTAAACATATAAGACAACGTAGCGGCAATTTGCGTATTGTCATCGATTTCAAGCTCGCCGCTGCCAGCCACATCGTCGCTGCTTTCTTGAGGGATGACCGTGCCTAAACCGCCTCGAACGAGCCAAGATCCAGCCTCGTGAGCCAGTACACCTGTAGAGGCTAATGTGGCGCTGGTTAATAGAGAAGCAAGTGCTACCGTTTTCGTTAAATTCATGATGTGCTCCTTTGATGCAACGTAGTAAGTGTTGTCAAAGTACGCCTTCTGGGAATTAATTTATTAACCTAGATCAATAAATTACCGGCCCATAACGGCGGTTAGGTCGATGACTGCATTAAGTCATATTGTTGATTAACTGCTGAAACTTTCCTTATTTTCAAAAAAATTAGTTTTTACTTTTAACTCGCGCTTATTGGTGTGTATTGGGGCTTGCCTGACTCTTGTGTCACTCATGTGCCTCTCATATGCGATAGCAATCAAATGACGCTTGTGTCTGCTTGGATTGATTCAATTTCGTTGCATCTCTATACTGCGTTGCCATGACAAAACGAAATACCCCTGCACGTTCAAATAGCCGCTCCGCTAAGCCTCGTAAAACGACACGAAAGCGCCCACCTGCAAGAAAGAAAAAGCCGACTAAGCCATCATGGTTGAAGCGAGCGTTTGCTTTTTGGTTTAAGTGGCTATTGCTTTTAGGTTGTATTGCCTTGCTACCTTTTATGGGGTGGCTTTGGGTTTTAGATCAGGAAGTAACGAATCGATTTGAAGGGCAAAAATGGCAAGTGCCTTCTGAGGTTTACAGCGCGCCGGTGGTCTTGAAATCTGGCTCTCGATGGACCAAAAAAGAGCTAGAAGACTTGCTAAATGATGCCGGCTATCGGTTTGGCAAGAACAGCCAAGAAGTCGGTTGGGCAGCAAGAAGCCGAACTAAAGTCAGCGCTAACTTGCGCCCCTACACGAATGCCGATGGTCAGCATAAAGGCCAGCGTCTTATTTTTTCTTTCCCGAATGGCGTGCTGAAAATACAGAGTTTGACAGGAGCTCCTGTTAAAACGGCCTATTTAGAACCTCAAGTGATCGGCTATCTCTATGGTGGTAGTTCTGAACAGCGAGAGATTTTAACCTATGAGCAGATTCCATCTACTCTCATTGAAATATTAACTGCGACGGAAGATAGAAACTTCTTTAGCCATCATGGAATCAGTTTGATGGGGATCGCTCGTGCGGCGTGGGTGAACGTAAGTCATGGAAGTCGGGTTCAAGGTGGTTCTACTTTAACTCAGCAATTGGTTAAGAATATGTTCCTCACATCGGAACGTACGTACACCCGTAAAATTACCGAAGTCTTCATGAGTCTTTTGTTGGAGTACCATTATAGTAAGCAAGAAATCCTCACCGCTTATATGAACGAGGTATACCTTGCTCAACTTGGGAGTAGAGAGTTACGAGGCTTCGCAGCAGCCAGTCGCTATTTTTTCGGGCGCCCGTTAAAAGAACTTAACATCAGTGAATATGCTTTACTGGTTGGTATGGTAAAAGGCCCCTCTCTTTATAACCCTAAGCGCAACACAGAGAGGGCGAAAGAGCGGCGTAACGTTGTTATTAATTTGTTGGTTGAGCAGCAAAAGCTTGAGGTTGCAGACGCGCGAATACTGAAGAGAGAACCGATTCGCTTGAGTCAAACCAATAAACAACGTTCTATGTTTGGCGACTATCTGGATGTTGTTCAAATGCAGCTTGAACGTGATTTTGACCGTTCAGTATTAGCGACCGAGAATTTAAAAATTTACACCGGCATTGATGTACGTGCACAACGAGCGGCGACGAGCGCATTGCGGGAGAGTGCGAAACGTATTTCTAAGAGAGATAACGCATTGAAGCAACTCCAAGGCGCGATGGTCGTTACGGATCGCGAGACAGGCTACGTAAAAGCGATTGTCGGATCCACTCAACGCGTGTATACCGGGTTTAACAGAGCGCTTGGTGCTGTTCGGCCAATCGGCTCTTTAGTGAAACCCCCAATTTATTTGAGTGCATTAGCGAGCGGGCGTTTTACTTGGTGGAGTAGAGTGGAAGACAAGCGGCAATCCATTAATTTGGGCGGCAATGTATGGCGTCCTGAAAACTATGACCGTAAAGAGCACGGTGAAGTGCCTCTTTATATGGCACTGGCTAAATCGTATAACCTTGCTACGATTGATTTAGTAACCAAAATTGGTTTTTCGAGAGTGGAGCAGGTATTAAAAGATTTAGGCGTTAAGCGACCGTTTAGAATGGTGCCTTCTGTTGCATTGGGAGCAATAGAACTGTCGCCGTTTGAGGTTGCGCGCTTGTATCAGCCTATCGCCTCACTTGGGGAAAGCAGTGAACTAGGCATTGTTCTTGCTGTGTTAGGTCAAGATGGTCAGGTACACAAGCGTTTTAATCGAAAGGGCAGTGTGCCTTTTACAGCCAGCGCCCTAGCCGTTGCTCGTGAAGGGATGGTATTGGTACCCAAATTGGGAACAGCTAAGGCGGCTCAAAACGTATTTCCTAGTTTGAGGTTTGCAGCAAAAACGGGCACAACCAACAATCAACGAGACAGTTGGTATGTTTCTATAACCGAAGATACAGTATCAACGATTTGGTTAGGGCTGGATAAAAACTTGCCAATGTCGATAACAGGGAGTTCAGGCGCTCAAAAGGTGTGGATTGACTTCGCTAAGCGTTATTCTCAAAACTCCTTGTCCGATCAGTTACCAAAAGGAGCGTCGCGTGCGACTGTTTTGGAGGATGAATTTGAAATCGCGGCAGACCGTTGCGATAACAAAATAACCTTGGCATTTATTACTGGTACGCAACCAGATGAGAAGAGAGCTTGTATCTGGATGTTTTAAATCCTACCTTATTTTACTTAAGGTGTTGTTTTTATTTGTGAAATAGTCTGTAATGGATTGCGAACTTTTGGTTCATAGCCTAAGACATGAAACAAATTGTGTCGTCGAGGTCGTCAGGAGGACAACTAAAAAATGTGGAGCTCCTTTTGTAACCAAGGCCAAAAAATATTAAATATGAGATTGTTAGCTTTTTTTCTGAGCGTAATTTGCGCTTCTTTTACATCACTTGCGACAGCCAGTTCAACTGATTCTGAAGAAACGGTCAGTTGTACATCCCTTACTGCAACGGGTAATTCCGAGTATCCCCCTTTTTTGTGGCGTGAGAGTGGGCACAATAATAAATTATTGGGCGCGAATGTCATTATCCTCGAAGAGATTGGTCGCAGAACCAAGCTTAATATTGAGGTCGTTCATGTTGGTCCTTGGTCTCGAGCTCAGTCTGAAGTGAAAGCTGGGCGAGTTGATTTAATGGCCGGTGCGTTTTATACCAATGAACGATCGGAATATATGGACTACTTTTCTCCGACTATGCTGCATACAACGAGTGTTGTTTGGCAAAATGTGAATCAAAAATTTGAGTACAATAAGAAAGAAGATTTAGTGGGTCACTGGGGTGTAACGGTTATTAATAACAGTTTCGGACAAAGCTTCGATGCGTTTGCTCGAGAAAATTTGAATATTTTGTCCGTCGCGAGTCTTTCGCAGGCGATTAAAATGTTGGAAGCGGGCCGTGTGGATTATGCGCTATACGAGCAAAACCCAGGGCAAGCCTACGCGACAATGATGAAGGTTCAAGACAGAATTACCGCGCGTCAGCCTGCAATCAGTAGTGAAGGACTGTTTCTAACGATTTCTAAGAAGTCTGAATGTAATACGTTTGAAATACGTCAGAAAATAGCGCTAGCGCTTAGAAATATGAAGCGAGAAGGTTTTAATGACAAGGCACTTGCTCGCGGCCTAGCTAATTGGGCAGATAAAGCGGAAGTCGCGACTAGCGAAAAATAAAAAGAGCGTGTTTCCATTGCCATTTTTTGTATTGGAAACACGCTCTTTTGATCAATTGTCTTTCGATCTATTTCAACTGTTTTTTAGCGCAATAAGCTATGGTAAAGCGCTTCCCATTTGTCTGTGGTTTGCTCCCAGCTGAAATCGTAGGACATGGCTGAGTGTTGAAGTCTGCGCCAGTGATTTAAATCGGAGAAAACAGACATACATCTGTCCAAACAGGCCTGTAGCGATTGCGCTGTTGCATCGTTAAAAACAAAACCATTTGCGCTATCGCCTTCTTCAAATACCGTATCCGCAAGCCCTCCTGTTTTTCTTACCAGCGGAAGTGTTCCATATTTCAACGCGTACAGTTGCGTTAAGCCGCACGGCTCGAATCGGGATGGAATTAAAAAGACGTCGCTTCCGGCTTGTACTCGATGAGAGTAGGCTTCGTCATACCCTATGCGGACATGTACTTGATTTGGGTATTGAGCCGAAAGGTCTACATAGGCTTGTTCTAACGCTTTGTCGCCAGAGCCCAAAACAATTAATACGCCGCCTCTATCTAAAACCGAAGGAATAGCGTCAAGCACTAAATCTAAGCCTTTTTGCTCCGTTAATCTTGATACGATGCCAAAGATAGGTTTACTCGGGTCTTCGGGAAGGCCACATTCTCTTAATAGTGCGAGTTTGTTCTCCAGCTTGTCTTCGATTGAGTTGATGCCGTAATTCTTTGCTATATAGGTATCTTTTGCAGGAGACCATTGATCATAATCTACACCGTTTAAAATACCATGAAGCCGGTCTTTCATAGAGCGAAGAGTACCATCTAGGCCATCGCCATATTCGGGCGTTAAAATTTCAGCAGCGTACGTTGGGCTGACGGTGGTCACGGCATCGGCAAAAACAAGTCCTGCCTTTAATCCAGAAAAATTTCCGTAGAACTCCATTCCGTGAAGGGACAAAAGGTCAGATGAAAGACGCATTGTTGCCCACTTGCTCATGTTAAAACTGCCGTTGTAGCGCAGATTGTGAACGGTGGTTACGATAGGGATATGATCTGTTTTCCAGCTTGCTAAATAAGCCGCCGCGAACCCAGTCTGCCAGTCATTTAAGTGCAGTATGTCGGGCTGCCATCCCATCAGAGTGCCGTATTGAGAGAGCATTGCGCTTACCCAAGATAAGATACCAAATCTCAAGTGGTTATCTTCAAAATCGTTGCCGTTTGCGTCTAAATAAGGACCGTGCTCTCTTTCATACATGCTTTGGCATTGAACGAGATATATCGGCGTATCAGAGTCTTGTATACAGGACTCCAACAAAATTATATCGCCGACGCCAAACGGATTTCCAAGATTGGTGCTATTATGAATAGGAGCAACTTTATCAAGTATGCTGTTATAGGCGGGCATGATCATTCGGGCATCATGCCCCTGTTTGCGTAGCGCGACAGGAAGTGAGCCTGCTACATCGGCAAGTCCGCCAGTTTTGATAAGTGGGTATATTTCAGAGGCTGCGAATAGTATCTTCATCTTCTTAAAGGTATCTTATTGATTCGGCGATAGTATAAGAGTATACCTAATTAGGAAAGATAGTAGAGTTAGCCTAACGCATTTAAGGGTTAAATATGGATTTAAATACTGCTCGAATGAAAACCCTCTCGCTAATCTTGGCCGGAGGGCGCGGTTCCCGTCTTAAACAACTAACTGATAATCGTTCTAAACCTGCAGTGCCTATCGCGGGGAAATATAAGATTATCGATTTTCCTCTGTCTAACTGCATTAACTCTGGTATGCGTAAAATTGCCGTTCTCACGCAATATCGTTCACATACTTTAAATCAACATGTCCAACGAGGTTGGAATTTCCTGCGTTCAGACTTCAATGAGTTCATTGAACTTTGGCCGGCACAACAGCAAACAGGAAGTGACTGGTATCGGGGAACCGCCGATGCGGTGTACCAAAACCTCAAGATGATCAATGAATCTAAAAGTGAATACGTTTTGATTCTTGCTGGTGATCATGTTTATAAGCAAGATTATAGCATCATGTTGAAAGAGCATATCGAAAGCGGGGCGGATGTTTCTGTTGCGTGTATTGAGGTGCCAGTAAATGAGGCAGATCAATTCGGTATTATGCACGTTGATGAAAGCGACAATATCATCGCGTTTGAGGAAAAGCCGTCTAACCCTCCGACTATGCCTGGTAATCCTAATGTTTCTCTTGCCAGTATGGGGATCTACTTATTTAACGCGAAGTTTTTACAAAGCCATCTTCAGGTTGATGCAGAGAGCCTAACGTCTAGCCATGACTTTGGTAAAGACCTGATCCCGTATTTTGTTGGTTCAAGTAAAATTAAAGCGCATCACTTTAGTCGAAGTTCTATTCCAAATGAAAACTACCCAGATCGAGCTTATTGGCGAGACGTGGGTACGTTAGCAGCGTATTGGGAATCGAATATGGATTTGACAAAGTTGGTGCCTGAGTTGGACTTGTATGATGAAGGTTGGCCAATTCGAACTGCTCAATACCAGAGGCCTGCTGCTAAGTTTAATTACAACTATGAAGAACGCATTGGGACGGCATTAAACTCTGTCGTGTCAGCGGGTTGTATTGTGTCAGGCTCGACCGTAGAGCAATCGATTTTGTTTAATAATGTCAGGGTAAATTCTTATTCACATGTCAAAAAGAGTGTGATTTTGCCTGGTTGTGATATTGGCCGTCATTGTCGTCTAGATCGTGTCATTGTCGATACCGATACGAAAATACCTGAAGGCATCGTGATTGGCGAAGATGCCGCGTTAGATGCGGAACGCTTTTATCGCAGCAGTGACGGCATTGTGCTGGTCACGCAGGAAATGATAAACGCTTTGCTATAGTGCTTTCAGCGGATACGTATTGTCTGCTGATCATTGATTGTTTCAATAACTTTTTTTGAATGTGCTTTTTCTGATGGAGGCATCGTTAACAAAGTTTCAAGTTGTTAATGATGTCTCTGGTAACTTTTCTCTTTTTCTACATTTCTCTGCTTTAAGCTTATAAATTTAGCGCATAGCGTCATAAAATTTCGCCATGCAAGCCTTTCTATTTTTCTCCAAAAGCCTCTGGATAAGCAATATATAAGCGAAATCTAAATAAATTCGCATATTTGGTTTGAGCCTTTGTCAATCTCGGTCTACGTTTAGAATAGATCCATGAATCGCGCATCGAAGTATTCGATAGTAGTTCTGCGAATGGCATTATGTAGGATTCAAAAGGACTGAAAATTGGCTCGTGCTAGTAAGGAACGAGCGTAAAGAGGGCGTCGTAAATTCGGTATATTGTAGCCGGTGGAACGACGCTATTAGCACCTCTTACTATGTCATAACGCTTAAGATGGAACCTAAAGGATGTTTATATGTTTCCACATGCTTTCGTATTTATTAGTGGATGCGCGCTTGCATTGTTTCTGAACTTTTTTGGCTACAGTTGGTACGCCATTGTATTGATTGCAGTATCTGGCCTGCTGACATTCTATCTGTTGAGTAGAAGCAGTGCGACGTTTGGTTACGCCTCAGAGAACGGTCTTGCGAGCACATCAGAAAGAGGATCTCACTCTGATGTGGGTGATAATCATGTGCCTGAAACTAGCGATATGCAAGAGCGTCGCGACCGCGTTGTCCACGAAGAAATCCTTCCCATACTCACACTCTGTTCCGATGACCTGGAAAAAGTACTCAGTACGCAAGAGAGTGCGGTTCAGTTGCTTTCGAAGTCTTTCGAAGAGGTTAATGAGTTGATGTCGACGCAATCCGATTGTATTCAATCACTGATTGATGACAATCGAAGTGAGGGCGACAAAATGTACAGTGATGTTATGAGAGAGTTTGCTGCTCATACGTCCTCCACACTCGATAAATTCATAAACTCAACGGTTGAGATGTCCGCGTCTTCCATGGAGTTGCTAGCGAAAACATCGCAAATCAACAATCAAATGCCAGAAATCGTAAAAGCGCTAAAAGACATTGACGACATAGCAGAACAAACGAATTTACTGGCACTGAATGCCGCGATTGAGGCCGCCAGAGCGGGAGAAGCTGGGCGAGGTTTTGCTGTCGTCGCGGACGAGGTTCGGACGTTATCGAATCGGTCTGCAGGGTTCAGTATCGATATTCAATCTCGACTAAATAAGATGCAAAGCCAAATATCGGACTTAACCAAATCAATGGAAAAGCTCGCAGCTCATGACGTTACTTACATAATGGAAGCCAAAAAGAGCATGCGCACCGCGTTGGATCATATTATTGAAAAGGCCGAATCAGACGCTCACGTTTCATTGAGGCTAGGAGGTTTATCGGGTCAGTTAGAAGAGGCATTTTTTGGTGCAACAAGAGGGCTTCAGTTCGATGACATTAACTCTCAAAACGTGAAATACGTGGTGGAAACGTTAGGTTTTATTGTTGAAAGCCTAAAAGGATTCCATGAACTCACTTCTGTCGATGAGCTAGAGGCTTCGTTGAAGGAACGACTTACCGCGATCAAAGAGCAAACGAGTAAACAGTACAACCCTGTTTCTCAAGAAAATATAGAGAGCGGTGAAATCGACTTATTTTAAAATAATTAGGAGGAAGAAATGAGTGATTTTGTGATACGGATACCAGAGAGGTTTGATTTTAGTACCCATAAGTGGTTTACCGCAGAATATGAAAATGGGGTGCAATCTGGATCCACTGTAATACTAGACTTTTCAAATGTGCTTTATGTTGATTCTTCCGCTTTGGGGATGATGGTTTTATTGTATCGTAAGCTGCATGAGTGTTCTAAAAAGGGAGTTATTAAGAACTTAGACGGTACGGCAAAAGATATTTTGGATATGGCAAATTTCAAAAACCTATATCAATATGAATAGACTATATTCTGCACTTGTTTTAGAAGAATCAAGAACGACACGACGCCTTATAAGCGGCGCATTGGAATCCGTTAATATTGATGTCTATTCGGAAAATACTATCGAGGATTTGTATAGTGCTATAAAGAATAAAGTGTTTGATATATATATATTTGATGCGGATCTAAAATACGACCTTCTTTTCAGTTTTGTTAATTATCTATTTTACGAAAACAGCGATGCAGTCGTTGTTCTTGTTTCTGAGGAATATGATGGGAAGGAGATTGGACGTTTTTTTAAAATAGGAATTAGTGATTTTGTCATTAAACCAATTGATTACGATATTTTTAAGAATAAAGTCGTTAGTTTACTGCGAAACGTAAGTAACAGAAAAGAGTTGATTAATGCAAATTCAAATTATGCAAGGTTAATGGACGAGAAATATCAAGAAGAAAAACTCGCATTTTATGTCTACGACCATATTTTATCGACCCAGCTCACGAATATAGAAAGTGTGGATAGTGCTCACTATTCTCATGGACGATTTTGTGGCGATATTTTAGTGTCAGCTCTGTCACCTTCTGGTTCAATTTATATTATCTTGGCCGATGCAACAGGGCATGGAATGGCGGCTGCTCTCACTATCTATCCATTGGTATCAACCTTTAATGCGGTCGTTTCAAAGGGTTTTACGATGTCCGCTATTATCAATGAGATCAGCGCAAAGCACATTCAACTGATTCCCGGGAACCGATTCGTGGCGTCGATTATTATCGAGGTCCGACCGATTCAGGATGACATTCGTGTCTGGAACGCGGGTATGCCAGATGTGTTAATGATGAAAGGAAAGGCTATTTCTAAACGCGTAAAGTCGTCCAATATGGCTATCGGCGTGTTGCCCGCCGATAGTCTGGATAAAAATATTGAAACCATTCCTATGTCAGATTTTACCCATCTAATCATGATGAGTGACGGCGTCATTGAAAATAAAGAAGTGAATAACAAGTTGATGACTTTTTCTGATGCTTATCACTATGTTTCAAATTTACCCCTTGAGTCTGAAACGATCATTTCACATATGAAAATGCTTGATAAAGGCTGTGATGAAGATCTTGATGATATGACGGTGTGCATTATAAATATAGAAGGGGTGAAGGAATATTTGGATTTATCCTCGGATACGGTTGATCCGGTTTACGGTGATTTCAAAATTACATTTTCTTTGTTAGGGAATTCTATCAAAAATGAAACTTTACCAATTAAAGTGGCCGACTTTATAGAGTCCCAAGGGCTCGTTAAACCGTTTTGTCAGCGAGTTTTTACCGTGGTTAGTGAGTTGTATTCAAACTCTGTGGAGCATGGAGTATTAGGTTTTGATGCAAAAAATAAAATTAGTGACTATGCTTTATTTATGGAAGAGAAAAAATCAAAACTTTCATTGTTAGGTAGAGAAGATAAAGTCGAAATTACATTTGAATGGAATGAACTAAAACAGTCTTTGTTTGTAAATGTTTATGATACAGGCAGAGGTTACCAGTTAGAAAAAACAGAAACTTCATTTATCGACTCGTTAAATGGACGTGGCCTTAAATTATGTAAAAAACTCAGTGATCAGTTTTTTTATGATGAAGAGCTTAATACTACGAAAGTGATGTTTAGATACAGAGAGGGATTATGAATAAGAATTTATTGGTTGTTGATGACTCTCCTTCCGTTCGTCAAATGGTAGAAGCAACTTTGAAGGGCGGAGGATATCAAGTAAAAACGGCGAAAGACGGGCGTGAAGCATTAGATATTTGCCGTACTACCAAATTCGACTTCGTTCTAACAGACCAAAATATGCCTAATATGGATGGGTTAACGTTAATAAAATCACTGCGAGCGATGTCTGCCTACGCCCGAGTACCGCTTATTGTATTAACCACAGAAGCGAGTGATGCTATGAAGGCGAAAGGTAAAGCCGCAGGCGCGACTGGATGGATGGTAAAACCATTTGATCCTAAAAAGCTGTTAGAGGTCGTTGCAAAAGTGGTTCGATAGTTTCGAAGGCCACATGATAGCCAGATAGCCAGATAGCCAGATAGCCAAACAGATAGTCACCGAGGAGTTTAACACTGAGGTTGAGAAACAACAGGACGTATCCGTTGTGTTTTTTAGCGTCGTTAGGGAATAACTATGGATGATATGAATCAGTTTACTGAAATCTTCTTTGAAGAAGCGCAAGAGCATATTGATGCAATGGAGACTCTATTGCTTGCTTTTGATATAGAAGAGCCTGATATCGAAGAGCTTAATAGTATATTCCGAGCGGCGCACTCTATTAAGGGTGGCAGTGGTACGTTTGGTTTGCATGCCATGACGGGGGTGACTCACGTCATGGAGAATATTCTTGACTCCGCTAGAAATGAAACACTGAAATTGGATGACCTTCTGATTACTGTGTTGCTTGAAACGGTCGATGTTTTAAAAAACATTCTCGACGCTTACCGCTTTAGTTCCGATATTGATTACCCAGAGATAGAGACGGCTAAGGCAAAATTAGAGCAAGAATTGGAAAGGGTAAGCGGCAGCTCTTCTGATAATGTATCAAACACTATACCTTCGAATATTGCACCTTCAAATACTGCACCTTCAAATACAGACAGCGGTGCTTTAGATTCCAGCGATTCATCGATTAATAAAGAATTAGAAGACGACGATGCGTTTGGCTTTTTTGATCAAACTCTGGAAGACAGCGAAGATCCCGGTTTTGGACTTTTTGAACCGCTATTAGCGCAAAGTAAAGACAATAGCGAAGAGCATCAAGGCGTCGATTCTCATAACTCAGAGGATGCTGAATTCGAGGATGTTTGTTATGGATTCTTTAACGAAATAACGGAAGAAGAAGCTAAGAAAAAACCGTCGTCACACGATGACTCTGCGACCGACATAGAAAACGGAGAATCTAAAGGGTACGGTTTTTTTGAAAAGGTCGATGAGCAACCCTTATCAAGTGATCAAGAAGCATACGGTTTCTTCGACAATCTCAACGATTCTTCTGCTAATCATGACGTTTCGGCGCCCAATTCTTCAAATAGCCAACAAGCATCGACTGCTTCTACGCCGCCGTCAGCTCCTGTCTCTAAAGGTGTAAAAAACCAAGAGAACGTCAAACAAAGTAAAAATACCGGAGAAGCGACCAGTATTCGAGTGGAGACGACGAAAGTGGATAAGCTCGTCAATTTAGTTGGGGAGCTCGTCATCACGCAGTCGATGCTCAAGCTTATTGGTAACGACGTTCAAGATAGCCTTTTGGAAAAAATGCAAATCGCCATTGCTGAATTAGAGCGTAATACGCGCGAGATTCAAGAAGCCGTAATGTCGGTTCGAATGCTCCCAATTTCAACGGTGTTTAATCGTTTCCCTCGGTTAGTTCGAGATCTATCTAAAAAACTCGATAAGCAAATCGAATTGGTGGTTGAAGGCGGCGCGACTGAAATTGACAAAAACTTGATCGAAAAAATTTCGGATCCCTTAACCCATCTTATTCGAAACAGTGTTGATCATGGTATAGAGCTACCCCACGAACGAGAAGAAAAAGGTAAGCCTGCTAAAGGTTTGGTGACATTGTCTGCCAGCCAACGTGGGGGGGAGATTGTGATTGAAATCCGGGATGACGGTGGCGGTTTGAACAAAGAAAAAATTCTTCAAAAAGCCGTGGAAAATAACGTTAGCCTGCCTGATCCACTGACTGATTCTGCGGTATGGGGGCTTATTTTTGCACCCGGTTTCTCGACCGCGTCTGAGGTAACGGATGTCTCTGGGCGTGGTGTAGGGATGGATGTCGTCCGTAAGAATATTGAATCACTTGGTGGGCGAGTGGATATCTTCTCTGAAGACAATGTAGGGACAAAATTTCAAATTAGCCTGCCTCTTACTCTGGCGATTTTGGATGGTATGTGTATTCGCAGTGCGGAACAGGTTTTTGTTTTACCGCTCACTAACATTGTGGAAAGCCTTCAACCAGAAAGCAGCCAGATTCGAATCATGAAAAATAAGCCTTTGCTCTGGGTTAGGGAAGAATACTGGCCGTTAGTGGATTTGGGGCATGTATTGGCTGATGAAGAGCCAGCGAAAGACCTGACCGAGCACATTGTCGTTTTGGTTGAAGCGGCAAATAATCGGTTTGGCTTAGTTGTTGAGGGTTTATTGGGTCAACAGCAAGTCGTGATTAAAAGTTTAGAGCGGCATTATAAACGTGTTCAAGGTGTTGCTGGCGCGACGATTATGGGGGATGGGAGTGTTGCATTGATACTCGACGCGGACTCTCTAACAGGATTTGTCAGCCAACCAACGCCGGAGGAAAGAGCTTATGTCATTAATTGAATTAGACGTAATCAGTTCGGCCCTTACTGAGGAATTTCTTACGTTTGTGCTTGGTGATGAGACGTACGCGCTCGATATCATGGCTGTAAAAGAAATTCGAGGCTACGAGGACTCGACTAAGATAGCAAACGCACCAGACTACATAAAAGGGGTCATTAACCTAAGAGGGGATATTGTCCCCATCGTTGATTTGCGAATCAAATTTGGGATAGGTGAGCCTATTTATAACGAGTGGACCATTGTCATTATGTTGAATGTAGGTACTCGGATTGCAGGAATTGTGGTTGACGCAGTGTCAGATGTTGTTGCGTTGAACGATGAAGGAATAAAGCCGCCTCCCGAGTTTGGTACTGCATTCGACAGCCGCTATTTACGTGGTCTCGCAACGGTTGATGACCATATGGTCATTATCGTAAACATTGATGAACTCATTTCAAGTGATGAACTCATTTCAAGTGATGAACTAGGCCTCTTTGATGCCGAACGTTAAGGAAACATAGGAGCACATACTATGCAGTGGATGAATAACATTAAACTCTCTCGCAAGTTCGTGTTGCTTGGCATTTTGGTTGCCATCAGCGTTGGCGTGCCGATTAAGTTTTTGATTGAACGAGAGATGTTGATATTCGAGAAAGCGAATAGCGAAATCTTAGGGGTTGAGCCGACCAATATGCTCTTGGAGTATGTGAAATTACTGCAACAACATAGAGGAAAGTCGGCAATATTCCTCAATGATGTTAGCCGATCAAGTGCTGATATTGATCAACTAGGTCAGAAAATTGATGCGTTTCATGTGACCGTATTGCAAGAAATGAAAACCCAATTCCCAAATTCCCCGATCGTGACAGATGTTGAACATCTTAAGGTGAATTTTGACCAACTTAGAAGTGAAGTCCGATCTCGCGCGGTTACGCCATCTGAGTCTTTCTCGTCGCATACTGGCTTAGTTATGCAGGCTGTTGCGGAAGATATTCCGTTTGTACTTGAATATTCAGGACTTATGTTTGATTCGTCTAAGGAAACGGCCTACCTGACGACGGCTTCTAAGTTAAATTTGCCCTTATCGATTGAAGGTATTGCACGACTTCGTGGTTTTGGTAGCGGAGCGCTTGCTTCTGATTACGTCACACAAGAGCAAATTGGCAAGGTCATTTCTGCGTTAGCCTTCATTGAGGCACCTCATATCGAACTACTACACAATTTAAAAGCGGCTTACGATTCAACAGGGGATCCGCGAGCGAATGAATTGTATCGAGAAGCGAAGGTAATCGATGAAGATTATCAGGCTCTGCTAGACATCGCGCAAACCTACGTTATGGTCGAGGGCGTACCTAACTACAGTGCAGAGTCATTTTTTGATAACGCGACGGTTGTGATTGATGAATTGTTCCTGTTAAGTCGACATTCTTCAGATTTAATGAAAGAGCTTCTATTAGAGCGCGTTGAACATGTAAAAGTGGAGCTGGCTACTAGCCTTGGGATTGTATTTGGTTTTCTTATACTCGCCGTCGTTGCGTCCGTCTTTATTCTTCGAAATTTAAATGTGGCGCTGTCTAGTTTGAGCGAGGCGGCCCGGTCTGTGGCGAATGGTGACTATGAAGTGGCGCTCAATAATACTCGCAAAGATGAATTTGGCCTATTAAATCAATCTGTCGTTGATATGAGTGAAAGCTTGCATCAAGGAGAACTGGAACGCGAAGCTAACCTTAAAGAAATCGCGGATCGTCTAGTGGAAACCACACGGGTCGAGCAGGCTTTAAATGCTGCGGGCACAAATGTCGTTATTGTGAGTACTGAGCGCAAAGTCATCTACGCCAATACTTCAATGAAGAAAATGCTAAAAAACGCTGAGCTCAGTTTACGTGATGTGATCTCTGGTTTTGATGCATCCGCAATCGTTGGTCAGAGTATTGATGTATTTAATGTGTCGGGTCAGCAAACAATCTTACCTGAAACTCTAAACTCACCGTACGAGTCTAATCTTGAGCTTGCAGGTATGCACTTTAGAGTGTTTGCGAATCCAATTTTCAGTCAGGAAAATGAGCGCATAGGATCGGTTGTTGAGTGGCTAGATCTTACAAGTGAAGTCGAAGCACAAAATGAAATTGGCTCAATTGTTGGGGAGGCCGCACGAGGAAACTTTACCGTTAGAGCGAAAGAAGAAGGCAAGCATGAATTCATGTTGTTTATGGCGCAATCGCTGAATAAATTAATGACGACGGCCGATGAAGGTTTATCGGATGTAACTCGTGTATTAATGGCGCTCTCAAATGGTAATTTGACGGAGAAAATTACCCAAGAATATGAAGGTCAATTTAATGATCTTAAAACGTATTGTAATCAAACGAGCGAAAACTTGGCGAGTATGATTGGCGAGTTAAGGTTTGCGGCGGAAACCATCAACGTTGCGGCTTCAGAAATTGCCCAAGGGAACTCGGATCTTTCGAATCGAACAGAAACTCAAGCCTCTAGTTTGGAAGAAACCGCGTCCAGTATGGAAGAAATTACGAGTACGGTGAGACGTAATGCAGATAATGCGTCTGAAGCGAATACGCTGGCTTCTGAGGCCGCGGGCGTGGCTATCACAGGGGGGGATTTGATCCATCAAGTCGTTGAAACTATGACGGCAATTAATGAGTCCTCTCAGAAGATTTCCGACATCATTGGTGTGATCGATGGCATCGCCTTCCAAACAAATATTCTGGCATTGAACGCCGCAGTGGAAGCCGCACGTGCAGGTGAACAAGGGCGAGGCTTTGCTGTTGTGGCATCTGAAGTACGAACCCTTGCACAGCGTTCCGCCAATGCGGCTAAGGATATTAAAGCGCTTATATCCGACTCGGTTTCTAAAATTGCCGATGGCAATGAGCTGGTGGGACAGTCTGGTGAAACAATGGGGCAAATCGTTGATTCGATTAAGCGAGTAAACTCTATCATGACGGAGATTGCCGCGGCTTCTACACAGCAAGCGGCAGGCGTTGATGAGATTAATCGTACCATTTCTCAAATGGACGAAATGACCCAACAAAATGCGGCGCTTGTGGAAGAGGCTGCGGCGTCTGCCGAGAGCATGAGATCTCAAGCAAATGGTTTAGAACGCCAAGTGTCTAACTTTACGTTGGATTCCAATGCCGAGTCTAATGAACGCGTTTCGTTTGCGGGAGATGAAGCAACCCGAAAAGCGTCGTCTTCTACGCCAGCAAGGCACTTGTCTAGTTCAAATTCGCATAACGCTAGTCAGTCCACTTCAAATGCTCCCCGTGTAGTAGCAACCGCACCTAATAAAGGGGCCAAAGCGGCGATGCCTTCACCTAAAGCTCATACCTCAACCTCAGGGTCTTCAGCCGCAATTACGGCTGGCGGTTCGATAAGTGAAGATGATTGGGAAGAGTTTTAGCAATGTGTTCATTGAAAAGGGAGTTTCATTACACACAGGAAGATTTTCATCGAGTGCGACTCTTGCTCAAGGCCATATCAGGGATTAATTTGGTTGAGACGAAAGATTCCATGGTTTACAGCCGATTAGCGTCTCGTGTTCGTTATCTAAAAATGAAAAAGGTGTCAGATTACCTTGCCTATATAGAGCGCGATGCTGAGGAGCTTGAGCATTTTGTCAACGCGCTCACAACGAACCTAACGTCTTTCTTTCGAGAGCCTCATCATTTTGAGCAATTGACTCAGTTTGTGCGTTCTGGCGAAAGTGTTAATCGGGTATGGAGTGCGGCATCGAGTACAGGCGAAGAACCTTATTCTATTGCTATGTCACTCGTTCGCTTGTGGGACAAGTTTGATATTCCCGCTCGAGTTGTTGCATCTGATATTAATAGTCATGTACTCAAAGCGGCAAGTGAGGGGGCGTATCATCTAGATAGTGTGGAATCAATTGAGGATAAACAGCGCTTTTTCTTAAAAGGGAAAGGTCGATGCGAAGGCATGGCCAGAGTGAAGCCTGAACTGAGGGAGCTAGTCGAATTTCGTCAGATTAATTTATTAAACGATGAATGGCCGATTGAGGAAGAGCAAGATGTTATTTTTTGCCGCAATGTCATGATCTATTTTGAAAAAGAACAGCAGGAAGCTTTGTTGGTTCGGTTATTGACTAGGCTACGCAAAGGCGGAATGTACATAGCAGGCCATTCTGAAAACTTCTCTCAGTTTACCAACCTGATGTCACCATTAGGGAACACATCATATATCAAGCGCTGAGTGAGTGTGAGGAGTGGTTATGCAATCAGGTTCTGAGGTTGATCATTTTGCTACGCATCGGTTCTTTGATTCTCGTTTTAATATGGAAACCGTGAAGGTACTCCCTGGAGAATTTTATGCCAGCGGTAACGATGAGATGGTGACCACATTACTAGGGTCTTGTGTCGCTGTTTGTTTATATGACGAAGAAGCGCATGTCGGTGGCATGAACCACTTTTTGTTACCGGAGCAGGAGCAGACAAGTGAGTTTCTTTTGTCTACCTCAGCACGTTACGGCGTTCATTCAATGGAATTGTTGATTAATCATCTGATTAAAATTGGGGGAAGGCGGAATCATTTGTCAGCGAAGGTCTTTGGTGGGGCAAGTGTTTTAAGCTCCAATATATCAAATGTTGGCGAAAATAATGTGAGGTTCACAAAGTGCTATTTAAACAACGAAGGGATTCCGGTAACAGGATTGGATGTCTATGAAGATTGTCCGCGACGTGTGAACTTTTTTCCAGCGACAGGGAGAGTGTTGATGAAACGCCTGAAGCCTCGAAAAGACAATAAATTAGTTGAGCAGGAGCTGGGATATAAACGATCAATCTCCAGTGATTCGGGCTTTTCTGGCGATGTGGACCTTTTCTAATGATTAACCCGTCAAACAATACAAAAATAAAAGTCTTAGTAGTGGATGATTCGGCCTCAATTAGAAGCTTATTGTCTGACATTATAGAGAGAGACTCTGAGTTGATTTTGGTCGCAGCAGCAGCGGATGCATTTGAAGCAAAGGAAATGGTGAATGTCCACAAACCGGATGTAATCACCTTAGATATTGAGATGCCAAAAGTTGATGGTTTGCGCTTTTTAGAGGTGTTAATGAAAGCGAGGCCGACGCCTGTTGTCATGATTTCCACGTTGACGAAAGCCAATGCGGATGTGACGCTGCGAGCGCTTGAGTTAGGTGCCGTGGATTACATTGCAAAACCTGTCATCGCCCAAGAAGAGTTGTTTAAAAAGTACTGCAATACTATTCTTCGTAAAATTAAGGTCGCTGCGAAGGCCAATGTGCTCAATGCTTCTAAGGCATTGTCACACGTAAGTCGCCTTAATACTGCGGCATCAGCTAAGCGGATTGTGGCCATTGGTGCATCTACGGGCGGAACCGAAGCGATTAAAAGAGTGTTAGCCAGCTTACCCCCAGATAACTTTGCAGTGCTTATCACGCAGCATATGCCTCCAGGGTTTACGACGACGTTTGCTGAACGTCTCAACTCTATTTCAGGTTTTACGGTCACGGAAGCGAAAGGTAATGAAAATGTATTACCGGGCAATGCTTATCTAGCGCCGGGTGATCAGCATTTGTCCGTTATTCGTCGAGGCAGTCAATTGGTGACAAGGCTTTCGTCAACGGAGAAAGTGTCTGGTCATCGACCGTCGGTTGATGTGCTGTTTGATTCAGTAGCGTCCGAAGTTCAAGATAAAGCCATTGGCGTTATCTTAACGGGAATGGGGCGAGATGGGGCAGACGGTTTATTGTCTATGCGTTCTACTGGCGCCTTTACGGTAGCGCAAGATGAAGCGTCTTGCGTGGTTTTTGGAATGCCTAAAGAAGCAGTAAAACAGAATGCCGCCGTTACGGTTGTCTCGCTTGATGAGATTGCTAACGTCATCGTTAACAATCTCAAGTAGGGCAGTTATCTATCGAATGCGTTACTGATAGACTGTTTTCAACGGTGGTATTAGACGCGTTAGTAGCTGGTCAAGCAGTACGACACTAAACATAGCGATCGCTGCCAATGGGAACAATAACGCAACCGGCATTAGCAGCCATACTGCGTGTTTCCAACGAGATAAGTCTTTTGGTTTTGTGGGGGCATGCAATCGAGTAGATTGACGTGGGCGGCGTTTCCACCACATTATTGCACCGGTGACGCACAACAAAATCACTCCTAGACAAAACGCAGTACAAATAGCAAGGTTCCACCATCCCCATTGTCCCATATGCAATGAAATGCCAACGGCCATGGATTTGGCGAACCAGCTATAGTCTGCATAGCCGACATCCGCGAGCACTTTACCACTGTACTGATCGAAGTGGACTGTTTTATCTTTCGTGCCATCTTTTATGTCTTTTCCCATCGAGGACGCTGTAGCGGTATAGACGCCCGTTTCGCCTTGAGGAAAATGAACCTGAAATTGAGTAAAGTTGAGGTCTTTTGCTTTCTGAATGACTTGATCCAAACTGATCTGTGTTGGCAGAGTGGTGCCGTCTTGAGGTTCTGACACAGGTAATTTAGATTGCTCAAGTCCCCATGGAATTTGTTTGACGCCTTTCACGTTTAGATCAGTGTGAGTGAGTGTCGATGAGACACTCGATGCGCTTTTTTCCATGGGAAAAGAACTCCAAGACTGTGTCAGCTTTTTCCCCCAAACGTCGGTCCACGCTAAACCTGAAATACAGAAAAAAACCAGAAGTAATGCAATCCAAACACCCGTAACAGAATGCAGCTCCTTCCAAAAGCCTCTGCCTTTTTTGGATTGAATCTTAAGTCCGTTGAGAAGTGTGTTTTTACCCGTTGGCCACCAAAGGTATATACCACTAATGATAAGAAGGATTGTGAAGCTGACTGCAATTTCAATCATCCAGTCCCCAGTTAACCCCATCATAAAGGTACCGTGTGTATCGTCTGCCCAAGCATACAGTGAGTGTGTGATGCTTAGGTCTCCCAGTACTTTACCTTTATAGGGATCAACGAATACGGAGAGCGCTTCGCCGTCTTTGATGACTTGAAAGCGGGTTGCTTCGTTTGTGTCTTTAGGGAGGTAGAAACGTTTTACCCAGCTATCAGGGTAAGCGGATTGCACCAACAGTTTTTGATCCTCGAATGAGATGGAAGTACTTGCATTACTTTCTACATAATAGAGGTCTTGATTTTGCCAGCGTTCGATAAAGGGAGAATACAACATAATCAGACCCGTGATTGCGAGCATGATCAAGAAGGGAACCGAGTATAAGCCAGCATAAAAGTGCCAGCGCCACATAGACATATAGAAGGACTTTGTCGTTTTCATAATTTGCCAAAAATAAGATTAAAAGTGTACTGAGCCATAGAAACCTAATGGGTAGGATCCTCGGGGCACATTGGGGCCTGCTAATTGAAAAAATACAGTTAGCAAGCTTAAGCATTTAATTAGGTATTGATGGAGGAAAGTCACTGCCCGCGTGTGGCCATGAAAACGGCTATGGCAATTAGCTTCAACGGCCATTCGTTCCTATGAAAAATAGATTTCCATAAAAACGATTTCCATGAAGAAAACAACTGCGACATTGCATGTCGGACGAGTGATGTTCCTAGGCGCTTATGGTCGGCGGAGCTCGAGCGAAGTAAGGGCGTCGTGCCTTGTTTTGTGGAAGAGATAAGGGGTCTGAAAAGTAATTGACCGACGAATATGAGACAACGGGTACGAAGACGGATTGGAGTGTGTTTAAGGCAAATTGAACACAAACACAGCCTTTGCCTGTATGGTTAGATTGGATCTGAGGCGTATCTGCCCCAGTTTGATCGTAGACCGTAATCGTTTGGACGCCGAGCACCGTACACAGCTGTATTTGGCGTGCACCCGACTCACCCACACCATTGATAAAAGGTATGGCGAAGTAGGCTAACCAAGAGATGAGTACGAGTGGGTAGAATTGACGCATTAAGACCAAAGTTGTTAATACAAAGTTTTAAAATAGTGGCGCTGTAACGATAAAACGATGCGAACTATACCTAAGGTGACTGCGATGGTTCAAATACAAATATAAATATAAGGTGGGATAAGGCGGGCAGTAGAGCATCGCTCGAAAGGCTGTAATTTTTTGCATGTTTTCAGTGAATGAATTTCATGACTCAAGTATCTAAATGATTCATGCTCAAATTGTATATTAAGATACAATTCCGGTTCATTCTAAATCGATGAGGTGTTCTGAGAAGACTAAAAGTCTGTTCTTCGCAGAATGAAAAGGGAAGAACGTGAGCTCAATGCAATGAGTGATCCGTTCACTGCCCCCGCAACGGTAAGTACCATATGGAAGTTAGCAAGAAGGCGACCACTGAGCCAATCACAGACGTTGATTTGTTTGGGAAGGTGGCCGACTTAAGGTGTTATTTATTTCGCCTTAGTAGGCAATTCGATTGTCAATGCTGTACTGAGTCCGGAGACCTGCCTTATCACTCATTCATTAAGTCTTACGGGGCGTAAGATAGGAGAAAATTGTATGCATATTGAACCGGGTTTGGTTAACGAAGCGAAAATCGTATTAAGTTACGCGACGGCAGTTGGCGCGTTCGGGTATTTAGGTAAAGAAGCTTGGCTTTCGATAAAAGAGCGTGGTGCAGTATCGGTTGCTGCTCGTTCGCTGTTAGCCACGTTACTTGTATTCTGCTTTTTTGAAGTGCTGCCGCATCAAGCGGTGGGGGCTTCTGAGGTTCACTTAATTTTAGGCTCAACACTGTTTTTAATATTAGGCTCTGTGCCAGCTGCTATTGGTTTGGCAATGGGCTTGTTGATACAAGGTGTATTCTTCGCTCAGTTTGACCTTCCCCAATATGGGATGAATGTCACTACCTTGCTTGTGCCATTATTTGCAATGGCGGCGATCTCCAGTAAAGTCATTAATCGAGAGACTGCTTATGTCGACATTAAGTACGCACAAGCGTTGCGACTTTCGTTGACTTATCAAGGCGGAATCATTGCTTGGGTGGCATTTTGGGCATTTTATGGTCAAGGCTTTGGTGTTGGGAATTTGTCTTCGGTAGCAAGTTTCAGCGTTGCGTATTTATCCGTTGTACTGATTGAGCCAGTTGTCGATTTGGCGATTTTAGCCGCAGCGAAAACAGCGTCTAAATTTAAAGACTCATCGTTACTGAACACTCGACTGTTTAACGCGTAGAGGTTTTAATGCTTAGACATCCAGCCTCAAATAAGCCTGTTTAGCTTAATTACATGGATCTTGAGCAGCGGTTGGAGCTGTTCAAGATCCATGTATTCCTCATTTCACCATAGGAAATTTAGTGTTTTCTATGGTATTCAACTCTAAATTTGCTCTATATCAAGTCTGACTCAGGTTGGCGCACGTACTTCTTGTTATCCATGTGAATTAGTCTAAAACTAAAGCATCATTTGATAAAAGAGGAGGTTGGAAATGTCAGATCTTGTGGAAAATGCCAGACGACAAACCATTCGTTCTATTAAAAACGAGCTTAAAAAGTGGCGATCTGAATTGAGTGAGCAAACTGAAGAGCGTTTAGTCCTAGAACACTATTTTGACCTTCGAAGTGATATCCCCTTTTTGGCTCCCATTGTCAAAGATGAACAGCATCCTATGGCAAGCGGCATTGAGTCATTACTCGAATCTTTTAGAAATGTATTGGCTTATTCATATCGGCTTGGCGGCCTTAATGTTTCGTTGGTGTCCTATCAAAGGAAGCTCATGAGTGTGGTTCTTGAAGCTCGACAGAATTTTAAAGAATCGCTATCTACTCTCTGAGAACAGAGGGCCTAGTTCCTTTGAATATAGAACCCTTTCTGTGTAAGGAGCTGTATAACGCTGTTTGGGCCGCTAAGGTGCAGCGCTCCCACAACGACGAAGGTGGTGGTTGGCAGGGTGTTCGGCTGATTAAGGTAGATGCCAATGATGTCTGCCATATGCTGGTTTCTGTCGTCCAGTAGGGAGGTCATCATGGGCGCTACACTGGGAGTCTTTTCAACGTCGCTGTAAACAAACTGGTACAACTCATCATCTTTTCCTCCGCGCCACAGACTCGTCATCGTTGGTAAATACGACTCATCGTGCAAATCATCTAGACTTATGGTTAAGGCGGCAAGCTGTGCGTCAAAGGGGACATCCGCGATGGCGGATATTTGATCATTTAGCGATTCTAATTCTAAGATCGGCATATTTTGAGCTTTCGCTTGAGTCAAAAAGTAGTTGTCTACCCCAAAAGCGACGTCGTAGCCTGACTCTTTGATTTGGTATTGTGTCAGATTCTCGATCAACATCCAGGGTCTTGTTTTTAGCAGCCTTGTATACGGTGTATTCGTTAGCGCACTGATTTCTTTTAATTGAGCTAGGTGTTTTGTAGATAAAAACTGATCCAAGCTGCGGCCTTCTTTTAGCCACATTTTTGATTGAACGAGCTGTTGAGCTTCGTAAGGATCTATTTCGTTTGGGTCCAATTCAACAGCAAGGCGTTGCGATTGTTTAAATGCGTTGAGTAAATTAGGTGGCAGCGGGTAAAAATCCTTAGACAAAGCGTGAATGGAACCCGCAATAAATACCGTATTTCGCTGGTATTGAGCTTTCCACAAAAAAGCTTTGTACTCTGCCGAAAACGCAGAAAAACTGAAAAAGCATAGGTTTAATAAAGCCATTAGCTTGAAAATAGAGTGCATCGAACGCATTAAACTATCCATGATCCTGACTTGTATTATTTTGGGAGGTTTGAATACCACTTCCCAATTAAGATAGAGGTTATCCCCGAAGGTTGTGGATAACCCTATTGGTGACTCATTAATAACTCTCTACAAGCTAGATAGGACGTGCGTTTTAGGGGGGATGATTATTTCTTCCCCACACGTCGATTAACTTGTAATAATAATCTGGAGCTAAACATGTTTACTGGTATTGTTCAAGGGGTTGCGACGGTTCTTGCAAGTAAAAGCAACGGTCGAAATAAAAAATTGGACATTCATTTTCCGGGTGGATCCATGCTCAATCAGCAGTTGGGCGCCAGTGTTGCAGTTAATGGGGTCTGTTTAACGGTTGCAGAGATTCAGCAAAACGTTTTGTCTTTTGATGTTATTGATACGACATTGGCATTGACGAACATTGGCGAGCTTGAGTCGAAGGATTTAGTCAACTTTGAGCGGGCGGCGCGAATGGGAGACGAGATTGGCGGACATGTTATGTCGGGTCATATTTTGACAACGGTCATAGTGTCTAACGTAGAAAAGATCGAAGAAAGCGTACACATTCGTTTTGCCGTTGCACAAGATGACATTGATGCTCGTCGTTATTTGTTCGATAAAGGCTATGTCGGCTTGAATGGTTCTAGTCTCACGATATCGGCTATCGGTGATGATTGGATAGAGGTTTCACTTATACCCGAAACGTTGCGCTTAACAACCTTTGGAGCCTTGCAAAAAGGTGATCGCGTGAACCTTGAAGTTGATGCGCACACTCAGTCTACTGTTGATACAGTCGAGCGCGTGTTAAAGCAGCGGGGCATTGTTTTACCCTAAATATATTTAAAAGTAAGGTGTCAATTCTTATATCAGGCGAGCCCACGGAGAACCAAGTCGCGTCGTTGGAAATTTCTTATGTCTCTCTTACGTTCATCGAATGAAGGGTTCGCCTTAAATAAATGGTTTATCTATGTGATTTTGGGTAGAATGCTCGCCAAATTCTGTCTTGAGCCTGTTAATAAGTCTTTTCTTTCGTGATGCGGTTAGTTAGCACTGTGGAGAACTGAGAGGCTTTATTAACAGGTATTCTTCTATGGACAGACGTCCAAAAGTTTAAAGTTTATTTCGTGTGAGTAAAACGTGTCGTCAGAAAATTTAAAGCACATACGCAATTTCTCGATAATTGCACACATTGATCATGGTAAGTCTACCTTAGCAGATCGATTCATTCAGAACTGTGAGGGTCTTAGTGAACGTGAGATGGAAGCTCAAGTGTTGGACTCAATGGACATTGAGCGTGAGCGTGGCATTACGATTAAAGCGCAAAGTGTGACGCTGGATTACCATGCAAAAGACGGTAATACCTATCAATTGAACTTTATCGATACGCCGGGGCACGTCGACTTCTCATATGAAGTGTCCCGCTCTCTCGCAGCATGTGAAGGTGCTCTGCTCGTTGTGGACGCCGCTCAAGGTGTCGAAGCGCAATCCGTTGCCAATTGCTATACCGCCATTGAGCAAGGTCTAGAAGTAATGCCAGTCCTTAATAAGATTGACTTACCTCAGGCTGAGCCAGAAAGAGTATGCGGTGAAATTGAAGAAATTATTGGTATTGATGCCATGGATGCCGTGACGTGTTCTGCAAAAACAGGCATGGGCGTTGATGATGTTCTTGAGCGTTTGGTTGCAACCGTACCCCCACCAGAGGGTGATACTGAAGCGCCATTGCAGGCTTTGATTATCGATTCTTGGTTTGATAACTACCTAGGGGTTGTTTCCTTGGTTCGTATTAAACAAGGGACGCTGAGTAAGAAAGACAAGATCTTCATCAAGTCGACCAAGCAAACCTTCCCAGTCGATAATGTTGGAATATTCACACCAAAGCGCAAAGAAACAGGTGTATTGAGGGCTGGTGAAGTTGGCTATGTTGTCGCGGGTATTAAAGATATACATGGTGCTCCTGTTGGTGACACCATTACTCATATCGCGACACAAAACGTTGAGCAGTTAGACGGCTTTCAAAAGGTAAAACCTCAAGTGTACGCTGGTCTATTCCCGGTTAGTTCAGATGACTATGAAGATTTCCGTGTCGCACTTGAAAAGCTAACTCTGAACGATGCTTCGTTATTTTTTGAGCCAGAGTCATCTGATGCGCTTGGTTTTGGTTTCCGTTGTGGCTTCCTTGGTATGCTGCATATGGAGATTATTCAGGAGCGTTTAGAGCGTGAATATGATCTAGACCTTATTACTACTGCGCCAACCGTAATTTATGAAATTGAACTTGCAGATGGCACTGTGGTCAATGTAGACAGTCCGTCAAAAATGCCGGATCCAGGTTCTATTCGAGAAATGCGTGAGCCAATTGTTGAGGCGAATATTCTTGTTCCGCAAGATTATTTAGGTTCAGTCATTACATTATGTGTTGAAAAGCGTGGCATACAGAAAGACATGCAATACGTAGGGAGTCAGGTTCAGTTGCGCTATCACTTGCCTATGAACGAGGTTGTGATGGACTTCTTTGACCGACTTAAGTCGGCGAGTCGCGGTTTCGCTTCTCTAGACTACGGTTTCCATCACTTTGAGTCTGCGCCGCTTTGTCGTTTAGATATATTAATCAATGGCGATCGAGTCGATGCACTGGCGTTGATCATGCACAAAGATAACGTTCAATACAAAGGACGTGCTCTATGTGAAAAAATGAAAGAATTGATTCCGCGTCAGATGTTTGACGTTGCCATTCAAGGTGCGGTAGGTGCAAAAGTGATTGCGCGTACGACCGTAAAAGCATTGCGTAAGAATGTAACGGCGAAATGTTACGGTGGTGACGTGAGTCGTAAGAAAAAGCTTCTTCAGAAACAAAAAGAAGGTAAGAAGCGTATGAAGCAGGTTGGTAACGTTGAAGTTCCACAGTCTGCCTTCTTAGCGGCTCTAAAAGTAGATTAGTGTACTATGTCTTTATTAGAGAGCTTGATTTGATCAAGCTCTAGTTGGAGAAGTTTAATGGCATTTGATTTTGAGTTGATACTAGCAGCTGCTTTTATCATTACTGGCATTGCATGGGGAATTGATCGTGTTGTTTACCACCCCAAACGTAAGCAATTGTTGGTTGAAATGGACCCAGAAGCGGTTGCGAACCTAGATTCAAATGCAAAGCTAAGACTTGCAGACACACCTAAGGTGTTGTTGGAAGTTAAATCCTACTTTGTTATCGTCGCGGTGATCTTTGGTTTGCGCTCTTTTGTTATCGAGCCTTTCCAAATTCCCTCAGGATCCATGTTGCCGACGTTAAAAATTGGCGACTTTATTCTCGTAAATAAGTTTGAATACGGTGTGCGTTTACCGGTTTTAAATACTACGATTATTCCTACTAATGAACCAAAACGTGGTGATGTGGTTGTCTTTAAATACCCTGTTGATCCAAGCTTAAACTTTATAAAACGTTTAGTTGGATTGCCTGGTGATAAAATTAGCTACCACAATAAGCGCTTAATGATTAATGGTAAGTTAGTGGATCAAAGTTTGCTTGAAGAATTGCCATACTCGTTTAATCCAAATAAAGAGCCAGTAAAACTCTTTGATGAAAATTTGGATGGGGTTAATCACGCTACCTATAACAGTTACCGCTGGGACAAACGTCTAGAAGGTGATTGGGTCGTACCTGAAGGTCACTACTTTATGATGGGCGACAATCGGGATAATAGTTCGGACAGTCGTGTATGGGGCTTTGTTCCGGAAGAAAACCTGAAAGGTCGAGCTTTTTATGTATGGATGCATTGGAGTTCGTGGTTCAGTATCCCGAGCTTTAAAAATAACGGTTTAATAAAATAATTTTGGAGACATTTTGAGTTCACTGTATCAAAAGCTTTGTCGGCGCATAGGCTACTTTTTCGCTGATTTGGGCTTGCTAGAACTGGCATTAACGCATCGCAGTTATGGCGGAAAGAACAACGAACGCTTAGAGTTTTTAGGTGATTCGATATTAAATTACGTTATTGCGGAAGACCTTTTTCACCGCTTCCCAAAAGCAAAGGAAGGAGAGTTAAGTCGACTACGAGCCTCTTTGGTGAAGGGAGATACTCTTGCTGAGCTAGCTCGTGAATTTCAGTTGGGCGACTTTTTGAAATTGGGTGCGGGCGAGCTTAAAAGTGGTGGATTTAGACGAGACTCCATTTTGGCGGATACGGTTGAAGGTATTATTGGTGCCATGTATCTGGATGCTGGAATGGACACCTGTAAGAATCAGATACTAGAGTGGTATAAAACGCGTTTGGATGCGACTTCTCTTAATGTGGTTACGAAAGATGCGAAAACTCGATTGCAGGAGTACTTGCAAGCTCGAAAGCATGGCTTACCTCAATACGAAGTGGTAAACATCGATGGAGAGCCGCACGATCAAACTTTCTTTGTTCATTGTCATATTGAAATTTTTGATCAAGCAGTCGAAGGCAAAGGAAACAGTCGTAGAATAGCCGAGCAAAATGCAGCGGCTGAGGCACTAAGTCAATTGGAAAAACCAAATGCATAATGAAGACTCGTTTCAAGAAAATGATAACCAAGAAGACCTAGTCCAAGATAGCGCAGCTCAAGAACACGCTGAGTATGAAGGCGTTTCTGGGGAAAACAGTGGCCAAGAAGAGGATTATCAAGAAATCACTCATTGTGGTTTTGTTGCGATTGTGGGTCGTCCAAATGTGGGTAAGTCGACGTTGATGAACCACATTCTAGGGCAGAAGCTTTCAATTACATCTCGTAAACCTCAGACGACACGCGATCAAATTTTAGGTGTTAAAACGGAAGGCTCGATCCAAACGATTTATGTTGATACACCTGGGTTGCATTTAGGTCAACAGAAAGCCATTAACCGCTTTATGAATAAAACGGCGACTGCCGCTCTGAAAGATGTTGATGTGGTTCTATTTGTCATTGATGCTGAGCGTTGGACTGATGAAGATGAGTCTGTATTGCAAAAAGTGCAGTACGCTCAATGTCCCGTTGTGTTGGTGGTTAACAAGGTAGATAACCTTGATGAGAAAGATGAGCTTTTACCTAAGCTAGCGGCGTTGTCTGAAAAAATGGAATTTGCTCAGATTGTGCCTATTTCAGCGTTACGAAACAAAAACTTAGATCGCCTGGAAAATCTCGTAGAAAGCTACATTCCTGAAGGTACTCAGTACTACCCAGAAGATCAGATTACGAACAGAAGCTCTCGCTTTTTGGCTGCGGAGATTGTGCGAGAGAAGATCACTCGACAGCTCGGTCAGGAAGTACCTTATGAGGTTGCTGTTCAAATTGAAGAATTCGTTTACGAGGAAAATGCCATTCACATCAGTGCGCTGATATTAGTTGAGCGTAACGGCCAGAAGCGAATTTTGATCGGCGATAAAGGCGAAAAAATTAAGCTGATTGGACGCGAAGCTCGCATCGATATGGAAAACCTATTTCAGCACAAGGTTATGCTGAATACTTGGGTTAAAGTACGTTCTGGTTGGTCTGATGACGAACGAGCACTAGCAAGTCTTGGTTACCAAGACAGCTAGTGGTTGTGACGAGGTAGAATATGGTTGCTCGTGGATATGTGATACATACTCGCACATTCCAAGAGAATAAGGTCTTAATAGACATATTGACAGCAGAGGCGGGGCTCCTACGTACCGTTCTCCGAGTTAGTAAAAAAGAGGCTCAGGTGCTACCTGGGCCTTTTTTGCGTTATGAGCTTGAGGTAAGTGGTCGAGGAGAGCTGAAAACCCTTAAATCGATTGAGGGGGTTGGAGCCGCGTTTCGCTTTGAGGGGTTGTACCTGTATAGCGCAATGTATATTCACGAAATTCTTGAAAAGGTGGTGCCATTGAATTTACCACTTGAAAATTTATTTGCTCTATACGAATGGTTGATCAATGGTTTTAATGATCAATTGCCCATTGCCCCCGTGCTTCGCCGATTTGAAGCTGGGTTGTTCGATGAAGTTGGGATGAGCATTAATATGGGGTCTACAGCGACAGGACAACTCTTGTCGCCTCAACAAGTGTATCAGTTCATTCCGAGGTTTGGCCTTAAACCGTATCATGGGGAGCAGCTCAAAAGAGTGCCTAGTTTGTTTGTAAGGGGAGACCTTGCTGCGGCTTATGCCAGTGGCGATTGGGCGAACCGAAAAGTACTTGATATGGCAAAAGTGCTCCACCGAGAGTGGCTTGTTTATTTACTTAATGGTCGTGATTTACAGGCGAGAAAGTTGTTGCCTAGTCATGAATACAGCGGCGAAAAAATTGGCTTGGTACCTTTATTTCGGTAATCTGAGTTCTTCATTACATACGGTAGATGTTTTTATAAATGATTATTGGTATTGGTACTGACATTGTTGAAATTGCTCGTATCAGGGACTCTTATGATCGCCTCGGTGATCGGTTTGCTAAACGAATTCTGACAGACAGTGAATTTGAACGTTTGAAGAGCTTTGAAAGTGATGCGATCGCATCTGCATTTTTAGCGAAACGTTTTGCCGCAAAAGAAGCGGCAGTAAAGGCATTAGGAACTGGAATTGGTCGTGGTGTGAGCTTTCAGCATTTTAATGTAAAGAATCTAGAGTCTGGTCAGCCGATCTTAGAGGTGAATGATGAGATTTGTGCTCGTTTTGATCAAGCGATCACTTGGCACCTAAGTCTGACAGACGAGCGAGAGTACGCACAAGCGTTTGTTATTCTTGAGGCCACTTAATGAGCGGGGCTATATCAATTAACGCATCGATACTGTCTGTAAAGTCTTCAAGTACGCCTTCCACGTCATCAAATTGAAGTTCTTTCAAATGCGTTTCTAGAAAACCAGCGTGTTTGGATAGCTCGATTGCACCAGTGTATTTGGAGCCGCCGTGCAATCTATGTACAACGTGGATTAACTTGGCGAGATCTTTTTCTTCAAAGTGATGTAAAATAAGTTTTTTGTCGGCCTCAAGTGTGTTGAGCAACATATCAAACATATCTTTTGCAATTACACTTTTGCCGTTGGCTATGCTTAGCGCTTTGTCTATATCGAACAAAGCCACGACTTTTTCATCGGCTAGATCTTGGTAGCTCTTTTTCGATTGGCACCATTGAGTAATGGTTTCCAACAGAATGTCTTCATTTACAGGCTTGGTTAGGTAAGCGTTCATGCCGCTCGACACAATTTGTTTTTGTTCTGAGCCAAGTGCATGTGCGGTTAAGGCGACGATAGGAGTGTGGACGTAGTTGGTTAGTTTTCGAAGGCGCTGAGTCGCTTCCATACCATCCATTTCTGGCATTTGTATGTCCATTAAAATCAAGTCGTATTGCGTTTCCTTCGCCATTTCAATCGCTTGCTTACCACTGTAGGCTAAATCAACTTGAAGGCCGTGAGGTTCTAGCCAGTGACCCAGAAGCTGCAAGTTAATTTGCGTGTCATCGACAGCCAATATTTGAATACCACTTAGCGGAGAGGTCTCCTCTGGTGGTTCCACGGCTTCAAGTTCGAGTTCTGTCGTGAGTTCAGTCGTCGTGGTTTCATCCGCATATAATCTATCTTCACTAAGAAGTTTCGGTTCTTCTAAACTTCTTAGTGATTTGTTTAGGCGATTATGACTTATTGGCGTCATCAGGATTTCGCTGCATAGCGTGTGCAGTATAGAGCTCTTACTGATGTCGTGAGGTCGTTTGGTCAGTAAGATACAAGGAAGTCGAAATTGTTGAGTGATGTAAGCGACAAGTTCTTGTATTTCTTCTAATTTCTCTGTGTGAGAGTCAATGTTAAGAAGTACCGCATCTAACGACGTTTGGCTATTTAGTAACGTAACGGTTTGCTCCAAACTGGAGGTAAATGTGCAATTAGCACCGACGTGGTTTAGATATGTTTTCAGGTAGTTTCGATAGTTGAGCGAAGGCTCGAATACGAGAAGCGACTTGGAAATCGGTTCTTCTACTTTTTGTTCTTTCTGGCTTGGCTTGAGTACGATCGTGAAGCGGAAGTTGGAGCCTATGCCATGTTCACTAGAAACCTCGACATTTCCTCCCATCTGTTTAACGAGCTTTTTGGTGATGACGAGCCCAAGCCCAGTCCCGCCAAATTTTCGTGTCGTGCTAGTGTCAACCTGAGAGAAAGGCTTGAAAAGGTTATCTAATTTGTTTTCAGGGATGCCTACTCCCGTATCAATGATCTGAAACGACAGTTTGAGAGAGCTGTTTGATTTTTCGAGGATTTTGACTGTCGTTCTTACTGAGCCTTCATGGGTGAATTTGATCGCATTGCCTATCAGGTTGGTTAGAACCTGACGGATTCTAACAGGGTCGCCAATTACCCAGGTCGGAACGTCTAGGTCAAATTCAGGGATAAGATCGAGTTCTTTAGAGGCGTTTACTAGATTTGCGCTACTGAGGATTTGATAGACTTCGTCAACAATGTCTCGGATGTTGATGTCTGTTAAGTCTAAGCTTAGTTTTCCTGCTTCTATTTTTGAAAAGTCGAGAATATCACTGATGATCGTCAGCAAGTTGGTTGTAGATTGCGCGATAGTATCCATGTATAGGCGTTGTTGTTTATCGAGCTGATCTTTTTGTAGGATCTGAATATAACCCATGATCGCGTTTAGGGGCGTTCTTATTTCATGGCTTATATTGGCTAAAAATTGCGACTTTAGACGGTTTGACTCAGTGGCTTCTTTGTTGGCAATGTGAAGTTGAGCGCTCTTTTCTTCAAGGCTGTCCATGTTGCGACGAATGTCTTCTGTCGCTTGATCTACGTTGCTTAGTATTTCTGCACGGTGATTTTCTAAGCGTGACGATATGTCGTTTAGGTCAGACACAACGGTCGAGTATTGGGTTGGAAGGTTGAGCCCCTTCGTTGCCCCGAAATGCCCTTGGGTGATTTTGTTAACGGTGTCTGAAATTTTTTCTATAGGGCGGAGCAGGCTTGCAGTGACATTGAGCAAGGCGAAAATAGCCAAAAGGTTAAATATAAAAAAAGTGCCCAATGTAGCAGATAGATAGCGATATTTACTGACGATTGACGCTTCTTTGCTTGCCTCCACCTTTAACCAGCCTGATACCTGTGGAACGCTATAAGAGCTGGTAATGAAATTTGTATTGGATTGATGTTCTAGTCTAGTAACAGGGTGCTTTATAGGTGCAATCGTCGCGAAAAAGTGTGGGTTTTCATCGCTCTCATTGGCGTTAGTGAAGGGGAGAGTGTTAACCTCGGACGTTTTACCTAACTCGGTTATGAGTTTTTCTTCTGCGTTATAAAGCTGGACTGTGTTTATGTGATCATGCTTTAGAAGTGTTCGAAGTGTGTCGTTTAGCATACCTTCATCAGAGTGGGAGAGGGCGTGTTCGGCGCTCACTGTCATCTGCGAGACCGACTTTTCCACGCCTTCTTTGAAGTTGCGATCAATCGTATCAAACCTAGACAAGGTAAAGGCGAATGACGCAATAATACTCAGAATAAGGCAAGGGGTGTAAATAGCAAAAAAGAGCTTGCTTCTCAAAGAAACACTATTTAAAGCAAGCATTTACATCTTCCTAATCCAAAAATCTAGTCAAACGCTATGTTTAGTAGCAGACTAGGTTTCCTTTTCCTTTACGACGAGAACACTCACGTTCGTAATTTTCGCACGCCAACACTTTTGTTCGCGACGGATTTGAAATCGATTTACATTCACGCCACTTCTTTCTAAGATCTGCGTCCGCAATGTCTGCAGCTGGGCCGCCAAACATATCACAGCCGCCTATAGTAAGTATCGCGGCCATAAGACCTGTGAAATAAAGCTTCTGCATTGTTTTCGTCTCCTAATGCGGAAAATTGGGTTAAGGTTATAACCCTTTTGTATTTTAATCTTATCGCTAAGTATTTTCTAATACTAACATTATAGCCTGAAAGCTAGTTTCTTTTTCTACATTATTAATGTCAATAAAGTTTTTATGATGGATTACCCAACGATAGAGTCCCTAATCGGGCAAACACCAGTCGTTCGCTTACAGCGAATTAACCCAAATAATAGTAATACTATTTTACTTAAATTAGAGGGACAAAACCCAGCAGGATCGGTTAAAGATCGACCTGCATTAAACATGATATTGCAAGCGGAAGCTCGTGGTGATGTTTCACCTGGAGACAGCCTTATTGAGGCGACGAGTGGGAATACTGGTATTGCGTTAGCCATGGTCGCAGCAATCAAAGGATATAAGATGCATTTGATCATGCCAGATAACATGAGCGAAGAGCGCAAATCTGCGATGACAGCTTATGGGGCAGAATTGCATCTCGTATCAAAAGCGGAAGGGATGGAAAGGGCACGTGACTTAGCGCTTGAAATGCAAGCTCAGGGTTTAGGAAAAGTATTAAATCAATTTGGTAATTTTGATAACCCTAGTGCGCATTACGGGAGTACTGGTCCCGAAATTTGGGAACAAACAGAAGGTAGTGTGACTCACTTCGTAAGCTCAATGGGCACGACTGGCACTATCATGGGCGTATCGCGCTATTTAAAAGAAAAAAATGAAGATGTTCAAATCATAGGTTTGCAGCCTAAAGAAGGCAGTAGCATCCCTGGAATTAGGCGATGGCCCAAAGAATATCTACCCACCATTTTCGAAGCCGAGCGAGTGGATCAAGTGGTTGACGTCGATCAATCTGACGCTGAAATTACGATGCGAAGGCTTGCAAAAGAAGAGGGCATTTTCTGTGGCGTATCATCAGGTGGGTCTGTCGCAGCGGCCATCGAACTTTCCAAAACACTGAATAACGCGGTGATCGTCGCGATTATTTGTGACCGAGGTGACCGCTACCTTTCCACAGGCGTTTTTAATTCATAAATAACGTGTTGTTTTCCTGATCTTAAGGCCTACATTTTTTTGTAGGCCAATTTCTTCTTATTACCGTTCTGCTGCCACTTTGCGTTATTATTGGCATTAATGTGAATTAAGAGAGAAGTGGCGTTGAGAAAACGTACTGGCCGAAGGCCCCCGCAAAAAAACAACAAGTTTCCAATCTATACGAAAGAATTTCTTGTAGAAGGGCTGACTCACGATGCAAAAGGCGTTGCACGCGACGAAGGAAAGGTAATTTTTATCGAAGGGGCATTGCCCGGAGAGCGAGTTGAAGCGCAAGTCGTCAAGCAAGGTCGTCGCTTTGATGAGGCAAAAACCAAGAAGGTGTTGATAGAAAGCAGCAGTCGGGTTGCGCCCGCATGCGCCCATTTCGTCGAATGTGGCGGGTGTCAGTTTCAGCACCTTATCTACCCCGATCAAGTTGAAGCAAAGACAGAATGGTTGTCTGGTCAGTTTCGCAAATTAGCGATCGGTGATATTGAGTTATTGTCAGACCATTCTGAAGCTTACCGCCGGAGAGCGCGACTTTCTGTGTTTACTAAAGGTGGAGAGCATCAAATTGGCTTTCGTGCTCGTAGTTCAAAAGACATCGTTAATATTGCGAATTGTTTAGTGCTAACAGAGAGTTTGCAATCTGTATTTGTCGCGTTAAAAGAACGTCTACACGAAAGCTCACTGACATCTCGTATTGGTCATGTTGAGTTACTGGAAGATGAAAGTGGTTCGAGTATCACAATTCGATTGTCGAGAGAGATTTCCGCAACCGATGAGTCTGATTGGATGGTATGGGCTAGTGAGGTAGGTGTCAATTTGTATTGGCAGCGTGCAGATGAATCACGAATTTCAACAGCACGAAAGCACTACTATTACGTTGATGGTCTTAACATACAATTTCACCCCCAAGATTTCATTCAGGTTAATGCGTCAATGAATGAAAAAATGGTCGAGCAAGCAATGCGATGGCTTGCTCCGACAAAAGAAGACATTGTTCTGGATTTATTTTGTGGCTCGGGTAATTTTTCATTGCCTCTAGCCAGAAGAGCGGGAGAGGTCTTAGGTGTCGAGGGACTTGAGACCATGGTCGAGTTTGCTCGACTTAATGCGCAAGAAAATGACTTAGATAATGTTCAATTTATTGCGGCAGATTTGACGAAACCGGCACCAAAAGTATTGAAAAGTAAAAAGGTGACCAAAGTATTATTAGATCCACCGAGGTCTGGGGCGTTTGAGTTTTTAGAGACATTGGTAAAATTCAAACCGGAGCAAATTTTGTATGTTTCTTGCAATGCATCTACATTAGCCAGGGACGCTGAATATTTAATTGCAAATGGATACGTAGTTTCCCGTGTGAGTTTGATGGAGATGTTCCCGCAAACGGCACACGCTGAGGCTATGATGTTATTGCAACGTAAGTAGTTACTAAAAAAGGGCAAGTGAATGGTTACAGTCAGAAAAGATCATCCAATATTAGAAGATGGGTCCGTAGACATTGATAGTTGGATGTCTCAATTTGCTGACAAAATTGATGATGCAACTCGTGTTCCTTTAAGGATGGCTTGCGAGCTTGCTCGACAAGCTGAGTCTAAGTGTGGCAGATCATCTTATTGGGGGCCTCAAGCTAGCACCTTTAGAGCGGGCTTAGAGATGGTCGAAATTCTGGCAGGTTTTCGAGCTGATCAAGATTCACTTGTCGCCGCTGCGTTATATCGGACTGTTCGTGAAGACCAGCTTCCCATTTCACGTGTTGTCGATATGTTTGGACGTAAAGTTGCGTCATTAATTGAAGGCGTTATTCGCATGGGCGAAGTCTCCAAGAACCTTTCTGCAGATGCTACTGCAGAAGTATTGGGGAGCTCCGAAAACCAGCTGGAATCACTTAGAAAAATGTTGGTTTCGATTATCGATGATGTGCGTGTCGTGCTGATAAAATTGGCTGAGCGAGCATGCGCGATTAAAGAAGCGAAGCATCAAGATGGTGCGCGAAAAGAAGCCGTCGCCCTAGAGGTGCAAAGTGTTTATGCACCGTTAGCGCATCGTTTGGGGATAGGACATATCAAATGGGAACTGGAAGATCTGTCATTCCGGTATTTGTACCCAGTCGAGTATAAGCGCATTGCAAAATGGCTAGACGAAAAGCGTCTAGATAGACAGCAATATATTCAAGACGTCATTGAGCTTCTAGATAGCCGTTTGAAAGGCATTAAAATTGAAGCGGATCTAATGGGACGTGCTAAGCATATCTACAGTATTTGGCGCAAAATGAAGCGTAAAAATATTGGTTTTGACGAAGTGTATGATGTTCGAGCCGTGCGAATTCTGGTTGAAGAAGACATGCAATGCTATGGCGTATTGGGGGTTGTCCATAACCTTTGGAAGCCCATCCCTCAGGAGTTCGATGATTACATAAGCAACCCCAAACCAAACGGCTACCAATCGCTCCATACTGCGGTCGTCGGACCTCAAGGGAGAGCATTAGAGATCCAGATTCGTACGAATACAATGCATGAAGATGCCGAGCTTGGCGTTTGTGCGCACTGGAAATACAAAGGTACCGACTTATCGTCGAACAGTACCAGCTATGAAGAGAAATTACAGTGGCTTAGAACGATTTTGGACTTCCATGAAGTTCAAGGTGATCTAGAGTCGCTTACAGAGCAAGTGAAAAGCGACATAGAGCAAGATAGGATTTATGTTTTCACGCCAGACGGTCATGTAGTGGATTTACCTACTGGTGCAACGGCGGTTGATTTTGCCTATCGTGTACACACAGAAATTGGAAATCGCTGTCGCGGAGCAAAGGTTAACGGAAAAATTATTTCGTTAGTGACTCATCTTAAAACGGGTGACAAAGTCCAGATATTGACCTCGAAGGAAGGAGGGCCAAGCCGAGATTGGCTCCATCCTACGCTGGGGTACGTACAAACCAATCGAGCGCGAGCGAAAATTCAAAGCTGGTTTCGTAAAGAAGATCGTGAGAAAAACTTAGAAGCGGGTCATCAGATTCTGGACAAGCAGCTAAAACGCTTAGGGTTTGATGAATCGAAGTTTGATTTTGGGAAAATTGCAGCGCGCTTTAATTTTTCAAATGCGGAAGAAGTGTATGTTGCGCTCGGCGCCGGTGATATTTTGCTGGCACGTGTGCTACGTGTCATTGATGACTTATATAACCTAAATGGCGAGCCAGAAGAAGCTAAACCGATTAGGGTGAGAAAAAGTCGACATAAGTCGTCTGACAACGATATTCAAATACGTGGCGTTGGTAAGTTATTGACCCAAATGGCTAAGTGTTGCTCACCGATTCCTGGGGACGATATCGTCGGTTATATTACTCAGGGGCGAGGAGTTTCAGTTCATCGCCAAGACTGTATAAACGTAGCCCAACTAACGCTTGATGAACCTGAACGTATTGTTGAAGTGAATTGGGGCGAAGAGTTAGACAACCTATACCCAGTGAATATTCAGGTGCAGGCTTACGATCGCACCGGGTTACTTAGTGATATTACTGCAATGCTCGCAAATGAAAGAGTCAACCTGCTATCCATGAATACATTGTCGACGAAAGAAAGCAATACTGCTTCTATTCGGTTTACGATCGAGGTCGGCGAATTAGGGACGTTGTCTAAATTGCTGCATCGAATTAATCAGCTTCCTAATGTGTTGAATGTGTTTCGGGAAAAAGACTTTTGAATTATACAATCGAAGACTTGCAGCGGATGATGTCTTATCTGCGAGACCCTAAGCGAGGGTGCCCTTGGGATGTTAAGCAAACGTTTGAAACGATTGCGCCATTTACGTTAGAAGAAGCCTATGAGGTAGTCGACGCGATTCAAAAGGGCTCTCCTCAGGAACTAAAAGATGAACTGGGGGATTTGCTTTTTCAGGTGATTTTTCACGCTCAGATGGCGAAAGAACAAGCGCTATTTGGTTTTGAAGACGTCGTTTCTGCCATTGTCGAAAAAATGCTTCGACGACATCCACATGTTTTTCCTTCCGGAAAGCTTGATAGCTTTGGCGCGCCTAGCGAGCTTACTGAGTCGGATGTTGCAGGAATGTGGGACGATATTAAGCGACAGGAAAAAGCGCAGCTAGGTGTTGACCCTGATGGTGATCAAAGTATTCTTTCAGGCGTACCTGATTCGATGCCTCCAATGATGCAGGCCGTAAAGCTTCAAAAAAGTGCTTCTAAGGTCGGTTTTGATTGGGATGACGTTGCGCCCGTATTCGATAAGATTCGTGAAGAAATTGATGAATTGGAAGAAGCGTGCATTAGTTTGTCTCATGCAGAGGTTGAAGGGGAGTTGGGCGATGTTTTATTTGCCGTAACAAACTTGGCTCGACATCTAAAAGTATCTCCTGATGTCGCATTAATGAAAACAAACTTGAAATTTCGCCGCCGCTTTCGTTACATTGAAGACAAAGTTAAAGAGCAAAATAGGCTGCTGGTGGACTGCTCGCTTGATGAACTGGACAAGTATTGGGATCAAGCAAAAGCAGCTGGGATGTAATTAGAATAATAAACAAAGACCTTTGCACGACGTTTTAGCGTCGTTCGTGACGTCTAGCAAAGGTCTCAAACTAAACTATTTTAGCGTTTAATCGGGGTTGTGCGTACGCCGACTTTAAAGAGAATTAAGCGATAGCAAAAGGAGATATGTGTGAGTGATCGTCAGGCTTCTTTGAGAGAAAATGTAAGACTACTAGGGGATTGCCTTGGGGAAACCATGAGTAATCATTTGGGAGACGATTTTCTTCAGACCGTCGAAACCATAAGGCAGCTTTCCAAAGATGGACGGCAGTTGGGCGACTCACAAGCTCTTATTAAAGCATTGGAAGAGTTGAACGACGAAGATATCGTTCCTGTCGCTCGAGCGTTTAACCAATTTTTAAATCTCTCTAATATTGCTGAACAGTATCATCGTGTTCACCGTCGCAAAACGAACGAAAGTCTTGGTGTGTATAAAAACCCTTTGGGGGATTTGTTGACGCGCTTGGAGGAAAAGCAGTTTAGCCCAGAGCAAATGTTAGAGACGTTAAAAAAACAAAACATTGAACTTGTTTTAACGGCTCATCCAACCGAAATTGTACGTCGTTCTCTAATCCGAAAATACGATAATATTTCCAGTGAGCTTGAATCGTTAGACAAAGATAACATTCTCCCGTTGGAAGAAAGTAAGCATATTCGCCGACTGAAAGAAATTATTACGCAGGCTTGGCATACGGACGAAATACGGGCAGAACGCCCATCGCCTGTTGATGAAGCAAAATGGGGATACGCAGTCATCGAGCAATCCTTGTGGCAAGCTGTTCCTAGATTTTTTCGTCAGCTAGATGAACAGTTTTCCCGTTATACCGATAGTGACCATCTTCCGTTGGACCTTTCTCCGATACGATTCGCGAGTTGGATGGGAGGAGACCGAGACGGTAATCCGAATGTGACGCATACCGTCACTGAAGAAGTCACTTTGTTAGCTCGTTGGATGGCGGCAGATCTATATATCAAAGATCTGAATCTACTTAGATCTGAATTTTCCATGACCCAATGCAATGATGCTCTTCGTGATCGAGTAGGCGATAGCGTTCAGCCCTACAGAGAGGTTTTAAGAAACCTAGAGCAGAAAATGACGCGTACCAAAGAATGGGCTCAGGCTCGTTTAGATGGTGAGGAAGCGAGTTCTGTCGGCATCATTTTAGACAGTGAAGACTTGTTGAACGACTTGACGCTTTGTTATCAGTCTTTGCTTGATAGCGGCATGAAGGTGATTGCTAATGGTTCGCTACTTGACTTGATTCGATGTGCAGCGACATTCGGTGTGACATTATTGAAACTCGATGTTAGACAAGATGCGTCTCGACACATTGATGCAATTTCAGCGATTACGCGTTTTTATGGGTTAGGGGACTATGCAGAATGGGACGAAGCGTCTCGTCAGGCATTTCTTCTTGCCGAGCTGAATTCAAGGCGTCCTCTTATTCCAATGGAGTGGGAGCCTAATGCCGAAGTGCAAGAGGTACTTGATTCTTTTGCAATGATTGCTCGCGGACATCAAAACTCATTTGGTTCCTATGTTATTTCTATGGCCAGTGCGCCATCTGATGTTCTTGCCGTCGCATTGCTATTAAAAGAATCTAAAGTGTCTTTCCCCATGCGAATCGTACCGCTGTTTGAAACATTGGCAGATCTCGATAATGCGGAGCCGATCATCGAGCAACTGCTTTCTATTCCTTGGTACAAAGCCTATATAGATGGAAAGCAAGAGGTCATGATCGGTTATTCAGATTCAGCGAAAGACGCTGGGCAAATTGCGGCGACTTGGGGGCAGTATCGTGCACAGGAAGCGTTAACAAGGTTGTGCGAAAAACACGGCGTACATTTGACGTTGTTCCATGGCCGAGGCGGTACAGTGGGCCGTGGAGGCGGTCCAGCGCATGTTGCAATTCTATCTCAGCCACCTGGGTCAGTGAACGGTGCGATTCGAGTTACCGAACAAGGCGAAATGATTCGGTTTAAGTTCGGAATTCCTGATATTGCAGTGCGGTCGCTTGAACTGTATTGCTCAGCGGTAATGGAAGCGACCTTGATGCCCGCCGAAGCGCCTAAACAAGAATGGCGAGCAATCATGGATGAGATAGCGGAAGTCGGTATGAACCAATATCGCTCAATTGTTCGAGGACATGAAGAGTTTGTTCCTTATTTTAGGGCTATTACGCCAGAACAAGAGCTAGCGAAGTTACCACTTGGTTCGCGTCCGGCTAGGCGTCGTTCTGATGGCGGCGTTGAAAGCTTGCGCGCCATTCCTTGGATCTTTGCGTGGATGCAAATTCGTTTAATGTTACCTGCCTGGCTAGGCGCGGAAAGTGCGCTGCAGCAAGCTATCGACTCAGGTCATTTAGATAAATTGCGAGAAATGCATGAAAATTGGCCTTTCTTTGGGGCTTATCTAGACATGCTTGATATGGTATTGGCGAAATCTGAGCCAGAAATCGCAGAGTATTATGAAAAACGCCTTGTGACTCCTGAATTGCAAGGACTGGGGCAGTTATTACGTAATAAATTGTCTCAAGTTTCCGCTTTAGTGAAACAGCTTAAGCAACAAGATCGCTTAATTGAAGACAATAAAACAATTAGGCAGTCAATCGACGTGCGTAACCCTTATATTGACCCTTTGCATTATTTACAAGCAGAACTTCTATACCGTAGTCGAAAAGACGATCAAAACAGTGCTGTGGATAAAGCTCTGATGATTACGATGGCGGGAATAGCAAGTGGTATGCAAAATACGGGCTAGAGAGGGTAATTTGCGAAAATGTCTAATATTTAGACTAAAAGGTCAAAATATTAACGCTAAATTTGCATATTCTTAGTGAGCTTGGGTATGCTTGGCGACCATTTAAATTTTTCATGCTAGTGGATCGACTTAGCTCATAAATTGGGCGTGGCCCTGTTGTCTATAGAAAGACAATATTTACCTTGAGTGATCCGTTGGTTGTGCCAATTTTTTACAGACTTTTGGAGGTATATTATGCGAGTAATTCTGTTAGGTGCGCCTGGCGCAGGTAAAGGTACTCAAGCTCAATTCATCACGGAAGAATTTGGCATCCCTCAAATTTCGACTGGTGACATGTTGCGTGCTGCTGTAAAAGCCGGTACCGAGTTGGGTATTAAAGCCAAAGCAGTTATGGATGCCGGTCAATTGGTTTCTGACGATATTATTATTGGTTTGGTAAAAGAACGTTTGACTCAGGATGATTGTAAGAATGGTGCGTTGTTTGATGGATTCCCTCGTACTATCCCTCAAGCTGATGCGCTTAAAGAAGCTGGCGTAAAAATTGATTTTGTTGTAGAAATCGATGTTGCAGACGAAGAAATTGTTCAACGTATGAGCGGTCGTCGTGTTCATGAGTCATCTGGTCGTACCTATCATGTTGTCTACAACCCACCTAAAACGGAAGGGAAGGATGACATTACAGGTGAAGCGCTTATCCAGCGTGCAGACGATACTGAGGAAACGGTTCGTAAGCGTTTGGGCGTTTATCATGACCAAACTGCACCACTAATTGGTTACTATCAGACATGGCAAAAAGACGCGCCAGAATCTGCTCCTAAATTCGTTAATGTAAACGGCGTTGGCGATCTAAACGAAATCAAAGAGAGCTTACTAAGCGCGTTAAAAGCTTAAGATACCGTTATGCCATCTATTCTTGCTTTAGATACGTCAACGCCTGCCTGTTCGGTAGCGTTGGCCATCAACGGTGCAGTACTCGAAGATTTTCGTATTGCGCCCCGTCAACATAATGATTTAATTCTCCCTATGCTTGAGCAAATTCTTGCTCAAGCGGGTATTTCGTTGTCTCAGCTCGATGCTATCAGCTTTGGCCGCGGTCCAGGATCCTTTACTGGTTTGAGGATCAGTGCGGGCGTGGTTCAAGGGTTGGCGTATGGTCAAGATCTTCCTGTTATTCCTGTCTCGACTCTAAAAGCGCTTGCTTACGAAGGTTATCAAGAAACTCACGATAGCCTTTGGTTGCCAGCGTTAGATGCTCGAATGGGAGAGGTTTATATTGGCGGTTATCAATTTTCAGAATCTGAATCTGGTTTAGCTATTTCTGAATTTCTATCTGAACGTGTTTGCAAACCGGATGCGATTGGAGGTTTTGGCGAAGACTTTGCTGCGATAGGTTCCGGATGGCTACATCGAGAGATTATAGAGAGTGGCTTAAAGCGCAGTGCATCTTTGCTTTTGGACGATAGAGCACCACGTGCTGCCTGTATTGCAAGACTCGCAGAGATCGATTTTAATAACGGCAACGTAGTCGATGCGTATCACGCTATACCTACTTATCTTCGTGACGAAGTGACGTGGGAAAAACAACCGCCAAGAATAGGGAAACGATAACCGATGTTGTGGTACCACATCGTAATACTGGCGTTAATTCAGGGGTTAACGGAGTTTTTACCGATATCAAGTTCCGCCCACTTGATTTTACCTTCACAGTTACTAGGTTGGCCTGATCAAGGGCTGGCATTTGATGTGGCGGTTCATGTTGGGACCTTGGTTGCTGTGGTTTCTTATTTTTGGAAAGATCTTTGGAAAATTGCTCAGGGCTGGCTGTCTGGGATTGTACATCGTAGAGTGGATCAAACGAGTAAGCTTGGTTGGTGCATAATCTTAGGAACAATACCTGCGGGTCTTTGTGGTGTGTTGTTTGAGAACTTCATAGAAACGCATTTTAGGACAATCGAAGTGATCGCCTATACCACGATAGGCTTTGGTGTACTGTTATGGGTCTCAGATAAATTTGCACCAACACAAAAAGGCGAAGCTCAGTTAGGTTACCTGTCCGGTTTTCTGATTGGCTGTGCGCAAGCAATCGCGCTAATTCCCGGCACGTCACGTTCAGGGGTCACAATGACCGCTGCGAGAGCAATGGGCTTTGACCGTCAAACGGCTGCGCGTTTTTCTTTTTTATTGTCTGTCCCTCTGATTACAGCAGCGGGCGGATTAAAGCTTATTGAGCTGATTGGAAGCAATATAGCGGTTGATTGGAATGCACTTGTCTGGGGTGTACTCATCTCTGCGATTAGTGCTTATCTATGCATTTATTTCTTTTTGAAATGGCTTAACAGTATGGGCTTTTTACCTTTTTTGTTTTACAGATTGGTATTAGGCGCTATATTACTGGTAATTGTATATAGCGGCTCGTAAGGACGGTTATGCAGGTAAGTGGACAATTTCCGGTATCGTTTAAGGCTGGCGCCACCCCTTCAAGGTCGACGCTTCCCAGTACGTCTAATGGAGATGGATCTTCTTCTCAGAAGCTTCCTGTCAATGTCAGCAGTGTTGTAGACTTCGAAAATGCATTTAAAGCTCAGTTTGAATCGCGTAGTGGCTTTTCGAAAGTTGAGTCTCCTGATAAGTTTGCGCGAGAGGCATTACAGGCTTACGAATCTACTGCTGCTTTAGCGGCAGACAATCCTCGAAATATGTTAATTGGAGTGGATGTTTTTGCCTAGTTCGCTTTGTGTCGGTTATGAAAGTAATTTAGCTCAAGTGGCGGCGCACGAAATTTCAAGTATTACTCAGTTACCTCTTGTCCGTTTAAAAACCTCGTTTAAGTTTTTTACAGAATATGCATATGTTCTTATGGTGCACGAAACGCACATTGAATTAGCGCAAACGGGCAAAGGTGCAGCGAAGCCTGTAGTCATTGAGTTTGCGTCGGGAGCGAATGATCATCGACGAAAATTCGGTGGTGGCAAAGGGCAGGATATTGCTAAGGCTGTTGGAGTAAGCAAGCGTAAAGGGCTTAGTGTTCTAGATGCAACCGCTGGACTCGCACGAGACGCATTTGTGCTTGCATCACTGGGTTGCCGAGTGGATATGTGTGAAAGAGTCCCTTTTGTGCGAGAGATGCTTAAAGACGGCCTAAAGCGAGCGTCTCTAAGCCTAGAGGTAAGTGATATTACATCCAATATGGTGCTTTTAGAAGGGCAGTTGTTTGATCACTCTTCTGCTTATGATGTTGTTTATCTTGATCCCATGTTCCCTCATATGGAAAAGAGCGCCGCAGCAAAAAAAGAGATGGCGTTTTTTCGCGACCTAGTGGGTCAAGATGATGATGCTGATCTACTTTTGGATCATGCCTATCAATTATGCCGCTTTCGAACGGTTGTTAAACGACCGAAAGGGGCGCCTTATCTTAATGGTGTGGAGCCTACCTATAAGCTTGAGGGAAAAGCTGGGCGATTTGATATCTACGTTAAGTCGTCTTTAGATTCTGCGCCGAACTAAAATAACGGCCACACTCTAGGGAAGGTACGAAAGACCCGAAGGGCGAGCTGCACTTCGGGTTAAATTCGCGCTCTATTTAATTCTTTGTTAACTTTCTTGCCAATATGCTCAATATTGGACGGCGACATTTGGCCTCGAGACACTTGCTTCGAATAAAGAAGCGGTATCCACTCGCTGAAGTCAGTGGACTTGTTCACACCTTCCCTAGTAATGAGGTGGCCTTTCATTGGCTACGTTGATGTTTGATTGTTGTTCTTTTTGAGAGTCGACGCGTTTTGCTAACCATTGGACCTGTTCTTTCAGGAGTAAGATGTCTTTTTGATGGCTTGCGATCTCGTTATTCAGGCTTTCTATCGTGTCTTCTTGATATTGAAGCTTAAATTCCAGCTCATATACATGTTGTTCGAGTTCTGAGGTATTCATAGTATTCTTCAGTATGTTAATCTTACTAGGCTAAGTCGTTAATTTTCGCAGATATATTCTTAACTATCACTAATTTCTGATAGTTAAGACATTATATTTGGCGTGAAAATTGCTGAATTTCGATTTGCACCTTTGCTATTTTAGGGCGTCTAGTTTGTATTGGCTTTCTATTATTGAGAATGGTGTTCAAATTTAGTTGCTAATCATGAAATTCAGTAGCATTAATTTATGTCGTTTACGTAACATTGACTAAACAAGAGATGATAGTTATGAGTTCACAACAGGATACAAAAAACAAAACGAATGGATCTCTCTCTTTTTTCTCATTGAGATCACTTATTACCAGCATCGTTATCGCGCTTATAACGCCAGTATTGATTGCGAGTGTGCTGGGAGAAAAAATTGAAACAAATTACTTGGTGTATTTTGGATTTATTCTAGTAGCCGTTTATTTAGGTACTATGATTAGTCAGGGCAGTTCGTCTAGTGCATCGTCTGATGAGTTTGAAGAAGACGAGAATGACGATCGTGAGTTAGGAACTGTGAAATGGTTTAACTCATCTAAAGGATTTGGTTTCTTAACACTAGATGATGGTGATGATGTATTCGTTCATTATCGTGCGATTCGTGGCCGTGGACGTCGCTTCTTGGTAGAAGGACAAAAGGTTCGCTTTTATGTCACCGAAGGCGAAAAAGGTAAACAAGCTGAAAATGTTTCTATTATTCGAAACTAAGCACAATTAAATCGAGAGGATATTATGGCTGTTGTTACTTTAAAGGGTAATGAGTTTGAAACCGTTGGTGAGTTGCCTACCGTTGGCACGCAGGCTCCTCAGTTTGAGCTGGTGAAAACAGACTTATCAACAGCAACTTTGACAGATTATGCTGGCAAAAAAGTTGTTTTAAATATTTTTCCTTCAGTTGATACTCCAACTTGCGCAACGTCTGTACGTAAGTTTAATGAAACAGCTGCTTCATTAGAGAATACTATTGTAGTATGTGTTTCTGCAGATCTACCGTTTGCTGCAGCACGTTTTTGTGGTGCTGAAGGTCTAGACAGTGTTGAAACTGGTTCTACTTTCCGTTCAACATTTGGCGAAGATTACGGCCTTGTATTCACAACAGGACCGCTTGCGGGTTTACTGTCTCGTGCTGTTGTTGTGCTTGATGAATCAGGTAATGTCTTATTTACTGAACAAGTTGCAGAAACGGCTGATGAGCCTAATTATGAAGCTGCGCTAGAAGCACTAAAGTAGCTTTTAACCATCTCATATAGCGTTAATAAAAGCGGGCTTTTGCCCGCTTTTATTTGCTTAACTTATACTGATTAGAAGCAATAATATGATTACATGTGGCGCTGAAATAAAAGGGAGTGAACTGATCTTGTGTTTGCTTTCGAAACAAGATGGTCTTTTTCAAATCGCAGAGTGTCGTCAAGTTCGTCACCCTCTTCACAACCCAAATGAAAGCGAAAGTATTAGAAAATTCCAACGTCTTATTGCAAAGCTTTTTGAAGATTACAAAGTGACGCGTTTGGTAATCAAAGAGCGACCTACCAAAGGTAAGTTTGCTGGCGGCGCTGTCGGGTTTAAGATTGAGGCGTGTTTGCAGTTACTTGAAGGTGTTCAGGTTGAACTTATAAACAACGCTGCCATAAAAGAGGCGCTTCAAAAACACCCTATCCCGATTCCATTTAAAGCGACGGGGTTGAAGGCATTTCAAGAGAGTGCTTTTAATGTTGGCTATGCGGCGTTGGCAGAAGAGTAATAGCCGCTCTTTCTCTTTGCCGAACATTGTTACCTGCTCTTTGAAAGGTTTGGAGTTGTCGGCCGAGGAGGTAAAGAAATACTCTATCTGCTACGGGTATATGCATGATCTCTTTAGAGTGTTCTTGAGACAGCGATCAGCAGCAGATAGATTTTGATTTCAAACACTCGTAGAAAGCAGATTATTTTTTCTGAACGGGAATGGTATTAGTAGAGCGTTCAACGCTATTGTCGCTGTTTAAGTAAACCAATTTAGGTTTAAAGTTACTGGCTTCAGACTCTTCCATCTGTCCATAGGCAGCGATGATAACGCGATCTCCAACTTGAACTTTCCGTGCAGCCGCACCGTTCATAGAGATAGTGTTGGAGCCTGCTTCTGCAAGTATGACGTAGGTTGAAAAGCGCTCACCATTATCGACGTTATAGATGTCTATTCGTTCAAACTCTCTCAAGCCTGCTAGTTCTACAAGATCTTTATCGATAGCACAGGAGCCGTCGTACCAAAGTTCTGCTTGGGTTACTTTGGCCATGTGAAGCTTGCCTTTCAATAAGGTAATTTGCATTTTTTTAACTCGTTAATTTTTATAGTGGTTGGATAACTGTGACTTTTAGTCAGTTTGTGAATGTGTTTATCTCCAGATATATAGCCCTTCACCATTGGCGTTAATGCGCCACCATTGGTCAGGGTCTTCTTCACCTGCTTCTTGCCAGCCTTGAAAATTACATCGAACTTCGGATTGAAGTACTTCAAAGGCGCTTTTAGCGCATTCCATGTCATTTTTCCAAGGTGTATTTGGGGAATCGAACCAGATTGAAGTAAAGCGTTTTCCTGCGGCTTTTTCTAAGATGGTCACAGGAATTATATGATTATTATGGAGAAGTTTGAGAGTGAGTGAAGTATCTGACTCTGAGGTAGTGGATTGAACTTTAAAAGACTGGGAAAGCCATTCAACGATGGTTTCAGTAGGGCACGACAAAACGTAAATTTCGATATCTGCCTGCATAACTAATCCTTGCGATTTAGCATGTGATAAATTCTCAAAATACTCATGGATAAGTAGCCAATCAGAGACCAGATAACGCCAGCTGCTGCGACAATGACGCCTAAAAGTGCAGCCAGCTCCTGAACCATTGAATCAGTCAATGCTCTTTCTGATACGAGAATCATAAGGGTGCCAAACAAGAACAGCAAGCCGCCTTGTATTAGCTTCATTAAGGCTCGCTTAGGGTCTTTTCCCAGCTTAATAGCGAGCTCGTGTAGTACAGAACGTTTTTTCATTCTAGGTGTGGTTACGTAGTGATTAACCGAATAAGTTTTCTAAAACACCTTCATAAATGCTTGTAAGTTGATTAAGGCTGTTGGCTTCAATATGTTCATTTATTTGGTGTATCGTTGCGTTAATTGGTCCTAGTTCGACAACCTGTGTGCCCATTTTAGCAATAAAGCGGCCATCTGATGTCCCGCCCGATGTGGACAGTGTCGGGGTAATATCGACGGTCTTTTCTATGGCTTTTGTTATGGCGTCGACGAGTTCTCCAGGGCGTGTTAGAAACGGGAGGCCGTTGTAGGTCCAGTCAACTTCATAGTTCAATTCATGTTTATCGAGAATGGAGATCACTTTTTCTTTTAGTGAGTCAAAATCCAGCTCTGACGAAAAACGGAAATTGAATTGCGCGTTTAGTGTCCCTGGAACAACGTTTGTTGCGCCTGTGCCCGCGTTGATATTGGATACCTGGAAGCTTGTGGGAGGGAAGAAATCATTCCCTTGATCCCAGACGGTCTCTGACAGTTCGGTAATCGCGGGTGATGCTAGATGAATGGGGTTCTTTGCTAGGTGAGGGTAGGCGACATGGCCTTGCTTTCCGAAGACGGTCAGGTCGCCACTAAAAGACCCTCGACGACCATTTTTAATAATGTCACCAAGTGTGTTTGTACTCGATGGTTCACCAACAATACACCAATCAACTTTTTCATTTCGTGCCATAAGCGTATCGACTACACGGGTTGTGCCGTCTACAAATGGGCCTTCCTCATCGCTGGTAATAAGAAATGAAATTTGCCCTTTATGATTCGGGTTGTTGTCAATGAAGCGTTCTACGGCAATGATCATTGATGCTAGGCTACCTTTCATGTCGGCTGCGCCGCGTCCGTAAAGTATCCCGTCAATGATTTGAGGTTCGAAAGGAGGTACTTTCCATTCGGCTTCTGGACCTGTGGGGACGACATCTGTATGGCCAGCAAAACACAAGTTTGGCCCGTCATTACCGCGCTTTGCATAAAAATTCTTTACGTCACCAAAGGGCATTTTTTCAACAGTGAATCCGATTTTCTCAAGTCGCTTTATCATGGTTTCTTGGCAACCTGCATCTTCGGGTGTAACCGAAGCTCGAGACATTAGGTCGATAGCAAGTTCGAGAGTTGGTGTGAGCGTATTGTGAGAATCTGTGGTGGGCGACTGTTGAGTCATGCTTTTCCTACTTTTATTTCGCTTTTGCTAATTACGCTATGATAAAGTGTAAGCAGCAAAAAGGGTTATTATATGAGAATTAGTTTAATTGTATTTTTAGGTATCAGTCTAAGTGCTTGCAGCTTTTTTCAAGGAAACTCAGGAAAAGTGCAAAATGCCTACTATGTGCCTGTTATTCAGGGTGATAAGAGTCAATCTTCTGGTTCACAGGGTTCAAATTCTAATCTGACTCCTGTGCAAATATCGGATCAGAAGCAAACTAATCAAGACCCTTATGTGCCTGTTATCTTACCATAGAAAATTAGGTTTTCTTTCTATTCAAAGATGGCTTCGTATTCAGCTTCTTTGAACCCAAGCGTGATGCCGGCGCCGGTTATTAGTAAAGGGCGCTTGATCATAGCGGGTTGTTCTATCAGCGTGGTTAACGCGAGTTGATTGTCCATTTTCTCTTTTATGGCGTCATCGAGCTTGCGCCACGTTGTGCCACGTTTGTTGACAATCGATTCCCAACCAAGTGTATTAATCCAAGCAGTCAGTAGGGCTTCGTCTAAGCCATCTTTTCTATAATCGTGAAAGGTGTATTCTGTTCCTCGATTATCTAACCAGCGCATGGCTTTTTTCATAGTGTCGCAATTTTTGATGCCGTAAATTGTGATCATTGTAGGGTGCTCTGTTTTGTAAATTGAAGGCATAAAGAAGGTACGCATAAGAAAGTTAGTCTCCTTATGCGTACTAAGCCGTATATTTGGGCTTTTGGTGTCTATTTGATGAAATTAGTTGTGCGCATGCAGCGCTTCGTTCAAAGCGATTGCAGTTTTATTGGTTTTGCACTCTATAGCACCGGTTTCTGAGTTGCGGCGGAACAGAAGGTCTGATTGACCTGAAAGCTCGCGCGCTTTCACAGTAGAAACAACCTTGTTGTTTTCATCAAGAACCGCAACTTTTGATCCCGCTGTAATGTATAGGCCTGATTCGATTGTGCATCGATCACCAAGGCCAATACCGATACCTGCGTTGGCGCCAATTAGGCATTCCTTTCCAACACCGATAACAATGTTGCCACCGCCAGACAGTGTTCCCATTGTAGAGCAGCCACCACCTAGGTCTGATCCGTTGCCAACGACAACACCTGCAGAAATTCGGCCTTCAACCATGCTCACGCCAAGTGTGCCGGCATTGAAGTTTACAAAGCCCTCGTGCATGACTGTCGTGCCTTCGCCCAAATGAGCACCAAGACGAATGCGCGACGCATCACCAATACGAACGCCTGAAGGGACGACAAAGTTAGCCATTTTAGGAAACTTATCGACACTGAAAACTTCGATTGTTCGGCCTTCCATACGAGCCGCTAGTTGGCGATCTGCGAGTTCTTTTACGTCGATCGGGCCGTCGCTTGTCCATGCTGTGTTGACAAGCAATCCAAACATTCCGTCAAGTACTGTGTTATGAGGCTGAACGAGTCGGTTTGAAATGAGTTGAAGCTTTAAATGTACTTCAGCTGGGTTCGTTGGTGCTGCATCTTCTGCTAGGACGCAAAGAACAACTGGCTGTTTTGATGCTTTTAATTTTGAAGCAAGTTCTGCTTGTTCAATGTTGCCAGCCTTGAGTAAAGCTAGGTGTAGACGATTTAAGTCTGCCTCTTCTAGAATTAGGGTTGCATTACCGCCTTCGTAATTTGTGCTTTCTAGAATAGCGTCGACAACGGTATTTTCAGGGTTAACGGCAGGTGCGGCATAAAACACTTCTAACCAAGCGTTTTCGTTGTTTTGTGTGCCTACGCCTAGGCCGAAAGCAAAAATAGAGTTGCTCATTAGTTCGATTGCTCCAGTTCGTTTAGAGGAAAATTTCTCTTTATAAAATTGCGAATGCGTTCTGCTGCTTCCGCACATAGTTCTTCTTCAGCTACCAATGCAAGTCTGACATGGTTGCTTCCAGGGTTTTTGTTATTGACGTCTCTGCCTAAGTAGCTGCCAGGTAAAACAAGGACTGCTTCTTCCTGATACAGCTTTACGCAAAACTCCTCATCGTTCATTGGAAGTTGTGGCCATAAATAGAAACCAGCTTCGGGTTTATTAACTTTGATAACCGGTTGCAGTATGTTCAACACAGTGTCGAATTTTCTCTGGTAGATATCTCTGTTCTGTTGGACGTGCTGCTCATCACCCCAAGCGACAATGGAGGCGGCTTGATGGTGATTTGGCATCGCGCAGCCTTGGTATGTTCTATATAGTAGAAATGGTTTGAGTAGAGAGGCATCCCCTGCTACAAAACCAGATCTCAGTCCAGGTAAGTTAGAACGCTTGGAGAGGGATTGAAAAATAAGACAATTTTCGTATCGATCATTTCCAAGCTGGACGCATGCCTCTAATAGCCCTAAAGGCTTATCCTTACCAAAATAAATTTCAGAATAGCATTCGTCGGCAACGATGGTGAAATTGAATTTTTTGGCTTGTGCTAATAGAAAACGATAATCGTCGAGTGGAGTGACGGTGCCTGCAGGGTTGTTAGGGGAGCAAACAAATACGATTTCACAGCGAGACCAAACATCGTCGGGAACGGAGCGATAGTCAACTTGGTAGTTATTGCTTTCATCACAGGCTAGAAATTCCAGATCTGCCCCCGCTAAAATCGCGGCGCCTTCGTATATTTGATAGAAAGGGTTTGGGCTAACAACGATGCTGTTTTCTTTAGCGCCTACAAGCGTTTGAACAATGGCAAAGAGGGCTTCTCGAGTGCCAGTTACTGGGAGTATTTCTGTATCTGGATTTAGCGTAGGTAGGTTAAACCGATTGCAAGCCCATTTTGAAATAGCTTTTCGGAGTCCGAGGTCGCCTTTTGTGCTCGGATATTTTCTAACCGCATTAAGTGAATTTTGTAGTTCATCAAGCACGATTTGTGGAGCATCATGCTGAGGTTCACCAATGGTTAGCTTTATAAGTGGCTTGTCAGAAGCGGGTTCTATGTTCTGTAGAAGCTCTGCAAGCTTTTGAAAAGGGTAGGGGTGTAGGTTGCTAATTAAAGGATTCATTAGTTCTCTTCCGTCGCTTTAGAGAAGCGATCAATACTGTCTTTCAGGCGCGTACAGATCATTTTCATTCGCATGCTGTCTGTAATGAGTTCGCCGTTTTGTTCGGTTATGTAGAATGTATCTTCAATGCGTTCGCCAAGTGTCGCAATCTTCGCTTTATGAAGCATTATGTTGTTTTGCATAAAGAATTGACCTATTACTGCAAGTAACCCCGGTCTGTCAGGAGCTGTTATTTCCAGTGCCGACCAAACTTCTTCAGGCTGACTCACAAAATGTGCTGTGGACGGTGAGTTGAAGATCTTCAGAACTCGAGGGGTGAAGCGTTGTACCATGCTTTCATAGTTAGAAGGTGAGGCAAGCTGCTCAATTAGCGTTTTTCTTATTAGGTCTATACGATCTTTGTCTAAGTAAAGGTTTGTTTCATTCTCGTCGCTATCCATCACCACAAATGTGTCTAGGGTGTACTTGTCGTTAGTGGTACTAATTTTAGCGTCTAAAATTGTTAAACCTAACTGTTCAAAGATAGCAGCCGTTACTGCAAATACGTGGCTTTCAATGGGCGTATAAATGAAAATCTTAGAAGCACCAGAGAAGTTTCTTCCGCCGAGTGGTGTTATTGCGACGAGCGGTTTCGTGCTAGGACGATGTTTGATGATAGCTTCTGTATTCCATGCGATTTCATCACCACTAGAACGAATGAAGTATTCGTCCTCGATGTCGTCCCAAATAGACTCTGCTTCCATCATATCGACATTGCGTTCAATTAGGATTTCTAATGCGCGCTGTTTGTGTTCGTCTGCTTGCATGTCGGCGTCAATTGGCGAATCAAGACCTCGGCGTAGGGCGCGCTTAGTTTCGAGATAAAGCTGGCGCATTAGCGAGGCTCGCCAACTGTTCCACATTGTTGGGTTGGTGGCATTGATGTCCGCAACGGTCAATATGAAAAGGTAATCGAGAGATTCCTGATTTTTGACTAGGCTTGCAAATTCCCATATGACTTCAGGATCTGATATGTCTTTGCGCTGTGCTGTTACGGACATGAGTAAGTGGTGTCTTACTAACCAAACAATTAAATTCGTTTCGTGTTTGGATAGGCCGTGCCGCTCACAGAATAGTCTTGCATCTTCGCAACCTAGTTCAGAATGATCGCCGCCGCGGCCTTTCGCTATATCGTGATAAAGGCCTGCAATATAGAGTAATTCGACTTTTGGAACATGGCGGATAGCTTGAGCAGAAATAGGGAATTGGGATTTCGCGGCTGGTAACCATAGGCGACGCATATTTTCGACGAGCTGTAATGTGTGTGCGTCAACCGTGTATATATGAAAAAGGTCGTGTTGCATTTGGCCTATAATAGCGCCAAATTCGGGTAAATAACGTCCAAGTAAGCCAATGTGTTTCATTGACCTTAGAATGTAAGTCATCCGATAGCGGCTTGAGATAATATCTAAAAATAGGCTGGTATTTACCTTGTTGTTACGAAACTCGTCGTCGACTAGGTCTAGACTGTCGCGGAGTTGACGCATCGTATTGGAGCGAATGCCTTTAATGTCTTCTCGTTCTCCCATCAAGACATAGATTTCCAACATTGCCGAGGGAGTATCTTGGAATAGCGTTGCTGATCTGGCTTCTATTTGTCCATTACTGATTTGGAAATGCGAATTTAGTACTTCGATGTTTGGGTTATCATCTATAAAAAGAAATGACTCTTCGAAATGCTGCAACAAGAGGTCGTTTAGTTGCTGAATAGCGGCAACGCTCTGATAATATCCTTGCATGAAGCGTTCGACATTTCGTTTAAGGTCTTCATCATCAAAACCAAATAGCTTTGCTAGTGTTCGTTGGTGGTCGAACAAGAGTCTGTCTTCTTTACGTCCAACAATCATATGAAGCGCCCAGCGAATTCGCCAAAGGTGGCTTACTGCGCCCTTGATTTGCATGTATTCATCTTCAGACAAAAATTGTTTATCAATCAAAGCGCTGAGGCGGTGAGTATGCAGATGCCGCTTTGCAACCCAATCGATTACTTGCATATCTCGTAGCCCACCAGGACATTCTTTTAGGTTAGGTTCGAGGTTATAGGCCGTGTTTTGATATTTTTCATGTCGGCTCTTTTGCTCTTTCATCTTGGCGCGATAAAAGCTAAGGCCATCCCACATGTGATTGGTGTCGATTTGCAGCTGAAGAGTAGCAAGTAAATCACTAGAGCCAGCTAAGGTGCGAGACTCGATGAGATTCGTGATAACCGTGATGTCTTTTTCTGCGAGCGTTCTCGCTTCTTCAATGGTTCTGACGCTATGCCCTACATCGAGTTTCATATCCCATAAAAAGGTAATGAAGCTTTCTATTTTGTCTTGAGGTAGGTCTTGATCGTCTTTAAGAAGAATGAGTAGATCAATGTCCGATTTCGGGTGGAGTTCACTTCTTCCATATCCGCCGACTGCGGTTAAGGATACTTTTGGTTCAGTATCGAGACCTTTGCCTTGCCATGCCGCGTAAAGTACGTCGTCATACAGTTCAGCAAAACCTTTTACTAGTTTTTCAACTGGATATAGGTCGTTAAAAAGATCATGGTATGCAGTCGTCTTCTCAGTAAGAATGTCCTTAAAACGAGTAACTGAGCAGTTTGGTTTGCTCAGTTCCAGTTTTTCGTCATCTGTAAGAAGTGGAGGTGCATCAGGGAAAGCAGGGAACTCCATCAAACGCCTCTTTATATTAAGCTAATTTAGTCATGTTTTATCTAGATCGAATTCGCAATGCGAGGTAGTTTAGAGCGTAAGGTGCTATAAACTACTTGCACTTAGATTTAATAAAAACGCGTTTCTTCCGGGCGTTTTGTCAATACTTCAACACCGTCTGCCGTGATAAGAAGCGTGTGCTCATACTGAGCTGACAATCTACCATCCTTCGTTTTGGCTATCCAATTATCTGGGCCAGAGTGTTTTACTTGCTTTTTGCCTGCGTTGATCATTGGTTCGATCGTAAACGTCATACCTTCTTCAAGTGTTGCACCTGTGCCTGCCTTGCCATAGTGAGTCACTTGTGGCGAGCCGTGGAAGGTAGTGCCAACGCCATGTCCGCAATATTCTTCGACAACGGAGTAGTGGTGTTTGTGTGCGTGCGCTTGAATGGCTGCGCCGATGTCCCCTAAGCGCGTTCCAGGTTTCACCATATCGATGGCAAGGTAGAGACATTCTTGAGTGACTTTACAAAGGCGCTCTGCGTGCGGCGCGGCGCTACCTGCAAAAAACATGCGGCTAGTATCGCCATAGTAGCCGTCTTTTATTACGGTAATGTCTATGTTAACAATGTCGCCTTTTTTAAGCGGCTTTTCATTTGGAATGCCATGACAAATTACGTCGTTAACTGAAGTGCAGCAGGACTTAGGGAAACCGTGGTAGTCAAGTGGTGCAGGAATTGCGCCTTGTTCGCCAACAATGTAATTGTGGGCAATGATGTCTAGCTGTTCTGTGGTAACACCAGGAACGACAAATTCCTCTAGCATAACAAGTACTTCTGAGGCGAGGCGACCCGCAGTGCGCATGCCTTCAATGTCATTGGTATCCGTGAATTGGGTAGCTGCGGGTTTTGGTGTCCAGCTTGGTGCCTCAATTCGCCCGTTGTCCGTTAGGTCTTTTACTTTTTGAAGGATTTCATTGCTCATAATAAAATTGTCGTAAACTCTTGCTAGTGTTGACTGCAGGATATGGCTACAGATTTAATTACTCAATATTCTACCTCAATTGGCACGTTTTAGCGCTACCCGTAATGGAAAAAGGCGAACTACTGATCTCTTTAGGTGTGTTTGTTGGTTAAGGTCTTTAGTTTTTTTGGGCTTTGTGGTATAAAACGCACGTTTTTTGAGATGTTCTTGAAAAACAATAAAATCATGAAATTTAACGACCTCATCACAATAAGACGAGTTTCTGGGGTGCCTACGGTTGCTTTAAACCTAATCAGGCTGAAACTTTGAGTTGGTGAGTGTAAAACAACCCAAAAAAATAAAGGATATTGTTATGCCTACAGTTTCTATGCGCGACCTTCTACAGGTTGGTTCTCACTTCGGTCACCAAACTCGTTACTGGAACCCAAAAATGAAGCCTTTCATCTTTGGTGCTCGTAACAAGATTCACATCATCAACCTTGAGCATACTGTTCCAGCTCTTAATGAAGCGCTAGCGCTTGTTAAGAAAATGACAGAAAACAAAAACAAGGTTTTGTTTGTTGGTACTAAACGCGCTGCAGCTAAATCTATTAAAGAGCAAGCTGCTCGTTCTTCTATGCCTTACGTAAACCATCGCTGGTTGGGTGGCATGTTGACAAACTACAAAACTATTCGTGCTTCTATCAAGCGTCTACGTGACCTTGAAAATCAGATGAACGATGGTACGTTTGAAAAGCTAACAAAGAAAGAAGCGCTAATGCGTACTCGTGAGCTTGAGAAACTTGAGCTTTCTTTGGGTGGAATCAAAGATATGGGTGGCCTTCCTGATGCTTTGTTCGTTGTTGACGTTGATCACGAACGCATTGCAATCAAAGAAGCGAACAAATTGGGTATCCCAGTTATCGGTATCGTTGATACTAACAGTAACCCAGATGGTATCGACTACGTTATCCCTGCGAACGATGATGCTATCCGTGCAGTTCAATTGTACGTTTCTGCGTTCGCTGATGCGGCTCTAGAAGGCCGTGCAGTAGCAGCTGGTACTGCTGATGAATTCGTTGAAGTAAACGAAGCGACTGAAGCCTAAATTTAAGGACCATTATTGGTCTTTGTTTCGAAAAAGGGGTTGCGCTGAGTGCCCCTTTTTTTAAATTTGAAATCGTACAAGGGGATTAAACATGGCCGCAGTATCTGCAGCAATGGTAAAAGAACTACGTGACCGTACAGGTTTGGGTATGATGGAGTGTAAAAAAGCTCTATCTGCTGCTGGCGGTGATATTGAAGTTGCAATTGAAGAGCTACGTAAAAGTAGTGGTATGAAGGCTGCTAAAAAAGCAGGTCGTACCGCTGCAGAAGGTACCGTTATTCTTAAAGTTGCGGACGACAACTCTTACGGTGTAATTGTAGAAGTTAACTCTGAAACTGACTTTGCTGCACGTGACGAAAATTTCATCGCGTTTGCAAACAAAGTTGTTGATGTTGTTTTTGAAACAAAAGAGACAAACATCGAAACATTGTTAGCTGGTGAAATCGGCGTTGCTCGCGAAGCGCTTGTTCAGAAGATTGGTGAAAACATCTCTCCTCGTCGCGCAGTTGTTGTAGAAGGTGGTTTGGTTTCAGGTTACCGTCACAGCAATGGCCAAATCGCGGTATTGACTCAGCTAGAAGGCGGTAACGCTGAGCTAGCTAAAGACGTTTCAATGCACGTGGCAGCAGTATCACCTCAAGTTGTTAAGGGTGAAGATATGCCAGCGGAAGTTCTTGCTAAAGAAGAAGAAATTATCCGCGCACAGCCTGATATGGAAGGTAAGCCTGCTGAGATCGTTGATAAAATGATCGGTGGTCGTATCAAGAAGTTCTTGGCGGAAAATAGTTTGGTTGAACAACCATTCGTTAAGAATCCAGAACAGAAAGTTGGTCAGCTTGCGAAAGAAGCTGGTGCAACAATTACTTCATTTATCCGCCTTGAAGTAGGTGAAGGTATTGAAGTTGAAGAGACAGATTTCGCAGCAGAAGTAGCGGCTCAACTAAAAGGTTAAGCTTTCTTCGCGAATCAAACAAAAGGGGCAGCTAGACTGCCCCTTTTTGTGAATGCAGGTTTTTTAGAAATCTGTATACTGACAAAAAAATTACTCTGATGTAGGAATCGTTGCTGGAGGTTGTGATGCCCAAAGAAAATAACCCTAATTACAAACGTATTTTGTTAAAATTGAGTGGCGAAGCCCTACAGGGAGATGAAACGTTTGGGATTGACCCCAAAGTTTTGAATCGCATTGCTTTGGAGATTGGCCAGCTTCGTGGTATTGGCGTTGAAGTTGGAATCGTGATTGGCGGCGGTAACCTATTTCGAGGTCAGGCGTTGAGTCAAGCAGGAATGGACCGTGTGACAGGTGATCACATGGGGATGCTTGCGACAGTAATGAACGCATTGGCGATGAGAGATGCGTTAGAGCGAGCAAATATTCGAACTCGCGTTATGTCGGCAATTACTATGACGGGAATTGTTGAGCCTTATGATCGCCGTAGAGCAATGCGCCTAATGAAAGATGGCGATGTGTTGATTTTCTCAGCAGGTACAGGTAATCCGTTTTTTACAACAGACTCTGCTGCGTGTCTACGCGGTATTGAGATTGACGCGGATGTTGTTCTTAAGGCAACAAAAGTGGATGGCGTGTATTCAGCAGACCCCATGAAAGACCCTTCTGCTGTGAAGTATGATACATTAAGCTATGATGAAGTTTTGGAAAAACAGTTAGGTGTTATGGACTTAACAGCTATCTGTTTGACTCGTGACCACCAGATGCCAATAAGAGTGTTTAATATGAATAAACCTGGCGCTCTTACCAATATTATGGTCGGTGGTGACGAAGGCACAGTGATTAAGTGAGGAAAATATGATTAACGAAATTCTTAAAGACGCAGAAGAGCGCATGTCGAAAGCGGTTAACTCCGTAGAAGTTTCTTTCAATAAAATTCGTACAGGGCGAGCACATCCTAGCCTTTTAGATCCTATAAAAGTTAACTATTACGGTTCGCCGACGCCATTGAGTCAGGTGGCTAACATTACGGTCGAAGATGCTCGTACTCTTGGTATTTCTCCTTGGGAGGGCAATTTAGTACCTGAGATCGAAAAAGCGATCATGAAGTCAGACTTAGGTTTAAATCCTTCAACGACTGGCAACTTGATTCGAATCCCAATGCCTGCTCTTACCGAAGAGACTCGTGGAAACTACGCTAAACAAGCTCGTAGTGAAGCGGAGAATGGTCGTATCGCTATCCGTAATATTAGACGTGATGCGAATGGCAATCTAAAAGATCTTACCAAAGAGAAAGAAATTTCTGAAGACGAAGAGCGTCGTGGGCAAGATCAAGTGCAAAAACTTACCGATAAATACGTTGCGAAAGTTGAAGAACGTTTAGCAGCTAAAGAAAAAGACCTGATGGCAATCTAGTCTTTATCGTATTTATTAATAAGAGGCGAGATTAGCTCGCCTTTTTGTTTTAGGTAATGGTATGTCTCTAACGACAAATAACGGTGAGGCATCCACTGTTCCGCAGCATGTCGCTATTATTATGGATGGCAATAATAGGTGGGCTAAGAAAAAGCTCCTTCCGAGTATTGCAGGTCATACTGCAGGTGCAAGTGCGGTCAGACGAACAGTGGAAGCAGCGGCAAGGGCTGGTGTTAAGGTTGTTACGCTATTCGCTTTTTCAAGTGAGAACTGGAAAAGGCCCAAGCTAGAAGTCGATGGTTTGATGAATTTGTTTATGCGCTCCCTTCGTAAAGAGGTCAAACGACTTAATGAATATAATATTCAACTTAGAGTCGTTGGGAATAAGCAAGGATTCAGCGAAAAGTTGCAGCATCAAATAATGGAAGCTGAGCAATCAACCTCCCGCAACGACGGCATGGTATTAGTGATTGCAGCAAACTATGGTGGTCGCTGGGATATTGCAGAAGCCATGAAAGGCCTCGCCAGAGATGCAATCGAAGGAACGGTATCTGTTGATGACATAGATGAGTTATTGTTAGCAAAATACATGCAACTCTCAGACTTACCAGAACCAGATCTTTTAATTCGAACTTCGGGAGAGGAGCGGGTAAGTAACTTTTTGCTATGGCAATTAGCATACGCAGAATTTGTTTTTTTACCTGTATTGTGGCCGGATTTCAGCGAACAGCATTTTGCAGAGGCTTTGAGTATCTACCAAAGTCGGCAGCGACGATATGGTGGCCGTTAAGTATGCTTTTACCTCGTGTAATGAGTGCCATTTTCATGGCCTTCTTTTTTATTTTAGCCGTATTTTTTTTGCCTCAGGGCGCTTTTCTCATTGCTATGGGGGCGGTGGTACTGCTTGCCGCTTGGGAATGGGCAAGGCTCTCCGGTGTAAAAAATCAAATTCTGAGAGTGTTGTTTTCGAGTAGCGTCGCTGGTGCAATAGCAGTGCTTTATTCTCTAGATATTGAGAAAAATATTCTCTTTTTTGCCCCTTTAGTGTGGTTTATCAGTTTGTTTTGGGTTGTTAGGTTTCCGCGTCAAATGGGCTGGCAGTCTACAAATGTCCGTCTTATGTTTGGAATCTATATCCTAGTAAGTACTTGGGCAGCGCTTGCAGTCTTGAAAGGCTCTCCTGATTTTATCGTCTGGATTCTTTTGCTGATGGGACTTATATGGGGGGCTGACTCTGGGGCCTACTTTTCAGGGAAGGCCTTTGGTAAAAGAAAGCTAGCGCCGAAGGTTAGTCCTGGTAAATCTTGGGAGGGGGTCATCGGTGGCGTTCTTTTTACCCAAGTTGGCATGTTCGTCTTTTCACACTTGTCTGATTTTTCTGCGACACAGACATTGATAATGTCTGTCATTGCTTTGTTGACAGTATTTGTCTCCGTTTTGGGTGACCTTAGTGAAAGTATGTTTAAGCGACATGAATCAGTTAAGGACTCTAGTAATCTTATTCCTGGTCACGGTGGGGTCATGGATCGAGTTGACTCTTTGACCTCTGCAGCCCCTCTTTTTGTTTTATTGCTTTCTTTGTCGGGGTGGTTGTGAAACAAAAAATTTGTCTACTTGGTGCCACAGGCTCTATTGGTAAAAGTACGCTTGACGTAATTGCTCTGAATTCTGCCCAATTTGAGTTAGAGAGTGTTGCAGCAAATCAAAACGTTGAAAGAATGGCGGAGATTTGCAAGCAGTTTCGTCCATCAAGAGCTGTGATGGGGTCCATTGAAGCACGGGATCGTCTTGCTGAGCTGTGTCCTGAGCTTTCCACGTCTTTTGAATATGGATCGGATGCAATGGAAAGTATTGCATCCGATCCTAATAGCCATCAAGTTATGGCTGCCATCATGGGCTTTGCTGGATTAAAACCTACGCTTGCGGCAATAAGAGCAGGTAAGCGGGTTTTATTAGCAAACAAGGAATCACTAGTGACTGCCGGTAAGCTTTTCATGGATGAGGTGAAAAGTAACTCGGTGACTCTTATGCCCATTGATAGTGAGCACAATGCTATTTTTCAAAGTTTGCCTCACAATAGTCAGTATGCACATAAATCGGGTGTCGACCGCTTGATGTTAACTGCGTCAGGTGGGCCTTTTAGAACTTGGTCTAAACAAGAGATGGCTTCGGTCACACCGGAACAGGCTTGTAAGCACCCAAATTGGTCAATGGGGCGAAAAATTTCTGTTGATTCCGCGTCATTGATGAATAAAGGGTTGGAGCTAATTGAAGCGTGTTGGTTGTTTGACGTTACTCCAGATGATATTGATGTTGTTGTTCACCCTGAAAGTGTCATTCACTCTCTCGTTTCTTACATAGATGGCTCGGTTATTTGCCAGATGGGTAATCCCGATATGAAGATTCCGGTTGCCTATGGAATGACGTGGCCAAATCGTGCGGCAACAGGGGTAAAACCTCTTAATTTATTTGAAGTGTCTCAACTGAACTTTGAAAAGCCGGATCTTAATCGTTTTCCTAATCTTAGGCTCGCTTCTGAAGCATGGTTTTCAGGAGGAAGTGCGATGGCGACACTAAATGCGGCCAATGAGGTTGCAGTTGATGCTTTCTTAAACAATAAGATTCGTTTTTTGCAAATTTCAGAATTAAATCAAGAAGTCTTGGAACGCTCCGAAGTAATCGCGGTCAATAATTTGGATGTTGTATTTGATGCTGACAAAAAAGCTCGGGCAATGGCCAATAAGATTGTTGGTTCATGGAGTATGAAATGATACAAAGCATTCTTTCTATCTTGATCGCGTTAGGCGTTCTGATAACGTTTCATGAGTTTGGGCATTATTGGGTCGCTAGACGTTGCGGCGTAAAGGTTTTGCGCTTTTCTGTCGGTTTTGGGAAGCCAATTTACACCTATTACGGTAAAACAGGGACGGAATATACTTTAGCTCTTATACCGTTAGGTGGCTATGTCAAAATGCTTGATAGCCGAGAAGGGGAAATACCTGAGGCATTAAAATCTCAGGCGTTTAATTATAAAACCGTCTGGCAACGTATCGCTATTGTTGCAGCGGGCCCTGTCGCTAATTTTATATTAGCCGTGTTTCTCTATGCTGTTGTAGGGATGCTTGGTGTTCAGCATTTAGCGCCTAAAATGGGAAGCATCCAAGAGAACAGTCCTGCCGCACAAACGTCAATGAGTAAGCATGATGAAATTGTTCAGATCGATGGCCGATCGGTCGAATCATGGGAAGATATCAACTTTGTGCTCGCCGACCTTATCGGAAAAAGTGGTCAATTTCAGATTCGTTATATTCCTGATGGATCTAATGTGCCTGAGGCTACATCATTTACGTTAGATCGATGGTTGGCTAATAAAGAGCCGAACAACTTGATTGAAGAGTTTGGTGTGACGCCATGGGTGCCGGCGATCGCACCTATTATTGATCAAGTGTTTGACGGTGGCGCGGCTATGTCTGCTGGATTTATGCATGGCGATACTGTGCATTCTATAAATGGCGAATTAGTGTCTGATTGGCGCTCATTTGTTAGGTGGGTGCAAAGCAACCCAAATCGTCCTTTGGAGGTTGAGGTCGAAAGAGGTGCAAATATCTTTTCTTTGACGCTTGTGCCCGAAGAAAAAGAGGTAAATGGAAAGCGAGTCGGAATTGCTGGTATTTCGGTTAAATCTGTTGAATATGACCCTAGTTTAATTCGAGAGACTAAGTATGGTTTCTTTTCATCGTTTGCTTATGGTCTTCAGCAAACTTGGACCATGGTTAGTTTGACCGTTTCATCTATTGGTAAAATGCTGCAAGGGTTGATCTCGATCGATAATCTATCGGGGCCTATTACAATTGCAAAAGTAGCGAGTGCATCTGCAGACTCTGGTTTGCAGTCATTTTTGAAGTTTATGGCTTATCTTAGTGTTAGTTTGGGAGTGCTAAATCTACTTCCGATTCCGATGCTTGATGGCGGCCATTTATTATTTTTTAGTATCGAGGCTCTTCGTAAGAAACCTGTGTCTGAGCGAGTGCAGGGTTTTGCGTACCGAATCGGCGCGTCATTGTTATTTGCTTTGATGGCGGTTGCCATGTTTAACGATTTAGCTCGCCTTTGATGTTGTTAGAGAGGTATATGTGAGAATTGTTTTTGCTGTTGTAATGGCAGTGTTTGTTAGCCATAGTTTTGCAAAAAGTATTGCGGATGTTCGTATCGATGGTTTGCTGCTTATGCAGCCTTCAAAGGCGTTCGACATTATAGGGTTTGAGCAAGGTCAGCAATACGACTCTGATAATGTGTACAGTGCAATTAATGCTTTATTTGGAAGCGGTTATTTTAGTGATATACAAGTTTACGAGGAAGATGATGTCCTTATTTTCGATGTTAAAGAACGCCCAGCGATAGGTGAATTAACGATCGATGGTAATGACTTGATCCCAACAGAAGAGCTAGAAAAGGGGTTGAAGTTTTCTGGCTTAGAAGTGGGCGAGACGTATAAACCTGATACTATTAATCAGATAGAACAAGAGCTCCAGCGCCAATACTTTGCTCAAGGGCGTTACAGTGCTGATGTTGATATCGATGTTAGCCCTTTACCTCGTAATCGTGTTGCCGTTGCAATTAATATTGAAGAAGGCGAAACAGCCAAAATTGTTCATGTAAACATCGTTGGCAACGAATCTTACACAGATGAGGAGCTGACAAAAAACTTTTTGTCTGAAGAGACGGGCTATTTTAACCCTTTTAGTTCGGCTGATGAGTACTCAAAGCCCAAACTACAGGGGGATCTCGAAACGTTGAAGAGTTTCTATTTGGATCGAGGTTATTTAGATTATAACTTGGTTTCCAGTCAAGTGAGTGTTTCTCCAGAAAAGAGAGATGTATATATCGCCGTTAATGTCGATGAAGGGCAACCCTATAAAATTGGCGAGCTGAGCTTGAGTGGGGCGCTGCCAATCGACGAATCCCGAGTTTGGAAACACATTACTCATAGTACGGGAGATGTTTTCTCTCGCTCAGAAATTACGCGAATTATTGAAGCGATCTCGACTGAGCTTGGTGATGAAGGATATCTGTTTACAAACGTTAATATTATACCGACTAAGCATGATGACCTAACTGTTGATTTGGCTTATCAGATATCTCCTGGACCTAAAGTCTATGTCCGTCGAATAAACTTTAAAGGTAACAGTGAGACGCGTGATGAGGTATTGCGCCGCGAAATGACGCAATTTGAAGGTGCACTGGCAACGCATTCGAAAATTGAAGATTCTAAGCGTGCTATTCAGCGTTTGGGATTTTTTGGCAATGTTGATCTTCAAACGCAACGGGTTCCCGGAACATCAGATCAGGTTGATTTGGTTGTGTCAGTAGAAGAACAGCCATCGGGTAGCATACAAGCTAGTGTCGGTTACTCTCAAACAAATGGCACAGTACTAGGATTTGGCGTATCGAAGCGAAACTTCTTAGGTACAGGTAATAAGCTGTCTTTTAACGCAAGTCGCACTAACCAGACTCAAAACTATGTATTATCGTATGATAATCCTTATTTTACAGTCGATGGCATTAGTCGCGGTTACTCTGTGTTTTATAAAATCAGTGATCATGACGAAGATGATGTCGAAGATTATGATCTTGATGAGGTCGGAGCGAGTGTGTCGTTCGGTTACCCGATATCAGATACTCAACGTTTAGCATTTGGTGCGACGATCAAAGAAACAGGGATTGATTTAGGCTCTAACCCTTCCAACGAAACTCAGGACTATATCCAGAAATATGGCAATACCTTTAACGATGTCATTGCTAATATTACGTGGACGGATAGTGATCTAGTTGGTGGCCTTTTGCCTGTAGAAGGTTATTCAACAAAAGCGGCCTTCGATATTGCGACACCTGTAGGCGATCAAAGTTACTATAAAATAGCCCTTAACTCTCAACGTTACTGGGGGTTGAGCGATTCAAATCTTTATTTGTTTAGGCTTAAAGGGCGTGTCGGCTATGGAGCTGGTTATGGCGATACAGACCAGTTACCTTTCTTTGAGAACTATTTCGCAGGTGGCGCTAGAACAGTACGCGGTTTTAGCTCATCTTCACTAGGGCCTCAGAACTCTTATGACGATGATACTGATCCGTCGGCAATCGGAGGAAACATACTTCTAGCAGGGACGGCAGAATATATCTTCCCTATGCCAATGGTAGAAGATCATAAATCGGTACGTACGTCGCTGTTTATTGATGCAGGTAATGTCTTTACAGACTATTGTTATTCTGGCAATACTACCTGTGAAGAAGGCGTTGATATGTCTGAAATTCGTTTTAGTTTTGGCTTTAACTGGACTTGGATAACACCTATTGCGCCGCTGTCGTTTAACTTGGCGAAAGCGTTGAACTCTAAAACAGGTGACTCCACGGACTTCTTTCAGTTCCAGCTGGGCACTACATTCTAATATAATTTGCTAATAGTAGGTGAAACTGTGAAATTTTTTGTATTTGCGTTATTTAGTATATTGGCTATTAATACGGCGTCAGCAACGGAAGTCGCTGTTGTAGATATGAGAGCTGCTTTATTACAGAGTAACGCTGGTCAGGAAGCCTCTAAAGCACCCAGATCTCAGATTCAGGCAATGGAAGCAAGATTGAATCAAGAAAAAAAATCTGTCAACGAACTGATTGATGCATATAAGCGAGATGAATTAACCTTGTCTCAAGAGCTGTCTACTCAGCGCAAGAAAGATATTTCAACCGCTCAATCTAAAGTGCGTAACATGGAAGCTCAGATGCAGCGAAAGGCTCAAAGCCTAGAGCAAGCGGTTATAAAGTCGTTACTTCCAAAAGGTGAGGCAGCCTTAAAATCTCTTATCGAAGAGAAAAAACTGGATTTAGTATTGAATCGCCAGGTCACTATCTTCGCAGCACAATCGGTTGATATAACGGCGCAATTAGTTGAAGTTCTTAATAAGGGCGAGTAAATGAGTTATCGCTTAGGCGAGTTAGCAGAATTGGTATGTGGAGAGGTAGTCGGTGATCCCAACTACCTTATCCATTCTCTGAGCACGTTAGAAGCTGCATCGTCAGGTCAACTTAGCTTTTTAGCTAACCCTAAATATGCAAATAAGCTGAATTCCACAAAAGCGGGTGCAGTGCTAGTCAAAGATGCCTTCCTCGCTACTAACCTAGATAATGCGATTGTCGTTGGTAGCCCCTACCTCGCTTTAGCGACTCTGACAAAAAAGTTTGAAGGCGATGTTTCGACGTTTTCGACATCCGATCTAAATACTGTGAGTAAAGAGGCTGTCATCGCTGATTCCGCTGTTATAGGTGAAGGATGTGTGATCGAGCCAAATGTCGTAGTGGGCGAGCATGCGGTTATTAAAAATAATTGTTATCTCGGAGCTGGGACGGTCGTATCAAGAAACGTATCTATTGGTGAAGGCACTCATACTTATCCTAATGTGACTTTCTATCACGGTGTGAAAGTTGGTAAACACTGTATTATTCATAGTGGAGTCGTTATTGGTTCCGATGGCTTTGGCTTCGCCCCGTCAAAGGAAGGGTGGGTTAAGTTTCATCAACTGGGTAGTGTTATAATCAAAGACAATGTAGAGATTGGCGCAAATACGACGATTGACCGCGGAGCATTGGAAAACACTGAGATTGGGCACGGCGTGAAAATTGATAACCAAGTTCAAATTGCTCACAACGTGGTAATTGGGGATAATAGTGCTATTGCAGGCTGTGCCGCAGTCGCTGGAAGTACTTCGATAGGTAAAAATTGTACGATCGCTGGAGGCGTAGGCATTATCGGTCATCTTACAATAACAGATAATGTACATGTCACTGCGATGACATTAGTAAGTAAATCAATTCTTAAATCTGGCTCTTATTCATCAGGTACTGGGGTCGACTCCACCGATAAGTGGCGTCGTTCTGCCGCTAGATTTAGACGAATTGACGACATGGCCAAGCAGATTTCTGAATTGGAAAAACAAGTAAAAAAGCTTTTGACAGAAGGTTAATCTTAAATGATGGATGTGAATGAAATTCGCCGATATTTGCCTCACCGCTACCCGTTCTTGTTGGTAGACCGAGTAACAGAATTGAATCTAAATGATTCAATTGTTGCCTATAAAAATGTAACGGTGAACGAGCCTTTCTTTAATGGCCATTTCCCTGATCATCCTGTTATGCCTGGTGTATTGATCATTGAGGCAATGGCACAGGCAGCTGGTGTGTTAGGTTTCAAAACAATGGATAAAACGCCAGAAGACGGTTCTATTTATTACTTTGTTGGGGCTGATAACACTCGTTTCAAAAGGCCTGTAGTGCCTGGAGACCGTCTCCAACTAGAAGCGAAAATCGTGACAGAGCGCCGTGGAATCTGGAAGTTCGAATGTAAGGCAACGGTCGAAGGTGAGCTAGCATGTTCAGCGACAATTTTGTGTGCTGATAGGAAACGATAGTGTCGATACACCCTACTGCGATTGTTGATAGTAAAGCTGAAATTGACTCAACTGTCGAGATTGGGCCGTTTTGTATTATTGGTCCCGATGTAACGATAGATGCAGGAACAGAGGTTAAATCTCATGTGGTTATTAATGGCCACACGATGATCGGTAAAGATAATGAAATTTATCAGTTCGCTTCGGTAGGAGAAGCGAATCAAGATAAAAAATACAAAGGTGAACCTACTCGACTGGAGATCGGGGATCGCAATGTCATTCGAGAGAATGCAACGATTCATCGTGGAACGGTTCAGGATAACGGCGTCACGACGATAGGTCATGGCAACTTATTCATGGCAAGTACTCATGTTGGGCATGACTGCATTGTTGGCGACAATAATATACTCGCTAATTATGCAGCGCTAGCGGGCCATGTTTTTGTTGGTGATTCTGTTATTCTTGGTGGATATACTGGTATACATCAATTTTGTCAGGTTAACTCGTACAGTATGTGTGGTATGGGGTCGATGGTGACCAAAGATGTCCCTAGGTACGTTATGGTTTCAGGAAACCCATGCAAAGCTCACGGTATGAACTTCGAGGGAATGCGTCGACGAGGAGTGCCTGCTGACGTGATTAAAGCGTTAAGGCATGTCTATAAAATTGTATATAAAAAGGGCTTAACGCATGAGCAAGCCTTATCTGATATTCAAAACAGTGTGTTTTTTGAGATCCCTGAAGTAATGGCGTTTGTTGATTCGATTAAAGCCTCAAATAGAGGCATCGTTAGATAAAATCGGTTTTTACTTTCAGCCCCGATGGTATATGGAGAGATGATAGTCTTCGACTCAAATCTCTCATAGTATAGATACCTCGGGGCTTTTTAATGCCTATCTTTAAATGCTATTTTTAGCCTTTCTTTCTATTAAATCGTTGCTTAAGGGGTGTCGGTGAAAAGGTTTGTCATTGTTGCTGGTGAGGCGTCAGGTGATATTTTAGGCGCGAGCTTAATTCAACATTTAAAAGAACTTTACCCTGACGCTCAGTTTGAAGGCATTGGGGGGCCGCTCATGATTCAAGAGGGGCTTTTAAGTTTATATCCGATGGATCGACTCTCAGTAATGGGATTAGTCGAAGTGTTGGGGCGTCTAAGAGAGCTACTCAAGATTAGAAAGCACCTCTTTAATCATTGTGTTGAGACTTGTCCAGATGCGTTCATAGGCATAGATTCACCGGATTTTAATCTTCCTCTTGAACGCCGATTAAGAAATAAAGCGATTAAGACAGTTCACTATGTTAGCCCTTCAGTGTGGGCGTGGCGTCAGAAACGCATATTCAAAATCAAGAAATCTGTCGACTTGATGTTAGCCTTGTTTCCATTTGAAACGGGAATATACAAACAACATAATATCCCCGTGACGTGTGTTGGTCATACACTTGCGGATGAGATTCCACTTCATTCTGATAAAGTGCAGGCTCGCTTAGAGCTTGGCATTGACCTGGTAGACCATGAGCCTGTATTTGCCATTTTGCCGGGTTCTCGAAGAGGAGAGGTCGCGCGACTTGCCCCATTATTTGCTGAAACAATGAAACAGTTAAAGCAGGTTTGTCCTGATGCTAAATTTGTTCTGCCAGCAGCGAATGACGATCGTCGTAACCAAATCGAAGGCGTTCTTAGAGAGGCTGATATAGACGCACTTGTTGTAGATGGCCAATCGCGTACTGTGATGGCTGCAAGTGATGCGATATTATTGGCATCCGGTACTGCGGCGTTGGAAGCCATGCTGGTTAAGCGCCCAATGGTGGTTGCGTACCGATTTACGAAATTGACGTATGCAATTATGTCGCGGATGTTGAAGGTTCCATACGTATCATTGCCAAATTTATTAGCTAACCAAATGCTCGTTCCTGAGTTACTTCAAGACGACGCAACACCTGAGAATTTAGCCAATCATTTAATCGAAACGTGGGAGCATTTTTCTGAAGATGAGAGCGTTAGAGCGACCTATCTAAGTTTACATCACACGTTAAGGTTGAATGCTGGCGAAACTGCCGCCTTGGCGGTTCAGCATTTAATTGAAAAAAAATAATACCGGAGAAATGAGTGAGCATTGCTGCGCCTTTTGTGAGTGATCTTTATTTTGGGCATTTAGTTGCCGGCGTTGATGAAGCTGGACGTGGCCCTTTGGCGGGTGACGTTGTGGCCGCGGCTGTTATTCTTGATCCCGACCTAACCATTGACGGATTAAACGACTCAAAGAAATTATCAGAGAAGAAGAGGGAGCGTTTATATTCACAAATAATAGAAAAAGCCCTGTCATTCTCGATTGCTCGAGCCAGTGTTGCGGAAATCGATGAGCTGAATATTTTACACGCAAGTATGTTAGCGATGACCCGAGCGGTAAACAGTTTACCTGTACCCGCAGAACATGCGTTAATCGACGGCAATCGTATTCCTTTAGATTTGAAGTGCCCGGCGGAAGCAGTGGTAAAAGGCGATGCGAGACATCAAGCGATTGCAGCGGCCTCAATACTTGCGAAAGTAACAAGAGATCGAGAGATTGTGCTTATGGCTGAAAAGTACCCAGAATATGCGTTTGAAAAACATAAAGGTTACCCCACGGCAGTGCATTTGGACGCGATTAAGCAACACGGTGTTTGTGAAATACATCGAACCAGCTTCGGCCCAGTGAAACGGGCGCTTGACGGCTGTTGATAGGGTATTTTTAGCGAGTGTGACTGACCGCAAGGCCAGCGTATTTTTGTCAGTGAATATGATATATATCTGAACTATTTTTTTTAAGGTAGGTTAAATGTCTTCTTTTATACACCTAAGGCTACATACAGAGTTTTCTCTTGTAGATGGCCTAGTTAAAGTTAAAGGGCTGCTTGGTGAAACTGAAGCTCAAAAAATGCCTGCTGTTGCGATCACTGATGAAAATAACCTGTGTGGTTTTGTCCGTTTCTACAAAGGTGCAATGGACAAAGGCATTAAACCAATTTGTGGCGCGGATGTCATTTTAGAAGAGCAGGGAGAGGTAGAAGTCCGCACTCGTCTTACTTTGTTGGCAATGTCGAATAAAGGTTATAAAAATGTCATAGAAGTTATTTCTAAAGGCTATCAGCTAGGGCAGCATGAAGGTCGGCCAATTGTACAAAGAGCTTGGGTTGAGGAACATAGTGAAGATGTAATCGCCCTGTCGGGAGGCGTTCAAGGGGATATTGGCTTCCTTTTGAGTAAATACAAAACGGAAGAGGCAAAAAAATACCTAGACTACTGGATGTCTGTTTTTCCTGATCGTTTTTATTTAGAAATGGAACGTACCGCGAGGGCGGGAGAAGAAGACTATATTCATACCGTTATTCCGCTAGCGTCGGAAGCCTCTTGTCCTGTTGTGGCAACAAATGACGTGCGTTTTTTGAAAAAAGAGGATTTTGAGGCACATGAAGCGCGAGTATGTATTCACGATAGTGTTACGTTAGATGATCCTCGCCGAAAGCGTCGCTATTCCGAAGAGCAGTACTTCAAAAGTGCGGCTGAGATGGAAGCTGTTTTCGAAGACATTCCTGAAGCTCTTGAGAATACGGTGGAAATCGCAAAACGCTGTAATGTTGACGTTTTGTTGGGTAAGTACTTCCTCCCAGATTACCCCGTGCCTGATGGCATGACAATGGATGACTTTTTTAATGAGCTTTCTCATAAAGGTCTGCAAGACCGTTTAGAGGTCCTTATCAAAAAAGATGGCGACCGTATCGCCAACAGAAGACAAGAATACCTTGATCGACTTGATTTTGAGCTCAACATTATTAATCAGATGGGGTTTCCTGGTTACTTCCTGATCGTAATGGATTTCATTCAATGGGCTAAGGACAATGATATTCCTGTAGGCCCAGGACGGGGTTCTGGTGCTGGATCTTTAGTTGCATATGCGCTTAAAATCACGGATCTAGATCCGTTGGAATACGATCTTCTTTTCGAACGATTCTTGAACCCAGAACGTGTTTCTATGCCTGACTTTGATATCGACTTTTGTATGGAAAATCGAGACAAGGTTATTGATTATGTTGCGCGTACGTACGGTCGTGATGCGGTATCTCAAATTATTACCTTTGGTGCGATGGCGGCTAAGGCGGTGGTTCGTGACGTTGCTCGTGTTCAAGGTAAGCCTTACAGCCTAGGTGATAAACTATCTAAATTGATACCGTTTGAAATTGGTATGACCTTGAAAAAGGCGCTAGAAGAAGAACCTGCGTTAGTTGAGTTTATTGAAGGTGATGAAGAGGCTGCCGACGTAATGGAAATGGCCTTTTCTCTTGAAGGCGTTGTTCGTAACTTTGGTAAACATGCGGGTGGTGTGGTTATCGCGCCAACCAAATTAACGGATTTTGCGCCGCTCTATTGTGAAGAAGATGGTAGCGGTTTGGTCACCCAATATGACAAAAACGATGTTGAGGAAGCGGGTCTCGTTAAGTTCGACTTCTTAGGACTAAAAACGCTAACTGTTGTAGATTGGGCGCTGGGTAATATTAATGCACTTCACGCCAAAGAAGGTAAGCCGCCACTTGATATCGCTTTAATAGATCTTGAGGACAAATCCACCTACGATCTGTTACAACGCGCTGAGACGACCGCGGTATTTCAGCTGGAATCGCGAGGAATGAAAGAGCTGATTAAAAAGCTTTTGCCATCACGATTCGAAGATATTATCGCATTGGTTGCCTTGTATCGTCCGGGGCCATTGGGGTCGGGCATGGTGGACGACTTTATAAACCGTAAGCACGGACGCGCAGAGCTGGCGTTTCCGCATCCAGACTATCAACATGATGACCTCATTCCTGTGCTGGAACCCACCTATGGCATTATCTTGTATCAAGAACAGGTAATGCAGATTGCGCAGGTATTGGCAAAGTTCTCGCTTGGTGGAGCAGACTTGCTTCGTCGAGCAATGGGTAAGAAAAAGCCTGAAGTAATGGCAGAGCAGCGCCTGATTTTTATGGAAGGCGCAGCAAAAAATAATATTGATAAAGACCTTGGCGGTAACATCTTCGATTTGATGGAGAAGTTTGCTGGATACGGTTTTAACAAATCTCACTCCGCCGCTTATGCTTTGGTGTCGTATCAGACAGCATGGTTAAAAAATCATTACCCTGCGCCGTTTATGGCGGCGGTACTTTCTGCCGATATGCAGAATACCGATAAGATCGTTATTTTCATTGAAGAGTGTCGGGCTATGAAGCTGACACTTGAGCTTCCTAACGTGAATGAGTCGGTTTATAAATTTACCGTTAACGAAGCCGGTGCTGTTGTTTATGGCTTAGGTGCCATTAAAGGGGTGGGCGAGGGGCCAATTGAAGCGATTGTTGAAGCTAGACAAGACGGCCCGTTCGAACACATTTTCGATTTCTGTCAGCGTGTGGGTCGAAAAGTAAATAAACGTGTTATGGAAGCATTGGTCCGCTCTGGCGCATTTGACACGATCGGCCCAAATAGAGCGACATTGTTTGCAAGCATTGATGAGGCACTAAAACGTGCTGATCAAAATGCTAAAAACGAAGATGCAGGCATGATGGATTTATTTGGCGTCGCCGTCGAAGAGTCTACTGAAAACGCCTATGACGAGATAGGCATTCAACATGAGTGGGCTGGCCGTCAGCGCCTAGACGGCGAAAAGGATACATTAGGTCTTTATGTGACGGGTCACCCAATCGACGACTATGAAAAAGAACTTCGTCGCTTTGTTCGTTCTAGAATTGTTGATATTCAGCCTAAGCGCGATACTCAAGTATTGGCTGGTTTGATTGTAGATATGCGTGTTACTAAGAGTAAGCGTGGCGGAAATATTGCCTTCATGACATTGGATGACCGTTCTGCTCGAATAGAAGTAACGGTTTTTCCTGATAACTATGAGACGTTTAAAAGCGTGATGTTGGCTGACGAAGTTGTTGTAGTTGAAGGTGAAGTCAGTATTGACGAATTCCGAGGCGGTCAAAAGGTGATTGCTCGCAATGTGTTGAGTATGGCTCAGGCGCGTGTTCGATATGTTGAGGCGCTTCGAATTGATTGGAAAGAAACGAATATTACACCGTCAGATATTGCCCAACTGGCGCAAAAGATGGCACCGTATAAGGGGGATGGATGTGATGTTGTTATTGGTTTCGACACAGATCAGGCTCTTGGTGATGTTCGTCTGGGGCCCGCGTGGAAAATTCGCCCAGATGATGAATTAATTCACGAGTTACAGAAACAATACGGTAAACAAAATGTGCAGTTGGTGTATACTTAGCCCCATTTTAGAATTTCTATAATACGCACAGCGGATATCGCGTGTGAAAAGGGTGCTTGTGAAGCGGGTATCCGATAAAATTACGACAAACAAATAGTAGTGTATTTATAATGAATCTAGATTATTTACCTTTTGAGCAGCCGATTGCTGAGCTCGAACAGAAAATTGAAGAGTTACGATTGGTCGGAAACGACAATGAGCTGAATATTAGTGATGAGATCAGTCGTTTAGAAGATAAAAAGATCGCATTGACTCAGAGTTTATTTAGTAATCTTGGCGCATGGGAAGTTTCACAATTAGCTCGTCACCCAAAGCGCCCTTACACGTTAGATTACATTAAACACGCTTTCACTGATTTTGAGGAAATGCACGGCGACCGTCATTATGCGGATGATCGCGCCATTGTTGGTGGTATCGCTCGTCTAGATGGCCGTCCTGTTATGGTTATCGGGCATCAGAAAGGTCGTGAAGTTAAAGAGAAAGTCTTGCGCAACTTTGGTATGCCTCGCCCTGAGGGATATAGAAAAGCATTGCGTTTGATGGAGACGGCTGAACGTTTCAAAATGCCAATAGTGACATTGATTGACACACCTGGAGCCTACCCTGGCATTGGTGCCGAGGAACGTGGTCAAAGTGAAGCCATTGCATACAATTTAGCGGTCATGTCTCGACTTAAAACACCTATTATTTCGACGGTAATCGGCGAAGGTGGTTCTGGTGGCGCATTGGCTATCGGTGTGTGTGACGAGCTTATGATGCTTCAATACGGCACTTACTCTGTTATTTCTCCGGAAGGTTGCGCATCCATTCTTTGGAAAAGTGCTGAGCGTGCATCGGACGCAGCGAAAGCAATGGGCATTACCGCTGACAGATTGAAAGAGCTTGGGCTGGTGGATACTATTATCCAGGAGCCTCTTGGTGGCGCTCATATCAATCATGAATCTATTGCACAGAGTTACAAAGAGAACGTACTAGAAGCGTTAGACAGAATGGAAGCTTTGTCTGAAGATGAACTTCTTGAACGCCGCTACAAGCGACTTATGGCATACGGGCTTTAATACAACTGAGATCTTTGCACGACGACAGCATGCAAAGGCTTAAAGCTCAGTAGTCTAGCTTTTCATATTTAGTAGGATTGCTAGTCGGTTTGTCTTTTGAAAACCTCTCATTTACTCTGATATAGAGAACAAATGAGAGGTTTTTTTGTGTTTTTCTCTGGAGCAATTAAATTTTTGGTTGGGTTGAATGGCTGTGTTGACGCTGGATCTTAATGCTTTAAAGCAATTTTTACCGAGAGAAAACAATCGTGCCGTAACGATTTGGGTTGCCTATAGCGGCGGTTTGGATTCTGAAGCATTATTGCATTTGGTTGCGTCAGAGTTGGAATCAATCGAGTCTTTGTATAAAGGTATTCGGTTAAGCGCGATTCATGTTCATCATGGCGTGAGCGAACATGCAGATTCATGGGTGGAGCATTGTAAAACATCGTGCGCGGCGTTAGGAATTCCACTCATTGTCGAAAAGGTAGTGATCGAGGGCGTTGCATCGTTTGAAAACGCTGCCAGAGAGGCGCGATATGAAGTCTTTAGAAAACACCTTCAAATGAATGATATTCTTCTTCAAGCCCATCATGCCAATGATCAAGCAGAAACCGTATTGTTTCGTTTGGAACGTGGTACTGGCTTGAAGGGTCTTGGTGGCATCCCATCTAGTCGTCCTCTAGCGGATGCTATTATTTATCGTCCTTTGCTCAATTGTTCTAGGTTTCATATCGAACAGTATGCCTATTCATGCAATTTGAAGTGGATTGAAGACGAGTCCAATCAAGATCAGGCTTATCGACGGAATTTTTTACGACATAGCGTGATCAACCCATGGCAAAATAATAATCCAGATATCTCGATTAGGTTGGCGGCCAATGCGTCACGTATTCAAAAAGAATGGCAGGTAGTGTCTCGTTTAGTCGGTCAAGCGCTAAACTCTATGTGTAACGACGACGGTAGTCTGGACTTGAACTTATTACCTGAAGATGAACAGAGTTATTGGATTTCTGCGTATTTAAATAAAAAGAACATTTCTTTTACGTCCCCTCAAACACAGGCTCTGATGGGCATGTTGTTTTCGAATGTTGGAAAACAGCCAGAATATGTGGGAGCGTATTTTCGGCTAGCGAGAAGGGCCCATCGCTTGTACGTATTACCATTAGATAGGGCGCCGCTTCTAGGCAAGTTAACGCCTAACGAATGGTTCAATTGTGCATTCGGGCGTATCAAGGTAACTTGCGCCTTAGAACGTGGAGAAAGTCCGTTAGAGCTTAGAGAAAGGCCGAAAGGACAGGTGCTTGAATTGAAAAATGGATTACATCGCCCCCTTAAAAAATGGCTTCATGATCAGAAAATACCAACGTGGTGGCGAGATCATCTGCCTTACATATATCAAGAGGGTACACTCGTTGCGATTGGCGACCTATGGTGTCACCCCGATTGGAACGGCGCACTAATATGGGAAAAAGGAACAGATCTTATCTTTTGCTCTGATTGATATAGTTGTTTCAAACTTGTCTGTTTATAAAATGTACCACTTCAATTGCGGCATTTCTCACCTTTCTAGCAGATTTAAGTCGACGTTCTTATTTTGAACGCGTTTTCTCTTCGCATCTTTTTGCTACAGATGGTCTTCTAAAAATACATCTTGTTACCGTCACTATACGACATCATAACATCGGAATTCTAAGTGTCTATCTAGACTATCAGAGCAATTCAATTAGTAAGATCGTTAGAACTGGCTGCGCCTCAATCAAAAACATTGTTTAGATACCGTCTTACTCATTGAGTTATCCAAACTATGAGGTAAAGCTTTGATATATCACGTTCAATCCATTACTCGGCGACTAAAATTTAAAGCAATGGTGGCTTTAACGGCGATAGTGAGCATCATCGCTGCCGTTGGCTGGTTCGGCGTCAACCTTAGTAATACCGTTTTTACGTCCGTTTCAGTGACGACAGAAACACATTTGCCTTTGTTGACCAAAACGATCAGTGCCACGAACGCGATGTACGACTTAAATACCAGCTCGCTGAATTTGCTCAGAGCGTGTGAAGCTGCTGATGGCTCCCATCGAAATTTACCCGAAGATCATGTCGAAAAAGATTTACTTACCATGACTAAGCTTTCTGATTTCTTAGGAATGTTAGGGCTCTCTGAACATCAGCGTAAGCTAAAGTCGGCGATTATGGAATCTCGAAGTGCGTTTGAAGACCTTGCGAATATTTGTGATATTCAAACGAAGTTGCAACAGGGTTTTTCTAAGCAGCTTAAAGAGGTTCTCGAACAGGCAAACGTCATGCTTGGCCAATTGGAGTTGGAAAAAGCGTCCCACAATAGCGCTGTTAATTTAAATAAGGAGTCTTGGGTCTATGTAGAGGAATTGGTTTTGTTGGAGCTAATAACGAGTGAAATAAAGCACATTGTTCAACGACTCCGTGAACATTCTCATTCTGCAGCCTTAGTTTACTCAGGGAACAATGTGGTTGAGCAAAATGAAATCAGTTTAGAAAGGTTAAATAAGTATTTAAATGCGGCATCGTCCAATGGGCCGTCGGTACAAATTGATACCGAATTAAGTCATGATATTTTTACGCAGCTCTATGAGTTTTCGAACGCTCTTTCATCTAGAAACGGGCTTCATGATATATGGCGGCGCACAAACTTGTTTTATTCTGGCACTTCTATCACGCGTTTAGCGATTTCTCGAACCGGATTGGCATTATCTTCTGTGCTGAGTGGTGTCGAAGAAGAGGCTAGAGCGCGTTATCAGGTTGCTCGTCAAAGTACTTACGATACGCTTGAGCAGTCTAAACAGTCTCTTATTTTTATTACTGCTGTGCCCGTTTTTGTCTTACTTGGCCTCGGAATACTTTTGTCTTTGCGTTTGATTCAGCCGATCGAAAGTCTAACAAAGTTTGTATTGAGGTTAAGAGAGTCCGAAGAGTTGGGGCAGACCATGCCTGAGGCGCTACTGGTAAGGAAAGACGAGCTTGGCACATTGGCCTATCAATTTGACGCGTTAGTGACTGAGTTGAATCAAGCTCGAAAGCGCCTATTAGATGAATCTGAAGAGAAAATAAAAACGCAATTAGATCGCCTTTCTATTGCTTTTGAAACGATTCCGGAAGGTTTGTGTATGACGGATGCAAAGGGGCAGTTATTGCTTTGCAATGAGCGCTTCAAGGCGCTCTATGAGCTGCATAAGGACGAAGTTCAACAAGGCACGCCATTTCGCGATGTATTACGTATATGTAACCGTCGAGGGGCTAAGTTAATTCCAAATATGTCTGACGGCGAAAGCCGATCCTATCTATATGAAAAGTATCGAATAGGCGCTGAGCATGAAAAACGTATTATTTCGGTGAGAACGGCAGAAACGATCGAAGGGGGATTGATATCAGTACACGATGATATTACCCAGCGTAAACAGCAACAAGAACAAATAGAACACCTAGCGTACCACGATACATTAACTCATCTACCAAATCGTCGTTTGTTTTTAGATGATTGTCAGGGATTGATTCGAGAAAGTGATCATACGCCAGAGTTAACCGTCTTTTTCATGGATCTGGATTTGTTTAAAAAGGTCAATGATACCTTAGGTCACCCGATTGGCGATCAGCTGTTAGTGGCAGTTTCTGAGCGGCTTAAGTCTAACTTTAGCGCCTATGGCCAGATCTACCGTGTTGGTGGTGATGAGTTTGCGATGCTGATTCAAGGTATTGAGGACATAAGTGAATTGCAAAGCCTTGCACAGAAAATAATTGGAGCGGTCAGCAGTCCTTATGTTATCCAAAAAAACCATATTCTTATTGGTGTATCAATTGGTATTTCGAGAGCGCCAATTGATGGTATCGACACGTCTCAGTTAATGAAGTCCGCTGATTTGGCTATGTATCATTCGAAAGAAGAGGGCCGCAATCAATACTCCTTTTTCGTTCCTGAAATGAGTCAAGCAATTAAAGACAAGCGTGAAATGGAAATGCAACTTCGTGATGCCTTGAGTAACGGTGAATTAGAGCTCGCCTATCAGCCTAAGTGGGGGTTTAGAAGCGGCGAAGTAGAAGGCTTTGAGGCATTGTTACGTTGGCCTCATAAGACTCGAGGCCCAATTTCACCTGCTGACTTTATTCCGATTGCGGAAGAAACGGGATTAATTGTCGAAATAGGGGAATGGGTTCTATTGCACGCCTGTATGGAGGCGATGCATTGGCCAAATGATATTGAAGTGAGCGTCAATGTGTCGCCTATACAGTTTTCTGCAAAGTCTCTACTTAAAGATGTTCGGTCAGCGCTTGCACAGTCTGGGCTGCCACCCGAACGGCTTGAGCTGGAAATAACTGAAGGTGCATTAATGCAGGATACGGATGCGAACTTGGAGATTCTTGAAGCCATTCGAGAGATGGGAATTAAAATCGCATTGGATGATTTTGGGACGGGCTATTCTAGCTTAGGCTACATACGTCGCTTTAGTTTTGATCGCATCAAAATCGATAAATCGTTTATCAATGACGTATTGACGTCGAAAGACAGTCAAGCCGTTGTTCAAGCTGTTTGCGGCATCTGTGCCAACCTCAATATAGAGTCGGTTGCAGAGGGCATTGAAGAGCAAATTCAGCTTGATTATTTAAATAAAGAAGGCTGCTCTCAGGCTCAGGGTTATCTGATTGCTAAACCAATGAAACCTGAGATAGTGTCGGAATTTCTCGAACGACCTCATCGTTATTTGACTAAAACATCGTAAAAGGAAAGCGTGAAACGAATTTCTCTATAACCAATTTCAATAGACTAATAATAATTAGTGGTGATCTGCATGAAAAGTAGCCCTGTAACACGTCGACAGTTTATTAAAACCTCTGCATTATTAGCAAACTGTGCTTGGATTCCCAATCTCAGCGCCGAAGAAGCTCGGCTTCGATTCAATTGGTGGGGAGGGCAAAATAGAGCGGATTTAACAAACAGGGTGATTGAATCCTATGTAACGCGTCAGTCGAGTGTTCAAATTGAAGGGCGTCATTTTGATTGGCTCGACCACTGGCAGACGTTTATTTCTGACGTCGCACTTGGGCAATTGGCGGACATCATTCAAATGGATTTACGATACCTTAAGTTATATGCCGATAATGGTGTGCTCATGCCGTTAGACGCTTATTTGGATAATGGTTTGAATTTATCTTCATTTGGTGAGGCCAATGTCGATTCTTGCCGCATTAATGGGAAACTGTATGGGGTCAACCTCGGTATTAACTCTGCAGCGACCGTCGTAGCGACGTCCAAGTGGAATGAACTAGAGCTTGATAGCCCCGGTTTCGACATGACCTGGGACGAGTTAATTGCGCACAGTGAATTATTTGCCAAGCGTCGAAACAACTCAAATCTTTATGCGATGACGGATGGAAGTGGGTTGGCCGTTTTGTTGAATAACTGGTTACGACAAAGAAATAGAGCGTTGTACAACGAATCTGGTGAACTTGCTTTTGATGCTAGTGATATCGCAGAATGGTTTGCTATGTGGGCGCATATAAGAGGCGTTAAGGGATGCGTTCCACCGGACTTACAGGTGTTGGATAAGCATTCTATGGAAACGTCATTATTGGTGATGGGCTATTCAACACTCGATTTTGCGCATTCAAATATGCTGGTGAATTATCAGAAGCATATTGATGATAATCTAGACTTACGGCCTTTTCCGATTATATTAAACGGCACTCCGGGCCACTATTATAAACCTTCGCAAATGTTGTCGGTAACGGCAAATTCCTATGCGCCGCAAGAGGCCGTTGATTTTATTAATTATTTTGTGACTAACTTGAAGGCGGCTGAAATACTCGGGTTTGATCGCGGTATTTCTGCATCGTCCGATGTTCGGACCTATTTAGAGCCTAGCCTTGATGAGATTGGCCTTAAAACGGTCACTTATATTGATAAACTAAAACCTTATGTAGGGGGGCTCCCTGCAACGCCACCTGAGCAGGCGGGAGAAGTCGCTATTCAGCTTCAGAACATCTCACATGAAGTGGCTTTTAATCATATTTCGGTAAAAGAAGGCGCAGAAAGGTTTTATAAAAAGAGCCTGAAAGCGATTAATAAAGGATAGTTTTTACTTCAGCGCGTCTCATTGTTGGATTTTTGAGTTTTTTTTATGCGTATAATGTGATTTCGATTTAAACGTAGATTTGAATAATATCAAGGGTTTAAGTGTTGTATTGGGTGATCTCCCGGCTGTTTTAGCCATCTTAGTTGTCTAAAAATCGGCTATCCGTTATTGGAAACGAATAAATTTCGTTGTTTAATAAAATAGAAATATAGTTGAATCATCAACTAGTTTATCAGTCTGGAGTGCACCATGATAAAGCATCAATAGTTGAAGATGGGTTATTATACCGGCAGGTCGATTCGTCGGACATTCATTCGCATGAAAGCGCTCTTTCTAGTTGGGATATCGAATGTGATTAGGTATCTGCCGGACAGTTTGAAGGTAAGGTTCAGCAACTTTCTTTTAAAGACGTTGAACTCATGAAAGAAGTATATAATCAGTCTTTGATTAAGCGCGGTACAGCATGGCCTGATGCGATGACGTTCAGTTTTCCATTTGGCTTTTCTAATCAAGATTATTATTCAGAGGGACAGCGCCTTACACCAAATATGAGTTGTTTGCGCTAGGTGATGCATTACCAGAGGTACGAACGACCGCAGAGTTTGGTGTTCAGTGTATCTCGATCAATAAACGTGATCTGACCTCTTATTTAAGTAATTAAGACATCTATGCTACGTTTTTAGAACCCCCTCGATTTTACCCTCTTGTCGGCACGGCTTTAGAGGAAGGGAAAAGTACACTAAACCTCATCTCTAATGTATTACAAAAAGACTCTTCATTGGCCTTACTTGAATATGAAGGGATACGAAATAGTATCCACGACACGATTATTCAAACCGTCATTGACCTATCTGATACGACAGAAGACGTTGTATTAATGCCCATCGCTCGTAAAAAAATAGTCGATAAAGCAAGGGAGTACATTGTGAGTCGGACAAACGTTGCGCCGACTATTTTAGAGTTGTGCGATGTATTGGGGACAAGTCGCCGTAAGTTGCAATATTGCTTTCAGGAAACGCTTGGAATTAACCCTACCAGTTACTTGCGTACGGTTCGCTTAAATGCAGTGCACCGTGAACTTAGTGATGCAACAGAAGAGGTCGCGGTTCAAGATATTGCTTCAGATTGGGGCTTTATGCACCTAAGTCGGTTTGCAAACGATTATAAAACGCTTTTCAGTGAGCTTCCTTCAGAGACACTTAGGTGCAAACAAATGTAATTGTGCTAATTTCGGCTAACGGTGTGTTCTAGTGAGTTGTAATGTGAATATTGTGGATTAAAAACGAATATAAATCACAATAAATCACGACTGGGACTTATTATGAAAAAGAGAACACTTAGCCTAGCAACTCCCCTTGCTATCGCAATCGCAGCATCATCCTTTGTAAGTACGCAAACTTTCGCTACTGAAGGTGGCGGCACAACCACTCCAATGGGAGCATCTGATTTTGGTGCAGGCTTTTTGCCACCTAAAGCGCCAAATGGCCTTTTAGGGTTGCGTTACGCTTATTATGAAGCGGATACATTGCACGGCAATGAAGGCAACCCGTTTCCAGGGCAAGATTTTTCGCTTGGTGTTAACGCGATTTCTGCATTGTATTTAAAAATGACGGATTATGAACTATTCGGTGTTAAATACGGCTATTGTGCCGATTATGAATGTTGATGTTGATGTTGATGTAACTACCCCGACGCCTAACGGGACTCTGTTCGCGAAAGACGAGGTGTTTCGACTTGGTGATGCTACGGTTACACCGCTGATACTTCATTGGGCGTCAGCACCTAACTTTTCTATGAATGCGCAATTCGCGATTCAAGCGCCTACTGGTGACTACGACAAAGACAGAGCGGCAAACGCAGGGGTTAACTTCTGGCTGTTTGCACCAAGTTTTGCCGTTAGCTACGTCACGAGCACTGGCCTAGAGTTCTCTTTTTGGTTTCAATTAAATATCGGTACGAAAAACGACGATACTGATTACAAAAATGGTGTCGAGTACCTTCAAGACTTTTCGATTGGTCAACATGTTGGCCCTTGGAGGATCGGTTTAGGTGGTTACTACTATAAACAAATTTCAGACGATAAAACCTACATGTGGCGAATTCGTTGAAAAGTGAAGTGCTTAAAATTGATGCTTACATTCCATCGAAGCCTGCAGCGTTTTCTTTGTCTCACCATGCGGGCAATATTCGATCGTACTGCTTGGTCTTTGATGAGCTTTTGCCAGAAGAATCCTTCGCATATTGGTTGGAGCTAATGAGCACAATGCGAGCTGAGAACATTCTGAGAATTAAGGGGATTATTGAGTTTAAGGAGAAGCCCGATACGCCAGTGATTATTCATGGTGTTCAGCAAGTAGTTCATCCCTTTGTCCCTATGCCAGAATGGCCATCGGAAGATACTCGTTCACGTTTGGTTGTCATTGGTGAAAACTTAAACGGTTCAGAGATCACTGTCACCTTTGAACGTTACGTTGGTGTCCGTGCGTCTCTGCTTTAAGTTTTGAGTCGATATCTAGTGCTTGTTGTCGTAGCGCCGGATATCGACACAAAGTTTAAATACCTACTTTACGGCTCGTAGGTCAATGTCACGATTCGTATTTCGTTCTCCTTATTGCTGAACGGCCTTTTTGTCCTCATATTGGATAACAGCAACAACGCGTCGGTTTACCGTGTTGGCTTCGTTACTTATTTCATTGATGACAGGTTGTGTTTCACCATAGCCTTTCGCGGTAATAACCGAAGCGTCGACACCAAATTGCTTGACCAATACATCAGCAACAGATTGCGCTCGAGCTTCAGACAATCGCAGATTATAGCTTGCTGAGCCATCAAGTGATGAATGCCCCTGAACTTCTACATTCTTAAGGTCATAACTATTAATAGCGGTCGCAAACTCTTCTAGTACTGGAAGCGATTCTGATTTGACTTCTGAGCTGTTGTTCGCAAAACGAATTTCCAGTTGAACTTCTTCAGTTTGTAAGTCGTATAATGTACAGCCTTCGGAATTAACTGAAAAGCCAGCTGGGGTATTAGGGCATGAATCGGAAGTGTCCATGACGCCGTCATTGTCGCTGTCGAGTACAACGGCACAGCCTTTATCATCGACCGCTGTGTTTGCCGGTGTTGTTGGGCATTGATCTAAATTGCTCAATACGCCATCTTGATCGTTATCATTTGGCAGCGTACATCCTAGATCATTTACCTCATTATTAGCGGGCGTATTCGGACATTGGTCGACAGAATCATAGATGCCATCGCCATCAGAATCCACTTTTTTAGGCATGTCAACGACCGTTGGTTTGCTTGTTGCTTTCTCTTCGCAGCCAGACATATCCACGCTTGCATTAGGTGCGCTATTTGGGCATTGGTCTTTTTGGTCAATGACACCGTCATTGTCGGCGTCTTTTGGTTTAGAGTTCGTTTTTCCAAAGAAGTAATTGAGCCCAACTTGTCCTACAACTTCACCACCTTCGTCATTTTGAAGGTAGCTCAACAGTGGTGAAATACTGACATTAGGGTAAACAAAATGTTGGAGACCGATGCCAATGCCCAGCGTCACCTCATCATCGTTCTGAATCAAACCCTTCGCGAAAATCGACGTGTCTTCGAAATGATTGAAGTAATACAGTGCGCTTAAATTAATCGCGTCTTTAGGGGCGTCGTTATCTAATGAGTTTAAATAGCCTGCCTCAATCCCCCAAACATCGGAAAGTTGATAGCCTATTTTACCTGTGGCGAAAGAGTCGTCTCGCTCGCCTTCTGTAATGCCAATATCGATGCCGAGATAGACCTGATCGACTTTATCCAAATTATTTTCGCCATAGGCGAGCGACGCTCCTGCCATTAAGACAGGAATTAATATCCTAGTTAATTTCATCGTGGGTTATAACCTTCGTTATCAGGGGGAAGTTTCTGACACAGTATGGCGTTCTTAAACAAAACGTTCTTAAACTTTTTCGTTATTTATATCGAACGAACGTAATGCTAGGTAATTGGCTGTATCTGAGCGCGGCATCAATGTAACTGTGGTGCTAGAAGTGTTTTCGCTGATTTCGAATTAGTCTTGAAAATTCAGCGTGTTGATAGTGATTGCTAAATTGAGACTGGCTCAGAATATCAATCAATTGAGACTGGCTGACCCATTGATAAGAGGGATTTTGACTGCTTAATGTATTTCAATAGTAGTAATGTTGTTTCTAATTCTTGTGTTTTTATATTCGGTGTAAAAGTTCTGTGAGCGCTGTTGGGTGAGGAAGAATCGATAAGACTGATATTTTTGTTGATAATTTTGAAATAATGAATTGTTTTTTATGTTGTTTATTGTCTAATTAAGCAATAGTAATATAGACGCTATTCTGTTGGGTGAAAGACAGTAACGGCCGTTCTAAAGCGTTGTCTGATACGTCACCCAGTTATTTAGATTTATTCTCGAAGAAAGAGAAAGGGGTATGACAATGTCAAATATTGCTTTTGTTTCGCATGGTGGTGGACCGCTTCCTGTATTGGGTGATCCTGCACATACTGAATTGGTGAATACGTTAAAATCCTTATCAACTGAGCTGCCAGCCAAACCTTCGGTTATTGTTGTGGTGAGCGCTCATTGGGAAACCGATGGGTTTGAAATAACGGCAAGCGCACAACCGGATTTATTGTACGATTACTATGGCTTTCCCGATGAATCGTATAAATTGACCTACCCTGCGCTTGGGGCACCAGAACTCGCTCAGGAGCTAACCAATAAGCTATCGAAAAATGGTATCAAGGCACGCTTAAACAAAGTACGTGGTTATGATCACGGTGTCTTTATACCTTTAATGTTGATGTATCCTGACGCTAGTATTCCGGTTCTTGAAGTATCTGTGGACAATACATTAGACCCAGAGCTTCATTGGAAAATGGGCGAGGAGTTAGGAAGAGCATTACCTGATGATGCTCTTATTATCGGGTCTGGCTTTAGTTTCCATAACATGCGTGCGTTTTTTAGCCCAAAAACGGGTAGTTTTAAATCCGTCGTTAATCATTTTCAGACCTGGTTAGATGATACGATTACTCAAGAGAGCTTTTCCGTAGAAGACGTAAAAGAGCGTTGGAAAGGGTGGGCAGATATTGATGGCGGACGTTTTTGTCATCCGAGAGAGGAGCATTTGATTCCTGCTATCGTATGTCATGGGGCTGCGCAAAAACAAGGTTCTGCGATACCATTTGAAGCACTAGGTGTAGAAGCTCGTCACTTTAAGTGGTAAGTTATAGACAATATTAGGTAAATAAAAACCGCTAAACGATTATGACGTTTAGCGGTTTTTTGAAAGTAGTTGATGTTAAATAAGCACTCAATGAGTGATTATTTTTTGTTTTCTTCTTCGTAGCGTTTTTCCCAGAAGTCCGCGCCTTTAATGCCCAGTGCTTTAGGGTTAAAGGTAAACTTCTCGACGCCTTTTGCTTTTTGCTCTTCGTAGTCTTTTAGCGCTTTCATAGTAGGTTTCGCCATAAAGAATATGACGAGTATACCCACGATGTTAATCCACGCCATCAATCCAACACCGACATCACCTAGGTTCCAAATGTAGCCTGCCGTGTTTACCGTGCCGTATGCGACCATAAACATGATAACCAGTTTTACAATTGTTAGAGGGATGTTGAGCTTTAACGCTTGACGTAAATAAGCAACGTTTGTTTCCGCAATGTAGTAGTACGCTAGAATCGTAGTGAAAGCGAAGAAGAACAATGCAAAGCCGACAAATACGGGGCCTATTCCTCCAAACACGCTTTCAAGCGCCATTTGCGTAAACGCAGGGGAAGAAATGATAACGGAAGGGTCTACGTTTTGTATCAGGAACTGACCTTCAGGCAGTGTTCCTTGTACATTGTATTGCTGCGTGATTAGAATCATGAGCGCAGTAGCGGTACATATGAATAGGGTATCTACGTACACCGAGAATGCTTGAACCAACCCCTGCTGCGCAGGATGCTGAACTTCTGCTGCCGCTGCTGCGTGTGGTCCGGTACCCTGACCTGCTTCATTTGAGTATACGCCTCGTTTCACACCCCAGCCAATGGCTGCACCTAAACCTGCTTGAGCGGTAAATGCATCTGATACAATGAGTGAGAAAATACCCGGTACGGCGTCAATATTGATAAAGACAACAATCAATGCCATCACAATATAGCCCAAGGCCATGAAAGGGACGACAATTTGGGTAAAGTGAGCGATGCGCTTTATGCCACCGAAAATAATGAAGGCAAGTACGACCAAGATAACGGCAAGAGCAACCAGTTTTGTTGTGCCAACATCACCATATGAGCTAGAGACAATGCTACCTTCGCCGAATACTTGAACAACGGCATTACCTACAGCATTTGCTTGAATGCCCGGTAGGAACACGCCACAGGCGATAATAGAGGAGAGTGCGAAAAGAACACCTAACCAGCGCCATCCTAAGCCACGGTCAAAGTAGTAGGCAGGGCCACCACGATATTGGCCGCCGTCGTTTACTTTATACAGTTGACCCAGTGTTGATTCTGCGTATGCAGTACTGGCCCCCAAGAAGGCAACGACCCACATCCAGAAAACAGCGCCAGGACCACCGAATCCAATTGCCGCTGCTACCCCTGCAATATTACCGACGCCAACTCGACCCGATAATGAGACTGCAAGTGCTTGGAAGGAGGATATCCCTTCTGATGACTCGTTTGAATTGAATAGCAAGCGCCACATTTCTTTGAAGTGGCGAACTTGTGCGAAGCGTGTAAGTAATGAGTAGAAAAGGCCCACACCTAGACAAAGGTATATAAGAGCAGGGCTCCAAATTATTCCGTTTAGAAAGTCTATAAATCCTTCCATTAAAGTCTCCGAGTAATAGCGTTTCGACGCTTGTATTATTTTTATAATAGAGATGTAACGAGTGTTTCGAGGGAATCTCTATCGAGTTATTTAGCGAAAAACGAATAAAAGCTGTGTGATGAAAAATGCAAAATATGTGCATATTTGGTGCGACAGACTTGCTTTTACATTTCTTCTGCACTAAATGAGGGCGAAATTTATCATAAAAAAGTCATGGTAGTAATGCATTTTTTCATTATTTTGTGCTTTTTTAGATCCTTTTGCAGTTTGTTGCCGTAAAAGTTTATAAGCACTTTTCGCGATGTGGGCTGAGTGTGATGTTATTCCCAAACTGTTGAATTGCTAGTGGAGAAACCCTATGAAGGTGTCAGATCTAAGGCATATTGATGTATTTGATAAAGTACGAATTCATTCTCTTGAATCGAGTCTATATCAACTTTCTGTGATCGTGGATGGAAGTGAAGACTATGTGCATAAAGATTCAGGTGGGTTCTTAACCAGCCACAACAAACTTGATCTTCAGTCTTTGTTTACTGAAAAAATGGTTGGTGAGATGGTGTTATGCCATCAAAGTGCATACGATGAAATGGTCGGGCAGCCAATGAAAGAAGGTGGAAATATGCTCGAAGTACCTCTAGGAAATAGTTCTCTCTCAGTGTGACTTATTTTTGATAAGTTTTATGCCTTCTTTTTTGTCGACGTCGTGGTACCTGTGAGCGTGTCCTAACGTAGCGTGTGCATGCTCTCTCATGATCATTTCTGCGCGAGCGCTTTGTTTAGAAACGATGGTTTGATAAATATGGTGGTGTTGGGTGTGTGCAAACTGGAATCGCTTTGTTTCTTCGATCATGTTGCTTTTGTCATAGGCTAAAGCACTGACGGACGCGAAAGGAATGTGCTCATCTCTAGAGAGTGCTATCGCAATAGCTTGATTATCTGCAACTTCGATTATAAGTTGATGGAATGCTTTGTTCATATCGTGATAGTGCTCGATGTCCGTTTCCATTAGGGGAAAGTGACCTTCAAAAAGTGTATCTCCTATCTTTAAGAGAGTCTCGAAGCGAAATTTTTGCTCTTCAGTAAGGCCTTTTTCCGCCGCTCTTCTGGCTGCTAGACCTTCAAGAGCGCCTCGAACTTCGACCGCTCCCTCAATTTCTTCAATCGAAACAGATCTCACTTCATAACCTCTCCCTGAAAGTTTATTTAATAGACCTTCTTGTTCCAGAGCTCTAAAGGCAATTCTTATGGGGGTTCTAGATACACCAAGTTTTTCTGCCGTTGGTATTTCGGCCAGCCGTGCACCTGCTGCGAATTCACCTGAAAGAATCATTTGTCGTAATGTGGTTAAAATTTGTTGACCAGATTTTGCCATAAGAGTGTTTGCCTTAACTATTGGATCCAATAGTTTCTTATTTTTCGGTGTTTATCGAGTGATTATGCATTAATTGGATCCATTTAGGGATTTTTAAATAGGATAAATAGCTCAATTCCGATTATATTGGATCCAATAAGAACAAAAAGCCCAATGGAGCCTAAGATGACGAATCAAACTTACCCTAAAAATGCATGGTATGTCGCTGCTATGTCAGAAGAAATCGGTTTAGAAAAGCCGCTAGGTAGAAAGGTATGTGGAGAGCGAATCGCCTTCTATCGACCTAAACCAAATGAGGTGGCAGCTGTGCTGGATTTTTGTCCGCATCGCGGTGCGGCTCTTTCATTAGGGTATGTTGAAGATGGTTTGCTTGTCTGTGGTTATCATGGATTAAAAATCGGAGAAGATGGCAAAACCAAAGCTATGCCATTACAGCGTGTTCAAGGTTTTCCGTGTATGAAGGCGTATGCTGTCGAAGAGCTGTATGGGTTTATTTGGGTATGGCCCGGCGATCAATCTCAGGCGGACGCGAGCTTGATTCCTCGACTAGAATGGGCGGAAAGTGATGACTGGGCTTACGGTGGAGGGTTGTATCACATTAAGTGTGATTACCGTCTTATGATCGACAACCTAATGGATCTGACACACGAGACTTATGTACATGCCTCAAGTATTGGACAAAAAGAGATTGATGAGTCTCCCGTATCAACGCAATCGGAAGGAGATGAGGTAATTACCAGTCGCTATATGGAGAATATTATGGCGCCACCGTTCTGGCAGGCTGCGTTGCGTGCGAATGGGTTGGCGGATGATGTCCCTGTTGATCGTTGGCAGAGATGTCGTTTCACTCCTCCGTCTAATGTCATGATTGACGTTGGTGTTGCTCATGCGGGCAAGGGCGGCTACGACGCTCCAAAAGAGTTTAAAGCAAGCAGTATTGTGGTGGATTTTATTACACCTGAAAACGACGATACTATGTGGTATTTCTGGGGGATGGCTCGGAACTTTAAAGCCGATGATGAGGCATTAACAGACAGTATTCGTGAAGGCCAAGGTGGTATTTTTCAAGAGGACCTAGAGGTGCTCGAATATCAGCAGGTCAACTTGAAAGCGTTTCCTGATTATGACTTGCTAAAATTGAATATTGATGCGGGTGGCGTTCAATCTCGACGAATTATTGAGCGACTTATTCGCACAGAGCAAGACTCGTCTAAACTTAGTAAGAATGGCATTGTTTCTGATTTAAAGGTTGAAGAGAGGCCTTTGCAAACTATTTCCTTCTAATTCACGGATTGCTTTGGAGATTAACAGCGATGATTGCGGTAGAAGTAAAAAATGTTGTACTTGAGGCGGACTCTGTTGTTCGCCTTGTATTGGGGAGGCCGGATGAAGGTTTACTGCCTAGTTTTGATGCGGGGGCGCATATTGAGCTGACATTGCCGAGTGGGTTAATTCGTCAATATTCATTGTGTCGATTGCAAGCGGATGAGCGCTATTATGAAATTGCGGTGCTAAAAGATCCTGCGTCAAGAGGGGGCTCAGAAGAGGTGCATGGATTAACAATAGGCGAGCATTTATCGATAAGTGAACCTAGAAACCACTTCCCACTCGTGAGTCCGACAAGAAAAGCTTTGCTGATTGCTGGTGGTATCGGAGTAACGCCATTGTTGCCAATGGCGCAAACCTTGTCTCGTTATGGTACGCCGTTTGAATTTCATTATTGCTCTAAATCACCTCGCCATGCCGCGTTTTCCAGTGCGCTTGAAAGTGGCCGCTTTGCTGATAAAATGCACTTCCACTACAGTCTAGTACCTTCTTCTGGGCGGATGGATATTCGCGCGGTTTTAGCTGATAAGGTCAGCGATACTGAGCTGTATGTATGTGGGCCTGCTGGTTTTATTACTTCTGTACTTGAGGAAGCGAAGACATTAGGTTGGTCGGAGAGCCGATTGCACCGTGAGTTTTTCTCTGCTCCCATTGACGAGTCGGCAGATCTTACAGACAGCGCTTTTACCGTTAAAATATCGAGTACCGGTGATGAGTTTGTCGTGGCGGAAGATCAAACCATTTCGCAAGTGTTAGAAGATAATGGTGTGTTTCTGCCCGTCTCGTGTGAAGAAGGTGTCTGTGGAACCTGCATGACAGATGTTCTTGATGGTATACCGGATCATCGTGATGTTTTTCTAACAGACAAAGAGCATCAAGAAGGTAAACTTATTATGGCGTGTTGCTCTCGTGCTAAAACAAAAACACTGACATTGGATTTGTAGTCGATTATTTTCATAAAACGCGTTTTGCTTCATTGAGCAAAACGCCCCTCAATGCTATCATTTCCCCCCGTCCTGAAGGTGCGTTATCAAGTACCTCAATTTCAATCGATTCTATACATTTTAAGGCGGGCTAATAACACATGGCGACACGATATATTTTCGTCACAGGCGGCGTGGTTTCTTCTCTAGGTAAAGGACTTGCATCGGCATCTCTTGCTGCAATCCTTGAATCGCGTGGTCTGAAAGTTACCATGCTAAAGCTGGATCCATACATTAACGTCGATCCAGGTACAATGAGCCCATTTCAACACGGTGAAGTTTATGTGACTGATGACGGTGCAGAAACGGATCTGGATTTAGGCCACTATGAGCGCTTTATTTCAACTCGCATGAGTAAGCGTAATAACTTCACATCTGGTCGTGTCTATCAAGATGTTCTGAAAAAAGAGCGTCGAGGCGACTACCTTGGTGGTACTGTTCAGGTTATCCCACACATTACTGATGAAATTAAACGTCGCGTTATTGCTGGTGCAGAAGGCGCGGACGTTGCTTTGGTTGAGATTGGTGGTACGGTTGGTGATATTGAATCTCAACCTTTCCTTGAGGCGGTTCGTCAACTTAAGGTAGAACTTGGTTCGCATCGTGCCTTGTTCATGCATTTGACACTGGTTCCTTACATCCGTACTGCGGGTGAAACTAAAACAAAACCAACTCAGCACTCCGTAAAAGAGTTGCGTTCGATTGGTATTCAGCCAGACGTCCTAGTATGTCGTTCTGAAGTAAGCATTGAAGCGCCAGAGCGTAAGAAAATTGCTTTGTTTACTAATGTTGATGAGCGCGCAGTAATATCGCTGCCTGATGCGGATACCATTTATAGAATCCCTCAAATGTTAGCGGATCAAGGGTTGGATAGCTTAATCGTTGATCGTTTCAACCTAGATGGCAATATCGCCGATCTCAGCATTTGGAATAAAGTTGCTCAAGCTAAGCTTAACCCTGAAAAGCAAGTTAATATTGCTATGGTGGGTAAGTATATGGAGCTTTTGGATGCCTATAAGTCTCTTATTGAAGCAATGGATCATGCTGGTATTCATGCTCGCACGAAAGTGAAATTACACTACATTGATTCAGAGAAAGTGGAAGAAGAAGGAACGTCTATTCTAGAAGGAATGGATGCAATTTTGGTTCCTGGTGGGTTTGGTGAGCGTGGTGTTGAAGGTAAAATTCGTACTGCTCAGTATGCTCGCGAAAATAAAACCCCTTACTTAGGTATCTGTTTAGGTATGCAAGTAGCGGTCATCGAATTTGCTCGAAATGTAGCAAATCTTTCCGGTGCACACAGCACGGAATTTAACTTAAAAACAGAGAATCCCGTCGTTGGTTTGATCACTGAATGGACTAACGCAGAAGGTTCCAAAGAAATCCGGTCAGAGGAATCCGATCTTGGTGGAACAATGCGCCTTGGAGCTCAGGACTGTAACTTGGTGGAAGGCACGAAAGCATTCGAAGCCTACGGCAAGCCAGTTGTCAGTGAGCGTCATCGCCATCGTTATGAAGTAAACAACTATTATCTTGAAGCGTTAGAGAAAGCGGGTTTGACGATTTCTGGTCGTTCAGCCGATAGCTCTCTCGTCGAGATGGTGGAAATTGAAGATCACCCTTGGTTTGTGGCATGTCAGTTCCACCCAGAGTTTACTTCTACACCTCGATATGGACACGGCCTGTTCAGTGCATTTGTTCATGCTGCACTGAAGTTCGCAGGAAAAGAAAAATAACTTTTGCAAACAGGTGTTTGTGACTATTTCATTTTTATGAAGGTTCATCTAAATAAAGGGGTTTGTTATGAGTCAAATCGTTGATATTAAGGCCAGAGAAGTACTGGACTCCCGCGGTAATCCAACTGTTGAAGCGGACGTATTTCTTGAGGATGGCGCTTTTGGATCAGCGTGTGCACCTTCTGGTGCCTCTACCGGTTCTCGTGAAGCTTTAGAGTTACGTGATGGAGATAAGAGCCGTTACCTAGGTAAAGGTGTCTTAAAGGCGGTTGCTGCAGTAAATGGCCCAATTCGTGACGCTTTAATCGGTAAAGACGCAACGGCGCAAGCAGAGCTTGATCAGATCATGATTGATCTGGATGGAACTGAAAACAAATCTACTTTTGGCGCGAACGCTATTTTGGCGGTTTCTTTGGCAACTGCAAAAGCAGCGGCGGTTTCTAAAAAAGTACCATTGTATGCTCACATTGCTGACATAAACGGTACCTCTGGCGAGTTCTCTATGCCTGTGCCGATGATGAATATCATCAATGGCGGTGAGCATGCCGATAACAACGTCGATATTCAAGAGTTTATGGTTCAGCCTGTCGGCGCGCCAAACTTCCGTGAAGCGCTACGTTACGGTGCTGAGATTTTCCACGCACTGAAAAAAGTGTTAACCGCTCGCGGTCTAAATACTGCAGTTGGTGATGAGGGTGGGTTCGCTCCTGATTTGTCTTCTAATGCCGAAGCGCTTGCTGTCATTAAAGAAGCGGTTGCAGCTGCGGGTTATGAGTTAGGTAAAGACATCACCTTGGCGATGGACTGTGCTTCTTCTGAATTCTATGAAGATGGTAAGTACAACATGAAAGGCGAAGGCAAAGTGTTCTCTTCTGAAGAGTTCTCTGATTACCTTGCTGAGTTGTGTGAAGAATATCCAATCGTATCGATTGAAGATGGTCAAGACGAGTCTGATTGGGATGGCTTTGCTTACCAAACTAAGATTCTTGGGGATAAAATTCAACTAGTAGGTGATGACCTATTTGTTACGAATACTAAGATTCTTAAGCGTGGTATCGATGAAGGAATTGGTAACTCTATCCTTATTAAGTTCAACCAAATTGGCTCTTTGACCGAAACGCTTGAAGCAATCAAAATGGCGAAAGCAGCAGGTTACACTGCCGTTATTTCTCACCGTTCTGGTGAAACTGAAGACGCTACGATTGCTGACTTGGCTGTCGGTACGGCTGCTGGTCAAATTAAGACAGGTTCTTTATGCCGTTCTGATCGTGTGTCTAAGTATAACCAATTGCTTCGCATCGAAGAGCAATTGGGTGGAAAAGCACCTTATAACGGTCTTTCTGAGATTAAAGGTCAGGCGTAATTTCGTTCTGATTTTAAAAGGGAGAACATTTGTTCTCCCTTTTTTATTTTCTTTGATCTACTTTCGATGAATAATGGACGTCTTCTAACAGTATTATTTTCTTTATGACCCAGCGCATTATTCTTATTACGTTATTTATCCTAGTCTGCGTCCTGTCGTATCGCCTTTATTTTGGCGATCAAGGAATTAAACGGCAGGAAGAGTTGGCTAAGCAAGTCGAATATCAAGAGCGTATTAACGATAGGCTTAGGCAGCGCAATGATGCCTTGCGAGCGCAAGTGAGCGATTTAAGGCAAGGTGAAGAAGCGGTTGAAGAGCATGTTAGAGCGGAGCTGCAGTACATCAAAGAAGGGGAAACCTTCTATAGAATGGTCGAAAAATGAGTAAGAAATTTTGGGTTGTTATTCCCGCAGCGGGTGTTGGGAGAAGAATGCAATCTGATTGCCCTAAGCAATATTTAGACATTTCGGGAAAAACGGTCTTAGACCGAACTATTTCGGTATTTATAGAGCGCAAAGATATCGAGGGAATCGCCGTTGGTATCGGTGCCAATGACGCTTATTGGCAAGACTCTATTTGGGCGGAACACTCTAATGTTCATTCGTATGTTGGTGGGTCTGAGAGGTCTGAAACCGTGCAAAATGGGTTGTCCTTTTTGTTGGATCAACATGGCGTTACGCCACATCAATCTGTCTTGGTTCATGATGCTGCGCGTCCTCTACTTCCTCAAACGGCACTCGATAAAATTCTTAGCCATGATGGCAAGTTTGGGTGCATATTGGCCTTGCCATGTAGAGATACCATTAAACAACAGCAACAGGGAAATGCGACGATTCACTCCACGTTAGATCGACGTCTTCTTTGGCAGGCTCAAACACCGCAATGTTTTCCTGTTGGTGCATTAAAAAAAGCGTTAGAGCAAGCGGTTCAAGACGGCGCATTGATCACAGATGAAAGCTCGGCTATGGAAAGGTTGGGCTGGCAGCCTGCGCTTATAGAGGGCGACGTACTCAATTTTAAGATAACGTCGCCTGATGATTTAATGTTAGCGAGAGCGGTTCTTCGTTAAGCGCGTACCTGACGCGTATTTATACTCGCTATTACTTGGAGAATATATGACACCTTTTCGTATTGGTCATGGTTTTGACGTTCACAAATTTGGACCAGGAGATCATGTTATTTTAGGTGGTGTTACCATTCCCTATGAAAGCGGCTTAATCGCTCATTCTGATGGTGACGTTGTGCTTCATGCTCTGACTGATGCCTTGCTTGGTGCGGCTGCATTAGGAGATATTGGAAAACACTTTCCCGATACAGAAGAAGAATTTGCTGGAGCGGACAGTCGGATGCTGATGAAGCACGCCTATGGCAGTGTTGTAAACTTAGGCTGGAAAGTCGGTAATGTTGACGTAACCATCATGGCACAAGCGCCAAAAATGCGACCTTATATAGATGAGATGCGTGCTCATATCGCCGAGGATCTTGGTGTTGATATTGAAGGCGTAAATGTAAAGGCCACCACAACAGAAAAATTAGGCTTCGTAGGGCGCAAGGAAGGCATCGCGGTTGAGGCTGTCGCCTTATTATATAAAGCGGATGTGTAATGGAAGAATACACAGAGTGCAAAGAAAGCCGCAATTACACAGAACTGAGTGACACTTTGAGAACAGATTGGTCATATGCTTGGGGCGCCCCAACCGTCAAAGGGAAGCTTAAAGTTTACCCTCAAGACTTCTATGTTGAGGAGTTGTTGGGCTTTGAGCCTTCTGGAGCGGGAGAGTTCCTATATATATTGATAGAGAAGGTCGGTGTAAATACCGATTATCTCGCGAAGCGTATTGCGCAAGTTTTTGATATATCTGTGAGCAAAATATCCTACGCAGGAGTCAAAGATCGTCATGCGTGTACAAGGCAGTGGTTCTGTTTGCATGTTTTGGGAAAGCAATTAGATTTGTCTACCTTGTCGGACGTGTTTCGAATGCCCGAACAAGTTCGTGTCCTAAAAGAAGTGAGACATTCGAAGAAACTAAAGACAGGCGGGCATAAAGGCAACCGTTTCGTGCTTAGAGTGCGGGAATTAGAGCGTCAAGACAGTGATCAGTTTTTAGAGCGGCTTGAGTTGATTAAGCGTTTTGGTGTTCCCAACTACTTCGGCGCACAGCGGTTTGGCATTGATGGCAATAATTTGCAACATGGGCTGGGTTTTGTTGGACGCGGACGGCAAAGTAAACGTCGCTTAAGCAAAACAGAAGGCTTTTGGTTATCCGCTATCCGCTCTTGGTTCTTCAATGAGAGTTTGCATCGGCAGGTTCTAAGTGGTCAATGGGAGCGCCTTTATGTTGGCGATATCATGCAATACTCCACACAGAATCAACAGCGTCGCGTTAAAGCGCTTTCAAATGAAACACTATTAGCTCTAAGAACAGGTAAATGCTCCCCCATTCACCCTTTGTTGAGTGATGGTTGGGAAAAAGGAACGAGTGAGATACGGGCTAAAGTCATACAAGAAATCATCGATCAACATTCTGATTTATATAAAGGTTTCTTAACATTTGAGTGTAGTCGTGAAGATCGTCTCACGCGAATCATTCCTGTGGATATGGCGTGGGAATTGCTTCAGAGCAAGCGCTCTGGTGATGACATAGAAACACCTAGAGAGGATCTCATTTTACAGTTTGAATTGCCTAAAGGGGCGTTTGCGACGACCGTGATGCGAGAACTTATTCTGCTTGAGGACTGCTCCCAATACGAGAGAAGTAAGGGGCGAGAGGAACGTAGGTGAAAGTATTAGTATCGAATGATGATGGCTTAGATGCGCAAGGCATTCAAACGCTTGCAGCGACATTGTCCTCAGAATATCACACAAGGGTTGTTGCACCGGATCGTAATCGCAGTGGAGCGAGCAATTCGCTAACCCTAACCCGACCTTTACAACCTGTTCAAGTTAGAGAAGGGCAATACCGCGTTGACGGTACGCCAACTGACTGTGTCAACTTGGGTATGTCAGGCGTAATTGAAGATTCTGAATTTGATGTGGTTGTATCTGGGATTAACCATGGGCCTAACCTTGGTGATGACGTGATATATTCTGGCACCGTCGCAGCAGCGCTAGAAGCACGACACCTTGGACGCCCAGCGTTAGCGGTATCTCTTGTTGGAAATACACATTTTGATACCGCTGCGAAGGTGGCGCTGCTTTTACTTAAAAGGCTAATCACGGACAGTCACTCTCTTGCGTTACCGCCTAAGATTATTCTAAGTATTAATGTCCCAGACCTTCCTTATGAGTCTTTGTCTGGTATTAAAATTACGCGTTTGGGTCATCGGCACTCTGCTCAACCTGCGGTTTCTGCTCAGCACCCCCGAGGAATAGAAAGTTACTGGATTGGTGCTTTGTCAGAGCCCTACGACGCCGCCTCCGGAACGGATTTTGATGCTGTTAAAAATGGCTATGTTTCGATCACACCAATTCATGCTGACATGACCTGTCATTCAGTGTTGTCAACGTTGGACGATTGGGCAGGCAGTATTTCTATATGACGTCGGTATTGAATGAGTTAGTGCGAAAAACAGAGCCCAGAGCCACGTCTATGTTGGCGTACTTACAAGAATCTGGTATTCATCAACCAGATATATTAAAGCTTATGGCAAGTTTGCCTCGTCATGAGTTTGTTGAGCCCGCTTTTTCTCACTTAGCTTACTCTCCGACACCGCTCCCAATTGGTAAAAATCAAACAATCAGCCAGCCTTTGACGGTCGCAAGGATGTCGGAATGGCTGCTTCAATATGCAAGACGCGGACGTGTCTTGGAGATAGGGACAGGTTCTGGCTATCAGACGTGCATTTTGGCGAATTTATTTAATAAAGTGCACACTATCGAGCGTCAAAAGGCGCTATTAGATCTGGCGATGAAACGTCTCGCAAATTTTGGGGTCTCAAATGTAGAGTTTCATCATGGTGATGGGCATTTGGGGTGGCCAACCAATATTTCTATGGACGCCATCATTGTCACAGCTTTGGCCTCTAAGGTGCCTCACGCCTTAACAAATTCACTAAAAGAAGGCGGTATTCTTATCATGCCGATTGAAGATGAAACCCCCTCTATTGGCTGCTGGCAAAAGACGGGAGAAAAATGGCGTCGTTTGGAGTTTGCTCCAGCGCAGTTTGTACCTATGTTAGAAGGAAAAGAAGATGCCTAAATGGCTTAAAACGTATTTAAGCGGCGTATTGATGGGCGCAGCTGATGTTGTCCCCGGTGTTTCTGGCGGGACAATTGCCTTTATTGTGGGGATTTATGATCGATTAATTCATGCGTTAAGTGGCGTGAATAAAGTCAGTGTTATCATGTTGTTTAAAGGTGATATTAAAGGGTTGTGGCAGCATTTCGATTTGGGCTTTTTGCTTGTGCTCGCTGCGGGAATTCTAACGAGTATTGTTTCTCTTGCAGGCATTATTACGCATGCATTGTCAGATTATCCAATCTGGGTTTGGAGCTTTTTCTTTGGTTTGATTTTGGCATCAGCTTGGATGCTTGCTAAAGAGTTTAATTTGTACATTCGTAAGAATGTACTGAGTTTGTTTGTTGGGGTTGTTGTTGGCGCGTCTCTATCCATGTTGGTCCCCATGCATATTAGCCTTTCGTTATCGCTCGTTTTCTTTGCAGGGATGATCGCAATTTGCGCAATGATATTACCCGGAATTTCGGGGAGTTTCCTGCTTTTGATGATGGGGTTGTATGGCGATATTTTGCTGTCGATTAAGGAATTTAACATAGTGGTGATCGCTGTCTTTGGCTGCGGTGCGTTAGTCGGCTTGCTAAGCTTCTCTAAACTATTAAACTGGACGTTAAATCGTTATCGAGAGTTGAGCATGGCGATGTTGACTGGAGTCATGTTAGGTGCTCTTGTGAAAGTATGGCCTTGGAAAGAAGTTACCGACGTGATGGTTGTAGGCGATAAGCAGGTTCCAGTATCTGAGGCCTTATTATTACCTTGGAATCTTGAGCATTACTCAATGTTTGGTGATTTCCTTGGCCCGTTATGTGTACTTTTACTCGGTCTTTTTTCCGTTTTTATAGTGCGATTCGCCTCAAATCGCATAAATTAACGAAAATTAACAGGCTATAAACTAACCGTAACTTTTGTTGTAGGTGAATGATTCTGATCACGTTGCTCATGGTCGAACAGCGACGAAACGCTCTAAAGCGTTTTATTAGTGTGACAATAGCAAGTTTGCTATTGTCTGCGTGCGCCTATGACAGCTTTCATTACCCCGATAAAAATTCAAATTCGCGAACGAATGCTTCTTCTAGGCCGCAGGTCACGCCTATGCCTGCGACGGGCATACATAAGGTTCAAAGCGGCGATACGCTGTTTGCCATTGCGTTTCAGTATGGTTTGGATTATCGCAAGGTCGCTGCTTTAAACAAGATTGACTCCCCCTATGTGATTTACCCAAATCAGAAAATCCGATTAATCGGCAAACGAAAAGCACTTACAAAAACAACGCCCCCTCAAAAGACGGTTAAGCCTAGTAAAACCACTAAAAAAACGGCTTCTAGTTCAACAAAAGCGAGCTCGAATGTAAAAAATGTAAAAAAAGTGAACTCTGCTAAAAAACTGCCGTCAAATAATAAGAAGATAACGAAAAAAGTTGAAAAGTGGCTGTGGCCAGTGGATGGAAAAGTGATTCGGGGCTTTTCAAGCAGTGGTGTTAGTAGTAAAGGTATAGACATCAAGGGAACAAAAGGTCACCATGTAAAAGCAGTAGCAGATGGCATTGTTGTGTATGCGGGTAGTGGGCTGATCGGATACGGTAAGCTTGTTATCATCAAACATAATGAAATCTATCTTAGCGCATATGCGTATAACGAACGTATATTAGTGAAAGAACAACAAAGTGTCCGAGCAGGAGATTCTCTTGCGATTATCGGCGGGAAAGGAAGCGAGAAACCTTTATTGCATTTTGAAGTGCGTAAAGACGGTCAACCAGTGAATCCACTAAACGTATTACCCAAACGATAACGACGCTACGTTGGGTGAGGAGGGGGCATGAAAGCGACTGAAATGGAAAAGACTGAGTTAGTTACTACACTTGCAGACAATGTTGATTTGGAACTTGACCTTGAAGAAGGCCAAGACACTACTGAATTCGATTCTGCAGTCAGTGCTCGTTACAGCAACGAAGATAACAGCAAATCGTTAGATGTTACGCAGCTATATTTAAGTGAAATTGGTTTTTCACCACTGTTAACGGCAGAAGAAGAAGTTTATTTTGCACGACTTGCTTTAAAAGGAGATGAGGCAGCACGCAAAAGAATGATTGAGAGTAATTTACGGCTCGTTGTAAAGATCTCAAGGCGTTATTTGAACAGAGGCTTATCATTACTGGATTTGATTGAAGAAGGTAATTTAGGTCTTATCAGGGCTGTTGAAAAATTTGATCCGGAGCGTGGCTTTCGCTTCTCAACGTACGCGACTTGGTGGATAAGACAGACCATAGAGCGTGCAATCATGAATCAGACTCGAACCATTCGTTTACCGATTCACGTTGTCAAAGAGCTCAATGTGTACCTTCGGGCTGCTCGGGAATTGACCCAGCAACTTGACCATGAGCCGAGCCCAGAAGAAATTGCGGATAAACTAGATCGTCCTGTTGAGGACGTTCAAAAAATGTTGAGTTTGAATGAGCGAATTAGCTCTATTGATTCTCCTCTTGGCGGCAGCGAAGGCGATAAAAGTCTTGTTGAGGTTATTCCTGATACGCAACATTCTAACCCTGAAGATGAGCGTCAAGAAGGGGATGTTCTCAACAGTATTGATGGTTGGTTAGATGCCTTAAATGAAAAGCAGCGAGAGGTCATTGCTCGTCGATTTGGTTTACGTGGCTACGAACCCAGCACGCTAGAAGATGTCGGTGCTGAGATTGGCTTAACGCGAGAAAGAGTTCGACAAATTCAAGTTGAGGCGTTACGCAAACTTAGACTGATGCTGGACAAGCAAGGTTTGTCTTTGGATGATGTTATTCAGCTCGATTACTAGTTCGATTGCACTAATTTAATAGAACTAATTCGATAGAACTACTTTGATTGAAAAGCCGTTAGATTTTTCTAGCGGCTTTTTTGTACCTGTCGTTCAATATTTGTCGTTGAGTTACGGTGTGCGATAGGGCGGGCTTTATCTCACACAACGGAATCGCTATCTTCTTCGTTGAGTGTTTCTATTGTATCGTCAATGACTTGCTGATAACGCTCTGAGATTCCTTTTAAGGTATATAGAAGCTTCTCTTCACCTTCAATCTCTACAACCTCAGGTAGACTGGTGACAATCCTATGTTGAAAGTCGGGAACGGTAACCATTTTCTCATCCAGCAAAAGCGTGTTGTATATATCCAGCGAGTCGTAAGCATCAAGTTCGGCTAAATGACTGTTTGCCTTCTCAGTATCAAACGCCTCTTTATCGGCCAGTTCTGATAGTTCATCATTGCAGGAGTGCAAGCTCAAATGATAGTTAAGAGTTGGCGTGTCTTTGTATAAGTCGCTTTCTAGTAAGTGTTTCATCAGACCGATGAAGAGTTGGCCTGTACAGACTGCATTCATATAGATACTGTCGTCGCAGTTCATTGTTTTAAAGAACACGAGTACAGAATTCCCTTTATATTGATGGACTATGCCTTGATAGTTCTCACTGGCTCTGAATAGGGCGCGGTAGATCGGAGTCAGTAAGTTGGCTACCTCTAGAGGCGAAAGTGACTCGTGCCAAGTATCTAAGCTGCAAAACTCAAAATACAATACACAGGTTTCTTTCTCTTTGGCCTCGATGATGCTTTCAAAATCGATCTCGAACTGCGACTCTTCAACTTTTTCTGATACGTCTTCTGGTTCCGGCGGTTTAGGCAGTTGCCATTCTAAGCTTTTGACAGAATGGAACGCGGCAGTGAGTTCATTGGCTTCAGCGTATGTTTTTCCCGGTAAGGGCGCGTCTTTGACTCCGTGTTTCATTGCTTGTAGCGCATCGATGACCTGATATATTGGAGCATATAGCCATTTTGTGACTAAAACGACAACGAGTGTTGCCAGCGCAGTGATAAAAATGGCAACACCAATAAGCAAATTATTTAAATGGGTTAATGTTTGCTGAGCGGGAGTTTTATCCAGAGTAATGAGAACATGCCCAACGATCTCGTCTCTGAATTTGACAGAGGAGCTATATACCCGTTGGTTCTCTGCAGGCCGCCAATCATTAGAAGGTGATGAGGTACTGCCGTTACTGCTTGCCTCTGCAAGCAATTCATCTTTTTTGTTATAGACGCGTGCGCTTAAAATATTTTCGTCTATTACAAGTCTATTCAACAGTACATTGAGACTCAGGAGGTCGTTCGTTAGGATTGATTGAGTTGCGTTAAATGCGGCTTGTGTTGCAAGGCTATTGCCTAGAACTTCAGTTTGTTGATTGAGATAATTGTCTAATGCAGATGTCATTGTGCTCCAGAAGACGGCCACCGCCACAACGATCAAAATGATGAATGTGGTCAATGTAATGATCATTGCAGAGAGCTTATTTTGTAGAACAGATAACATCGTGTTTACTTGCGGTTCCTTTTAACATCAGGATTTTTATAAAATATAACATTAATTCAACAAATATAGCCTGATTATATCGGCATGTTTGGTTTTTCTTTAGGGAGAGAGATAACTTCTTGTTAAAACGGGTAAGAATATTCTTAGCGGTTGTCTTATTTGTTATAGTTGTCCCCAAGAATAACTAGGAGTTAGCATGTCCCCCTCTATTACATTAATTGGCCGCATTAACGAAGCCTATCAAATTACTTTCGACGCATGGCTTTCAAGTCAATCGCTTGAGTTTGGTCAAACTAGGTTGTCTGATGATAGCGATAATTTCGACGTTTTTAGGTACGACCTTAGTGCTCCGTTGTCGACGGAAGTGGCTTCGAAACTGAAAGATGCCTTACTTGAGAAAGCCAATGTCACCGGAATTGACCATGTTCTGCAGTTGGCTACACACACTATCGAAGATGCAGGGTTAGCGGTGTTTGATATGGACTCTACGTTAATCAAAGCTGAAGTGATGGATGAGCTTGCGGTAGAGATGGGAATCGGTGAGCAGATTTCGGCGGTGACTGCCAGCGCGATGAGAGGTGAGATCGATTTTACTGAAAGCTTTACACAACGATTAAGCTTACTAAATGGCTTAAGCAGTGAAGTGATGGATTCGGTATATGAACGTATTGTTCACATGGATGGTATTAAAGTATTGATGTCAGCGCTTAATCGTTTCGGTTGGAAGACGGCGATACTCTCGGGTGGTTTTACCTATTTTGCAGATAGAGTTAAAGCTGATTATGACATGACCGAAGTTCATGCCAACGTATTAGAGGTTGTTGATGGTGTGCTGACTGGCAAGCATATTGGTCCAATTGTCGATGGAATACGTAAGGAAACTCTGCTTACCTCGCTAGTCGAGAAGTACGATGTCGACTGGACTAAAACCATTGCTTGCGGCGATGGTGCTAACGATTTATTGATGCTCAACCGTGCTTCGTTAGGGGTTGCTCTTCATGCTAAACCCATTGTGCGCGAGCAAGCCCCTAGTCCGATTAGCTACTTGGGACTCGACGGCATTCTCTATCTGTTAGGAATGACTTCGAAACAAATTCGCGACATTAATTAGAGTGGAAGACCTTGGGCTCTGTGCTAGTCTTCTAGCGTGACTAAGCTTCCATACTGTGCCTAACTAGGTGTTTACGATCTCTGATTCGCTCCTATTGAATAATTATAAAATAATAAGAGGAAACCTCTTTGACAGAAGTTAAGTTAAGCGATGTAGATTTGAATCTTTTGTATATTTATCTCGTTCTAATTGAAGAGAAAAATGTGACGAAAGCCGCTTCACGTTTAAAAGTATCGCAGCCCGCAGTAAGTCGTTCTCTTTCTCGCTTGAGAGAGGTGTTCGATGATCCGTTATTTGTACGTAATTCTCACGGTCTTTCTACGACTGCTCGCACGGATCAGCTTGCGCCACAGTTAAAAGAGATGATGGAGGCGCTAGAGACCTTAATTCAACCGTCTGAGTTTATTCCAGAGCAATCTACGCGTCGGTTTGTACTTTCGACTACGGATTTTGGCTCATTGACGGTATTGCCAAAACTTTTGGAGGCTTTTCGCGCCCAAGCCCCTCATGCCGTATTGGAAGTTAAAAGCTGGGATGAGAGCACGGTAAGTGATATGGGTAATGCCGAGATTGACTTGGCGGTTGCCGTTTTGTCTAAGGAACCACCGGCTGGTGTGAAAGGAATGCGGCTAAAAAGCGATACAATGGTGTGCTTAGCTCGAAAGGGAAACCCGCATATCACTAATGGCATTTTGACTTTAGAAGGTTATTTAGCAGCGCCGCATGTGCAAGTTGTGCTTGGTCGTCGTCATCAATACGCGGTTGATCGTGCACTGACTAAGTTGGGGCACAAACGTGAAGTAGCAGTTACATTACCAAACTTTGTACCTGCTGCTGCAGTCGTTCGCAATAGTGATTTATTGTTAACCGTGCCTAAGCTTTTCGCACAAGACTTCGCTGAGATTTCACCAAATTTAGAAGTGTATGATTTGCCATTTGAAGCTAAATCGTTTGATTACTCTATGATTTGGCACGACCGTTATCAACATGACGAAGCTCATAAATGGTTTAGAAAAATTATTTACGAAGTGTTCGAAGAGTATAAGCACCTATACGATGACTAAGCGATCCTGATCTGTTTTTTGACCTAACCGCTATTCGTTATCGGTGTTATTAGTCAGAGCAGTGATATTATATAAAGAGCCCCTTCTTATATTGCCAGAAGGGGCTCTTTTGTTATGTTCGAGTCTTTGAAATATCTGAGGTCCCACTAAGCTTCTAGGCGTGCTGTCCATTCTTTCGTGAGGACTTCAACCAGCGCATAACGTTTGATTTTGAGCGCATCGTCTAGCCCCGTAAAGTTTTGCTCAAGGTAATCGTTTAGAATCTGATCTCGGATTTTTATAAGGGATGCAATCTGTTGACCTTGTTCATAGGTCACATCTTTATGTTTGATTAGTTCATCTAATACCTGATCTCTCGTTTCTACATCGACATTGTAGTGGTTTTTAAGAACGTATTTAGCAAGGTCTAACATGGATGCGACGAGAAGCTGAAATGAATGTTCGACAGCCATTCGTTCATCATTGGAAAGACTTTCCGTCTTATTCTTTTTTCTATGAGCATCCAATCGCTTTATCATCATATGTTGATGATCATAAAGCGCATTCTCCCATTCTATATCTCGCATACATCCACCTATATCTTAGAGATAAGTCAAAATGAAAATATCGACTACCAACACGAGTAAGCGCTCCTACTCTCTTAATTCAGTGTAGTTTAAAAGGTTGAAAAAGGGTAAAAGTCGTAACTATCTTCTTGATTTATCTCAAAGCCTGCTGGAATGTGAAGGTAACCATCTGATTCGCATGCAGGTAGTAAGGCACCTGAACTCTGTTGTGGGTGGGGCTTGGCCTGTCCGTTCTGTATTGATACTCTGAGGAATTCATCTCTAGAAATGGTTTTGTTTCTACTGAAACTTGCCTTCACTGGTATGGGTTTTGGGCGCTGGATCGCTTGACCAGATGCTCTTTTCAACGCCGCGTTGGCGAGCCAATGATAGGTCACCAGTGTTGAGCTTGGGTTTCCTGGTAAGCCGATGAGTGGTGTATTAAATACCTTTGCGATGACAATGGGTTTCCCCGGTTTCATCGCGACTTTCCATAGATTGATTGTGCCATTGCGCTCTATAGCGTCCTTAACATAGTCTTCTTCTCCCACCGATACGCCGCCTGAAGAGAGAATGATATCAACCTTATTTGCCAAGTTTTGTAGCGCACTTTCGGTTGCTGCTTTATCATCTAAGCAATGAGTAACATCAATAACCTGATATCCAGACTGAGTCAAAAGCCCTTGTAACATTGGGCCATTTGAATTGTATATTTGCCCATCTTGTAGAGGTGTTCCTGGAGCGATAAGTTCATCGCCTGTTGTGAGTATACCGACTTGAAGGGGCTTGAAAATAGTGACCCTGTTTATGCCGATGCTCGCTAATAAGCCAATATCCATTGCGTTAAGGTGCTGGCCAGAATGTAAGATTGATTGCCCGCTCGCTACATCCTGACCCTTTGGGCGAATATTTTCATTTGCGCTTGGTAGCCTCAAAAGAGAGATCGTATCATCGCTATTAACTCGAACCTCTTCCTGCATGATGACGGCATTCGCCCCAAGAGGGATTTCAGCCCCAGTAAAGATGCGAGCCACGGTACCTGTTACGAGTGGGCTCGGAGCATGCCCTGCTGGAATGCGTTGAGAGACTTGAAATGGTGTTTGTTTTGTATCTGCGTGCTCTGAGGCTTGATCGATATTGAGTGCGTACCCGTCCATAGCACTGTTTGCAGCTGGAGGAACGTTAATGGGAGAGACTATGTCTTCGGCTAGCACTTTTCCAAGCGCTGAAGCAAGCGGGACGGTTTCCTTTTCGACCAGCGTTGGCAGGCAGGTTTGAAAAAAAGTGAGCGCTTCTTCAAAAGGCATCATTTTGGGGGGCATGTGGTTCATTCCAACTTTATTTTGTTTAACTGCTACGTACGCCGTTAACGAGTTTTATTGATTCTGTGCTGAAAATACTACATACGTGGACTGAGTAGCATTTCTACAAAGTTACAAGGCCTGTGCGATGCGTCGAGCTGCTCCTTGATAACGTTATTCCACGCCGTTTTGCAGGCACCGGTAGAGCCTGGTAAACAAAAGACAAGCGTTTTATTTGCGAGTCCAGCGAGCGCACGCGATTGAATCGTCGATGTACCTATTTCATGGTATGAAATGTGTCTAAATAATTCTCCGAATCCGTCAATTTCTTTATCGAGTAAGGGTATTATTGCTTCAGGGGTGCTGTCTCTTGAATAAAACCCCGTCCCGCCGGTCATTAGAATGACATGCGCCTCTTCGTTTGCGATCCATTGAGAAACAATCGCGCGCATTTGATAGACGTCGTCTTTTACAATTGCTCTGTCTTTTAGTGTGTGCCCAGAGTCAGAAAGAAGGGATACTAAGGCGTCTCCAGAAGTGTCATTTTCAGGTGTTCGAGTATCTGAAACGGTTAGTACGCAAATGTTAAGGGGGCGAAATGGTGAAGATGATTTAGACATGAAATATTCCTATTTAGCCTCCAGTTGCGCTCATGAAACGCAAGATTTGAGGCTTTTCATTTAAGTCAAAATAATGACGTTCTGGTTTAAGCGAGAGTGCGCTATGAATGCTCGCTTTTAACGTTTCTATATTCGCATTTTTGTCCCGCAAAGTAGGCTTTAGGTCCATGGAATGTTCGTTGCCGAGGCAAAGCAATAGTTTACCTTCTGCGGTGAGTCTAACGCGATTGCATGTGCTACAGAAGTTATGGCTGTGTGGCGAAATTAACCCAATTTTATTATCGAAGCTATCTACATCGTAATAGCGACTAGGCCCACCCGTTTTGAGGTTGCTTTTTTCTAAGGTGTAACGTGAACTCAGTTGAGTGTATATATCGTCACTCGATATATAGGCAGCGGCGCGGTCATGATGACTGATGACACCCAATGGCATTTCTTCTATAAAACTGATATCCATCGCGCGATGAAGCGCAAAATCAGCAAGATCCAGTATTTCGCTATCATTATGATTTTTTAGAATCACGCTGTTTAACTTTAAGCGCTTAAATGGAAGTTGAGTGGCTTTATCTATACCTCGAACAACCTGATCAAACTTGTCTCTGCGGGTCAATGCTTCAAATTTTGTCCGGCTAAGGGTATCTAGGCTTATGTTTATTCGAGAGACGCCTACGTTAAAAAGGGAGCCAGCCATACGTTCAAGTTGAGAGCCGTTGGTGGTTAACGTGAGTTCTTCTAAGCCGTCAGTATTGGCGATCTTTTCTAAAGCCCAGAGAATATTTTTACGTACGAGTGGTTCTCCGCCAGTGATGCGGATTTTTTTTGATCCCATTTTTACAAACGTTTGTGCGACAGTAACAATTTCTTCGAGCGTTAATATGTGGCTTCTCGGTAAGAAGGTCACATCTTCGTCCATACAATATGTGCATCGAAAATCGCATTTATCTGTAACGGATATCCGTAGATAGTCAATGGACCTTCCAAATGGATCAATAAGTGTATGGTTAGACAAGGTGACGCCTCTCTGAGTTAACCCACCAATCAAACCAGAAAAAAGCCATTTTGGCAAAAATGTTTAAAGTTGCTGGGGCAAATGCCTCGATTATTTTAAGGTATGCCCTTTCAGCTAAACTTGGTGTTAACATCTTATAGAAAAGTGTAGAAGAGAATTGAGTAGAGGTCGTCATGAACCCCGTATTAAGTGGTCTAATTGATCTGTTGTCTTTGGAAAAAAGGTCCGACGATCAGTTTGTTGGTATGAGCCAAGACTTGGGTTTTCCTAAAGTGTTTGGTGGGCAGGTTATTGGGCAAGCGCTCAGCGCAGCGTCACAGACAGTTGAAGGGAGAGTGCCTCATTCCTTACATTGTTATTTTATTCGTCCGGGCGATGCTGCTCAACCGATAGAATATGAAGTCGAACGCGTGCGTGACGGTCGCAGTTTTAGTGTACGTCGTATTATTGCCTCTCAGTTAGGTAAAACGATATTAGTAATGACCGCGTCATTTCATATTGAAGAAAACGGCTTGGAGCATCAAGATGCAATGCCTCAGGTTCCGGGGCCTGAAAACTTTAAGTCAGAGTTAAGTTTGTATCGCTTACATGCAGAAGAGATTCCTTCGAAAATAAGAGGGCTCCTGACCGCAGACAGACCCATTGAGTATCGAATAGTAGAGAACCAAAACCCCTTTAGGCCTAGAGCAGGCATAGGGAAACGGCATATTTGGATGAGAAGTATCGATGCACTTCCTGATGATCCATTTATTCATCAATCTATGCTTGCTTACACGACGGACTATGGCTTTTTGGAAACGGCTTTACAGCCCCACGGAATTTCTATTGGTAACCCTCAGCTGAATATTGCCAGTTTAGATCATTCTATCTGGTTCCATCGTCCTTTTAGGTTAGATGATTGGTTACTTTATGTGGCGGACAGTCCATCGGCGAGCGCTTCACGTGGTTTTGTTAGAGGTCAAATATATAACAGAGACGGGGTTTTAATAGCTTCGACAGCGCAAGAGGGCCTTCTACGAAAAAGTGAGTTGTACGATTTGACGTGAAGATAAAGGACGTTAAAGTTTGCTTGATATCAAAAAAGTGAAAACTTTACTTAAGAATTGTACACAAATTCATCAATTTTGTTTAGAATACCGAATCTTTTCGTTGAAGGGCCCTGAAATTCGACTTCATTTTAGTTGAAATAATAAGGATGATTAATCAGGGGTGTCTAAATTTATTGTCTTACGATATATACGGATGTGACGGGTAAACAGTGAATACGAACCGAACGCTTGCAAGTTTTATTTTACACAAAGCATTAGCATGTTACTTTCTGTCGGCTGTTTTTGTGTTTGGCATTATGTTGGTGTTTTTCTTCGAAAACCAAAAAAACATTCAGGCCGAGCAAGCTAAAATCTACGGAAAGTTTGTTGCAGAAAAATTACAGGATGTTTCGACGGCGAGTTTAGGTGATTTGGTCGCACATATGGGGACTCTTGATGCTATCGCGTTAAACGATGAGTTTAATGTGGGCATTGCAACGAAATCGACGGACACACTTTGGTTTAAAACGGAGGTTTCTTCCGCCGATACGCCTCGACGCCAATGGTCTACGAGTGTTAGTAATGTTCAACTTGGCATTATTTCTGTCACCACTTCCGCCCCTCTTCAGCCAATCTATGATGCACTTCTCTATAAAGCCCAATCGTATCTCGTTTTATTGGTTGTCCAATTATTGTTCTTATGGGCATTGTTTAAATTTTTAGTGGTGCGCTTTATTCGACGAGCGATACAGCTGTTGAGTCGAGATCTGGAAATTCTGAATTTGAAGAACCCAACACCTTTAGCCGGAGACCCCATTCTGTCTGGCTTTTCGGAATATCGCCGTATACTCGTGGATATTAATCGAGTCATTACGTCGTTAGTTGTCTCTCGAAACCAAGTTGAAAGAATGAACGAACAACTTGAAGAGAAAGTGCGAGAAAAGACACTTTCATTGGAAGAAAAGAACAATACATTGGTTCAGCTAAACCAGCATTTATCGACACTTGCGAATACGGACTCCCTCACTCAGGTTTATAACCGAACGCGATTTGATCTTCTCTTCCGTGAAAATGTTGCCGTATCACAACGAAGGAAAACCAACCTTTCTTTATTGCTTATTGATCTTGATGACTTTAAAAACGTGAACGATCAATATGGCCATCAGGTTGGGGATCAAGTGTTGAAACACGTTGCCCAATCTCTTTCAGAGACCTTAGGGGATCACGGTATTTTAGCTCGTTGGGGCGGTGAAGAGTTTGCTGTTTTACTGCCTTACTATGATGAACAGCGTGCCAGAGGTATGGGTGAAATTCTACGCCAATCGATTGACACAGCGTATTTTGAAGACCAGCAAATTCATATCACATTGAGTGTCGGTGTAGCGAGGTTGGGTGACGATGAAACAGGCAATCAGCTCCTAAATAGAGCGGATATGGCACTGTATGAAGCGAAAGAAAGTGGCCGAAATCGGGTCATAGTCGCTAAAAGCGTCGAACAAAAACAGCTTACCTTTGAAGCGTTGTCTAATCCAAAATAAGAGTGTTGTTGCTGTTATTACTTTCCACCTGTCACCTAGGCCATTTACTATTTTTTAAGCGCTTTTTCTGTCTTTTTTTTATTTCTTCTGTATTTTGTGAAAATTAAATCTTTTGTTGGTGTTGTCGCGTATATTTCTCCGTTCGACAAAAAGCGTGTCGTGCGCTGGAAATTTAAACGGTTAACATTTGTCCCACGGATAACATCTAAATGAATCCAATCAATCCTGCTAAGCTGTTAAATAGCAAATGGACGGCTGTCCACCCTCAAAATAAAGAAAAGCACTTTCTAGTATCTGACATTGATCGCGATGAGGAAGGGGTTGTTATTTCCTGCACGTTAGAGGCGGTAATGACTAAAAGTGAATATTTACTAGATTGGACTGAGCTTAAAAATAATGCCGTTTGGATGCAAGGTTGGAAGTAGGATATATCGCTACTCTGAATCTAACGGTGTTGTTTCCTCTGCTGCATATCAAGAGCCCATTCAATGTGTTCCTGTAGCAGTTCACTAGATGCTGGTTTTTGGCTTTCTAAAGCTTTGATAGCGACTTCGTTGTAAGGAGCGTTACCAAGTGCTATCGCTATGTTTCGTCGCCAGCTTTCGTAACCTGTACGTCTAATTGGCGACCCTGCAGTCTTGTCTAAAAACTCGTCCTCAGTCCATAAAAAGAGCTCAATTAAGTCCGCTTGATCTAGTTTGTGACGCGGCTGAAAGTCATTTTCTTGTGTATGCTTCGAAAACTTTGTCCAGGGGCAGACCAGCTGACAATCATCGCACCCAAATATTCGGTTTCCCATTTTGCTTCTGAGGTCGACTGGAATGGAGCCCTTGTATTCAATGGTTAAATACGAAATGCATTTGCTAGCATCAAGCACCCAAGGTTCGACAAAGGCGTCGGTTGGGCATTTCTGAATGCAGGCATCGCAACTTCCACAATGGCGTGTTTGGGTTGGCGCATCAACAGGTAGCGGCAAATTTGTAAAAAGCTCTCCTAACAAAAACCAGCTACCTGCTTTAGGCGATAACAGGAGAGTATTTTTTCCGATCCAGCCCATTCCAGCTTGTTCGGCAATTTGTCTTTCGAGAACTGGAGCGCTGTCTACAAAGGCTCTATAACCATGGTCTCCGATGACGTCCTCAATTCTCTTTGCCAGAGTGGTTAAGCGTTTGCGGATGACTTTGTGATAGTCTCGTCCTAATGCGTAGCGGGCAATATACGCTTTTTCCGGTGTTTGTAGGCGTTTGACGGTTTCAACAGATTCGGGAAGATAGTGCATTCTTAACGAAATGACGCGTTGTGTACCTTCGTGAAGCTCCTCTGGTTTAAACCTTAAATCACCATGGTCAGCAAGATACTCCATTGTTCCGTGATAGCCACTGTCTATCCATTGCTGATATTGCGCTTTATATTGCTCAAGACTTGGTTTCACTATCTTCGCGTCAGCAAAACCCAGCTCTAATGCCCAGTCTTTTATCTTTTGAGCGAAGTTATTTAGCTCATCCGCGGAGTGTAAATTCGAAGGTAACACAATAAGGTCTTAATCGTAGAGGAAGAGGGGAGGCTGTGGTCTCCGCTCTTCAGGTAGGTTATAGAAATATATTAAAGTCGCTGTTTATGTAGAGCCATGTGAGCTTTGAAAAATGTTGTCTGTAATACACATTTTCTACAACCTACAAAAAGTCGCATCAGTATAGCAGAGAGTCACCTTTTACAACGTCCATTAATAAATTGATAAACATTTTGTCTGCTTCTGAGTGCTCCTCAGGTATTTTTAACGTTGTTTGTGCCGAGACTTCTTCGGCAATTTTTTGGTATGCGTCAGTATCATTGATATGCTCTTTTGCAATACGAACTATCTCAGCTGCCAGTTCTGGCTCCATTAACATTTTTCTAAAACAACGTAGAAATTCATCAATAATACGTTGCTGATTGAGTTCAGACGCCATAGTTATTACTCCTAAATCAATAATGGTCTAATAACACCACGAAGCCAGTCACAGAGCAAGTGGCGTAAAATTATAAATTGAGAACGGTTGACTCTATTTAACACTACAGAGATAATAGGCGACTATTATATCAGCAATACCCCGCTGATTGTTCTTCATAGTGGCCAACAGCCCCTTCTCATATGGTATTTTAGGCCATACACACAAGCGATGTTAGTTTTAATGCATGACTATCTCGCTATCCTCGCGCAAACACGCGGGCAGTGTAAAAACTGCGATTTATTGCGTACAAGTGTTTCCTGCTCTCAGGTATCTCTTTGGTTTAGCAAAATTCGTTTTATCAACGTTTATCTACTCATCATATACGGGTACAATACGGCGCGTATTTGGTAGTACAACAATAAACACTATAGAGGGTAACAAGGTGGAGTTATTATCCGGTGGTGAGATGATCGCCCGCTTCCTTAAAGATGAGGGAGTTGAAAATATTTATGGCTATCCAGGTGGTGCCGCACTTCATATTTACGATGCGCTGCACCGTCAATCTGATGTGAAGCATGTCCTAGTGCGTCATGAACAAGCGGCCACGCACATGGCAGACGGTTATGCGCGTGCAACCGGTAAGCCAGGTGTCGTACTCGTCACGTCCGGACCTGGTGCAACCAATACAGTCACGGGCATTGCAACTGCTTACATGGATTCTATTCCGATGGTTGTTATTTGTGGTCAGGTAATGAGTTACTTGATCGGCGAAGATGCATTTCAAGAAACGGATATGGTTGGTGTGTCACGTCCAATTGTTAAGCACAGCTTTAGTGTAAAGCACCCATCCGAAATCCCAGAGATTCTGAAAAAAGCATTTTACATTGCGAGTTCTGGTCGTCCTGGCCCTGTGGTTGTCGATATACCCAAAGATATGACAATGCCGAACGAAAAGTTCGAATACCATTATCCTGACTCTGTCTCTTTGCGGTCATACACTCCACCAACAAAAGGCCACAGTGGACAAATAAAAAAAGCAGTAGAGCTGTTGTTGTCTGCAAAGCGTCCAGTAATTTACGCGGGTGGCGGCGTCATTATGGGAGGAGGGTCAGATCAACTCATTTCTTTGGCGAAACACCTAGGGTACCCTGTAACAAATACCCTAATGGGATTGGGGTGCTACCCTGCGACTGACAAACAGTTTGTGGGTATGCTGGGAATGCACGGTAGCTATGAAGCAAATATGGTGATGCATCATTCTGATTTGATTCTTGCGGTTGGCGCGCGTTTTGATGATCGTGTAACGAATGATCCTGACAAATTTTGCCCAGGCGCGAAAATTGTCCATATTGATATTGATCCAGCGTCTATTTCTAAAACAATTCGCGCTGATGTGCCAATTGTGGGTCCAGTACGACAAGTCCTTGAAGAAATGCGTGAGTTGATCGATGCAGCTCCAGCTCGCTCCAACGACGAGTCTATGGCGACTTGGTGGAAACAAATCGAAGAGTGGCGTCTTGTTCATGGTGGACGTTATGATACCGCTGGTGACAAAATTAAACCTCAAGCTGCGGTTGAAGCGTGTTGGAGAGCGACAAAAGGTGATGCTTTCGTTGCGTCTGATGTCGGTCAGCATCAAATGTTTGCCGCTCAGTATTATAAGTTTGATAAGCCTAATCGCTGGGTGAACTCTGGTGGTCTTGGCACCATGGGGTTTGGTTTGCCTGCTGCGATGGGTGTGAAGATGAACTTCCCCGATGAAACAGTTGTTTGTGTGACGGGTGAAGGCAGTATCCAAATGAATATTCAGGAGCTGTCGACGTGTTTGCAGTATGGATTACCTGTAAAAATTCTATGCCTGAATAATGGTTACTTAGGCATGGTTCGCCAGTGGCAAGATATGAACTATGAAGGTCGTCATTCGAATTCGTACATGGATTCTTTGCCAGACTTCAAAACGTTAATGGATGCATATCGTCACAAATACGTTGAAATACGTACTAAAGATGAGTTGGACTCTAAGATGGAAGAGGCATTTGCCATGGAGGATCAACTTGTTTTCATTAACTGTTTTGTGGATCCAGAAGAGCACGTTTACCCAATGCAGGTACCTCGTGGCTCTATGCGTGATATGTTCTTGAGTAAAACGGAGCGAACCTAATATGCGACACATAATCTCAGTATTGTTGGAGAACGAGCCGGGTGCCTTGTCGCGTGTGGTTGGACTATTCTCTCAACGTAACTTTAACATTGAATCTTTGAACGTAGCGGCGACAGATGATCCAACTTTGTCTCGTGTCACATTAACGACGTTTGGCTCTGATCAAGTGGTCGAGCAAATCACGAAGCAATTAAACAAGCTGATTGACGTCGTAAAGTTAGTGGACTTGACCGAAGGATTGCATATAGAGCGTGAGCTAATGCTTGTTAAAGTACGTGCAACAGGAGCGCAACGCGCCGAAGTGAAACGAACGGTTGATATTTTCCGTGGCAGTATCGTAGACATGACGCCATCTATCTATACCATTCAGGTAGCTGGTGAGTCTGATAAGCTAGACGGATTTCTTCAAGCATTAGGTGGAACGCACCTTCTCGAAGTCGTTAGAACGGGTGTTTCTGGCGTTGCTCGCGGAGAAAAAACGTTGTCGATATAGACAGCAGGCAGACGAATAAAAAGCCGAGCATTTGCTCGGCTTTTTTGTGTGGTTTTATCATGTAACTTATTCAAAATGACGTAAGCTTAAGGAAGTACAAGGGATTAACGGAGTGAATTTATGCATGTTGTGTTATTAATAGCGTTTGTCTTGTTGGTATTTTTTGGCCCGGCCCTTTGGGTTAAACTGATTCTGAAAAAATATCGTGAGCCGCGACCTGATCTTTCGGGAACTGGCGGTGAATTGGCGGAGCATTTAATAAGTCGCTTTCGGCTCGAAGGTGTTGCTGTTGAGGAGGGGGTTGAGGGGAAAGACCAGTTCGATGTATTGGCTAAAAAAATAAGGTTGAGTCCTTATGTCTATGGAGAAAAATCACTAACCGCCGTTGCTGTTGCAGCTCATGAGATTGGACACGCGATAGCTCATACAAAAAATGATCCTGTTTCTCACTTAAGTACTCGTTATTTACCTTTGGCAATAGTGCTTCAGCGCATCACTATGCTGATACTTTTGCTTTGGCCTATTTTTAGTTTGGCTTTACAAATTCCGTATGCGCCTCAGTTCCATTTTGGGGTCGTCATTCTATTGGGTCTATTAACTGTCTTTGTTCAGGTTGCGATTTTGCCCGAGGAATGGGATGCGAGTTTTAACAAAGCGCTTCCTATTTTACGAGAAGGACGCTATGTTGACGAAAATGATTTAACAAAAATAAAGCGGATATTGTTTGCATGCGCTTTAACTTACGTCGCCGCAGCGCTTAAAAACATTTTGCTTTTTTGGAAATTTCCTAGACGTTAATCACCAAGCTTGTTTGCATTATATTAGCACTAACTTGTATTGGCACTAATTTATAGTGGCGCAGCATTACCTAGGGAAGGTATGAACAAGTCCACTGGCTTCAGCGTGTGAATAACTCTTCTTTATTCGAGGCAAGTGTCTCGAGGCAAGTGTCGCTGTCCAATATTGAGCATATTGGCAAGAAAGTTAACAAGAATTAAAGAGAGCGCGAATTTAACTTAACGTACGGCACGCCCTTTGGGTCTTTCAGAGAAACAGCCTATCTTCGTTAAGAGTGATTGAAAGGTATTAACATTCCTGCACACTCTCGCCTTAATAGACTGTTTCTCTGATAAGACTGAAGCTCATAAGACTTAATTCGTACCTTCCCTGACTTTGGAACGTTATTAAAAACGTTTAAAATAAATTGTTTAAAAAGTTTGTTTTAAAAGGTCCGCCTAAAAAGGAGACTTTAAGGGTCAAATCGTCATAACGATTCGCCCTGTAATGTCTCCTTTTTCCATATCTGCGAAGATGTCATTAATGTCCTCGAGCTTTTTCTCGGTAATAATGGCTTTAACTTTTCCTCGGGCTGCGAACTCTAAACATTCCTCCAAGTCTTTTCGTGTACCTACAATAGAGCCAACAACACTGACTCCGTTTAGTACTGTGTCAAAAATAGGTAACGGCATGTCTTCTGGCGGAAGGCCGACCAATACACATTTTCCGCCCCTTCGAACCACGTCATAGCTTTGTCTGAAGCCGGCTTTACTAACGGCTGTACAGACACTACCGTGTACCCCGCCCGTGAGTGCTTTTATATCTTCGACCACGTTGTCTACCCTAAAGTCGACAAAGTGCTCTGCGCCTAAAGAGGATGAAAGTTCTTTTTTTGACTCGCCAGTATCAACGGCTACGACACGCAGTCCCATTGCGATGGCGTATTGAACAGCAAGATGCCCTAGTCCACCAATGCCGAAAATAGCGACCCAATTTCCAGGTTTTGCTTCTGATACTTTAAGGGCCTTATAGGTCGTTACTCCAGCGCAAAATAGAGGCGCAGCGTCGATGTAGCTGATGCTATCTGGAATCTTTACTACATATTCAGAATGAGCGGCGCAGTATTCGGCATAGCCGCCATTGACTGAGTAGCCAGAATTTTGTTGAGACAAGCAGAGACTTTCTTTACCACTTAGGCAGTACTCGCAATGACCACACGCACTGTACAGCCAAGGGACTCCTACACGGTCTCCTGCTTTTAGATGCGACACAGCGTTTCCAACTTCGATAATCTCACCTGCGCCTTCATGACCTGGAATTAAAGGCATTGTTGGTTTTACTGGCCAATCACCGTGACAGGCATGTAGATCGGTATGGCATACGCCACAGGCATGGATTTTTACGAGTACTTGATGTGGTTCTATCGCAGGTAGTGCAACCTCTTCAATGTTTAAAGTTGCTCCAAATGTATTCGCTACTGCTGCTTTCATAACAAACTCCGTCTTCCATTATATTTTTATTTGATAGTGCATCGCTAAAAGATAACTTCTAGCGATCAATTACAAACATAGAATGATTTAGGTGTCGCCGTTTGCCTGTGAGTCCACGGAGATAGCTCATCAGTCCATATTTAGAGCGAGGTTAAGGAAGGTAAGGATGTTAGAGAGAAGTTTGACGGTGAAGAATGGTGCATCAATATTCCCTAAGGGGTATCTCCGCGGAGGTATATCGTAACGTTGACGAATCTCGATATTCTGTTCCTGATAAAAATACCTTATAAATAAAGGATCACACTATGGAACAAGTCATTCGAGTTTTGTCGGGCTTTCGCCCGAAACGCTCTATTCTGCCATCGGCGTTAATCACGCTTGCTTGCTTTGCGTTGTTCTGGTTTTTGTCAGAACTGCACGGCGAAGGAGATGAATGGGGAGCGGTCTCTCTGTTGCCTACAATATTTGTTTTGCTCGTCGCTTTGGTATCGCGAGCCCCTTTTGAGGCTCTTTTAACCGGTGTTGTCGCTGGTTTAATCATGCTTGATAACAGTAATGTCGTGACGCCTTTGGCCGATACTTTATCCGCTGTAATGGGAGACGGAACCATTGTTTGGGTCGTCTTGGTATGTGGCTTGATGGGCGGGTTGATTGTTTTGCTCGAGCGCAGTGGTTGCCTAGGAAGCTTCAGTGGTTGGCTGAAAGGCTGTATCAAGTCTCGTAAACAATCTTTATTGACGACATTTTTGATTGGTTTGGTTGTCTTTATTGATGATTACCTAAATTGTCTAGCCGTGTCTTCTTCAGTAAAGCAGGTAACGGATAGCTATAAAGTGTCCCGTGAAAAGCTAGCCTACATTATTGACTCGACGGCTGCGCCAATGTGTATCCTCGTTCCAGTTTCAACTTGGGCTGTGTACTTTTCAGGCTTGTTGGAAGCAAATGACCTCGCAGCATCGGGCGAAGGCTTGAGTGTCTACATTTCTGCTATTCCTTATATGATTTACGGTTGGGTTGCCTTAGCGGTGGTGTTCTTAGTTGCATCCAATGTGATTGGTGACTTTGGGCCGATGAAAAAGGCTGAACAGCGCGCGTTAAATGGTCAACCTATTCCTGACGACTTCAACGGCAATGAAATGGAAGCGAATTCACAAAGTGAAGCTGGCCGCAGTAGTTTTGTTGGCATGATGAACTTTATCGTACCTATGTTATTACTGATTTTCTCGACGATATATTACGACATCGATTTGTTGAGGGGCGTGATATTGACACTGGGCGTTACGATTGTTTTGTATTATGTACAAGGATTACTTTCGTTAGAGCAACAGTTTAAGGGCATGTTTGAAGGTTTTAAAGTCATGCTTTATCCGCTATCGACCGTCGTGGCGGGTTTCATGCTAAAAGAAGTAAACGATCAATTGGGGATGACTCAGTACGTTGTTGGCGCTGTAGCGCCTTATATGACGGCTGAACTTCTGCCTGCTTTTGTTTTCCTAGTAATGGCGTTAGTGGTATTTGGAACCGCGTCTAGCTGGGGCTCATTTATCATCGCCATCCCGATTGTTGTGCCTATTGCGTTAAATGTTGATGCAAATATGCCTCTTGTTATTGGTGCTTTGTTGTCTGCTTCATCGTTTGGAAGTCACGCTTGTTTCTTTAGTGATTCGACGGTGCTGGCGGCACAGGGTGCCGGGTGTTCGCCTATGTCACACGCTTTGACTCAGGCGCCATACGCTTTATTAGGTGCGGTCATCAGTTTTGCTGCCTTTGTCATGTTAGGTTATATGATATAAAGATATTTTGAGCAAAATTTATAAAAAAGCCGCAATAAAGGGGGGCCTTTGTTGCGGCTTTTTTGTTGTCAGATTCAAAATTTAGAGTGTGCGAAAGTGTGACGTTGCCAGTTTGTTATGTGCAGAGACTTCGAGTTGATAAGTTACGTTGCTCTTGTAATCAATAAGTACCTTGAATTGAAAGAAGTTTATCAGAGAGCTGATGCTCTGCATTAAAAACACGTAAGTATTTAAAAAATACATTTAGTTTTTTTCATCAATATGACGCTGATGCAGGGCATAGTATTTTTCTAAAAAAGTGATTATCTTCGCAAAAATATGTGGCATTTTGTGAGGGTGATGACATGACGGTCAGTTTGCAAGTTCTCTATCCTGTGGTTGATGGCGTTGACTTTGATTTTGAATATTACTTTTCGCATCATATGCCACTGGTTGCCGAATATATGGGGGAATTCATCGAAATGACATTGGTGACAAAAGGATTGGCAAGTGGGCCTGAAACACCTTCTCCATATTATGCGATTGCGTCTATGACATTTGCAGATAAAACAAGCTTGGACAGTGCGATGCGGGTTGCCGACCCCGTCATTGAAGACATTGCGAATTTCTACAATGCTGAGCCGGAAATGATGGTCGGTGAAGTATGCATTTAGAACCTCATCATTAGATTCCTTTCACGTGTTAGGTTGTCAGACTCTTTACAGTGAATTTTTCATGCGCTTTGTTTAGGCCTGTGCTTTGCTGTTATCGAGCAGGCTCTTCATTTTCTTCGTAAGTATTCCCTAGTCTTGCCATTTATTGTGTTTTTTCTCTTTTCTTCTCTTTGTATGCGAGAGCGAGAAATCGTGATGCTTTGCAGAGGTTTAGCTAGTGCTTACGGTTCTGGGTTTTCTGTTTCGTTAATGTTGTTCGTCATTTAGGCACTGAATAAAAAGTAGACGTTGAATAAAAAGGTGTAAATTAAAAATTAAAACATCGTTTCAAAAACTTGGTTGATGCTCTATATTTGTGTAATATGGTTTAGGTGTAGTCGCTCGAAACAAATTAATAGAGGCAGCCCCTGTATGTTTATTCAAAGTAATGATGTTCCGCTAGAAGATCTTGGTGATGGTGTATCCCGTAAAATCATGGCCTATAGCGAAAACATTATGACGGTGGAGGTGCATTTTGAAGAGGGTGCTGTAGGCCCTATGCATAAGCATCCTCACGAACAATTGACGTATGTTTTATCTGGTGAGTTCGAGTTTACCATCGGCGATGAAACGCGCTTAGTGAAAGCTGGCGATACGTTGTACAAAGAACCCAATATTATGCATGGTTGTGTTTGTAAGAAGCCTGGTGTGTTATTGGATAATTTCACCCCTATGCGTAAAGACTTCCTTGAATAAAAAGAATAGTAAACTGGAGAAAGTTATGAAAATTGCACTGATGATGGAGAACAGTCAGGCGGGTAAGAATGCTATTGTGCTAGAGCAGTTAAATAGCGTTGCAGATTCCCTTAATCACGATGTGTTTAATGTTGGAATGAGTGATGAGAATGATCACCACCTTACCTATATTCATTTAGGGATTATGGCAAGTTTACTGCTTAATTCGAAGGCGGTAGATTTTGTCGTTTCGGGCTGTGGGACAGGTCAGGGTGCAATGATGTCTCTAAACCTACATCCTGGCGTTATTTGTGGTTATTGTCTTGAGCCATCGGATGCATTTTTATTCAATCAAATTAACAATGGTAATGCATTGGCGCTTGCTTTTGCTAAAGGCTTTGGTTGGGGGGCGGAACTTAATGTTCGCTATATTTTTGAGAAGGCTTTCACTGGTGAGCGTGGCGCGGGCTATCCCTTAGAGCGTAAAGAACCACAAGTTCGTAACGCAGGAATTCTGAATGAGGTAAAGGCGGCTGTGTTAAAAGACGATTACCTTAATACACTGAAAGCAATAGATCAGGAACTTGTTAAAACGGCTATCGCTGGTGAGCGTTTTCAGCAATGTTTCTTTGAGGGCTGCAAAGACGAGCAAATTGCGAATTACGTTCGTTCGTTCGTTGATTGATTAGGTAAGGTGCAAAAAGTCCACACCCTTTGGGTCTTTCAGAGAAACAGCCTATCTTCGTTAAGAGTGATTGAAAGGCATTAACATTCCTGCTCACTCTCGCCTTAATAAGCTGTTTCTCTGATAAGACTGAAGTTCATAAGACTTATTCGTACCTTCCCTAGTATAGGTGGTGGCCTTTTTGCTATTTCCTTTAAGCTATTTCTTTTTATGTATATCTTCATGTGATGCTTGACATAAACTGGAAAAACGTGAAATTTTCGTGTAAAACTGCGCGTATTATTAAAGGTTCAAAATGCCTTTGTTTTAAGATGGGAAGATCTTACTTTAAGGAATAATAATGTTTCTACTTCGTGGTTTTATTTATCTTTTATGTGTTGCTGGCGTTGCTCAAATTATTTCGCTGGAGGCATTCGACCTAGGGCCGATGGCTGAGTACTCTGAAGACTCCTTAACAGAAACTCTTCAAGACGCCTTTGCAGCGGTGAGTGCGGGGCTGTTCTTTTATGCCGCGTATATGAGCGTAAAGTTTCGCTATGCGGGTATCTTGCTTGGCGCTCTCATGTCAATGATGTTCGTACGTGAAGCGGATTCGTTTCTAGATCAAAATGTGTTTGACGGTGCATGGCAGGCGATTGTTTTCGCTATTCTAGTGGTAACCTTATTTTCACTTCGAGGAAAGTTTAAAGCGGCCTACCAGTCATTAAAAGAGTATTCAATGACTGCCAGCTTCGGGCTCATGTCCGCTGGTGTTGTGATTATACTAGCGTTTTCTCGTCTGATGGGGCGTGGGAAATTATGGCAGGCTCTTATGGACGATGCCTACATGCGAGCTGTAAAGAACTTGGTTGAAGAAGGTACTGAGTTGCTTGGATACACAATTGTTGTCTTAGCTGCTGTGGAGTTTGTTGTGTACGTGTTGAATCAGAACAAGCGCAACGCTTCTTTGGCGTCTTCATAAGAACACTAACGTTATTGCCGATCATGGGATTGAAGCATGTTTGAAATTTGTGTTGTCATGCCTTCGATCTCAGATTGGTTGATATAGATCCCGTCTATTACGAGTCTCGCAAAGCCATGAAGGCTTGCCCAGCACGCTTGTCCCACTCTCAGTGCGCTGTTTCCTTGATCTAGTATTTTTGCATTCTGAAGCTCTCCAACCCAAGAGATCCAGCGTTTAAAGGTGGATTTTGATGTGGACTTAAGTGAATCTGTTTGCAGTTGGTTTTGCCAGATAAGCTGCCCGTACATAAGGTCGTATAGATGTTGGTTTGTGGTAGCGAAAGCGATGTAACTTTTAACGTATTCCTCAAATGTTGTTCTTGATGTCCCTTTCTCAATAATCGTTTCTAACGCTTCTCTTTGTTGTCTGAATCCTGATTCCGCAAGCGCGCAAAGTAGATCGTTTTTATCTTTAAAGTGGTGATATAGGGCTGTTCTGGAAACGCCAATTTGTTGTGCTAGCCTGCGTATGGAAAGGGCTTCTATGCCTTCTTCTCTTAAAATGTTGTCTGCTTCATTGATTAGGGACGAATAAAGGTCACCGTGATGGTATGGCTTGGGCATGGCGCTTTCCAATTGGTCTAAGGGTCTAATAAAGAGACATTCTAACTCTTATCTTGACGCTGTCAAAATTGAACGCTATCTTGACGGTGTCAAAATAATAAAACAAGAATAATTAATGTAGAGAGTCGCTATGTTTGATACTTCTAATCCTGATGTTTATCCCAATATTTTTAAGCCGCTCGATCTTGGTTTTACGACGCTAAAGAATCGAATCATTATGGGTTCGATGCACCTTGGGCTTGAAGAGGCTGAGGGTGGGTTTGAGCGGATGGCAGCCTTTTATAAAGAGCGAGCTGAGGGTGGTGTTGCATTGATTGTCACCGGCGGCATTGCTCCAAACCCTGAAGGTGCGGTATATCAGGGTGCCGCTCAAATGACTAGTGACGGAGATGTTGCTAATCATGCGATTGTAACTGAGGCGGTTCATTTAGCTGGCGGAAAAATATGCATGCAAATTTTGCATGCGGGTCGCTATGCGTATTCGCCAAAGCTGGTGGCTCCGTCCGCGCTTCAAGCTCCAATTAACCCTTTTAAGCCTAAATCCTTGTCTGAAGTAGAGATTGAAAAGCAAATTAATGACTTTGTGCATGCTGCGATTTTAGCTCATAAAGCGGGTTACGATGGCGTTGAGATAATGGCGTCGGAAGGCTATTTCTTAAATCAATTTATCTGTGCGCGAACGAATCAGAGGTTAGATGACTGGGGAGGCTCGTTTGATAAGAGAATTAAATTGCCTGTTGAGATCGTATCTCGAATTAGGGCGGCAGTGGGTCGTGAATTTATCATAATATTTCGGTTGTCGATGTTGGATTTGGTGGAAGGCGGTTCGACGGTAGAAGAAACGGTGCAGCTAGGGTGTGCTGTTGAGAAAGCTGGTGTTGATATTATTAATACGGGAATAGGTTGGCATGAAGCGCGTGTCCCAACCATTGCGACTAAGGTACCCAGAGCGGCTTTTACGTGGGTAACGAAAAAATTTCGTGAGCATCTTTCTGTTCCTGTCGTGACGTCAAACAGAATTAATATGCCAGATACTGCTGAGGGCGTGCTTAAGAGAGGTGACGCCGATCTCGTCTCTATGGCGCGGCCATTTTTGGCCGACCCTGAATTTGTCGTCAAGTCCAGAGAGAACCGGGCGGATGAAATTAACACATGTATCGGCTGTAATCAGGCCTGCTTAGATCATGCTTTTGATGGCAAGATGACGTCATGTTTAGTTAATCCGCGAGCGTGTCATGAAACTAAACTTTTAATATTACCCGCAAATACGCCTAAAAAAGTTGCTGTGGTCGGTGCTGGCCCAGCAGGGTTGGCGTGTGCAACGACAGCAGCTAAAAGAGGGCATGATGTTACTTTGTATGACAAAGACTCAGAGATTGGTGGGCAATTTAATATCGCGAAAAAAATACCGGGTAAATCCGAATTCAATGAAACGCTGCGTTATTTCGCTAAGCAGCTCACTTTGCTTGGGGTAAAGGTGGTTCTCAATCATAAAGTATCAACTAAAGAGCTTAATGAATCGGGCTTTGATGAGGTTGTTATAGCAACTGGTATTACTCCAAGAAAACCTTCTATTGAGGGAATAGATCACCCTAAAGTACTTTCATACATTGATGTAATTCGCTCAGGTAAGGCAGTAGGGGACCGAGTTGCTGTTATTGGTGCTGGAGGTATTGGCTTTGATGTTAGTGAGTATCTGGTGCATCCGACACCCTTAGCTTCGTATAATCATACTCAAGAGACGGCTTCTTTTTTACAAGAATGGGGGATAGATATCGAGCTAACTCACCGAGGTGGCTTACTTTCAAAAAATAATCCTCAGCCTTCCAATCGAACGGTTTATTTGCTCCAAAGAAAAAGTGCGAAAGTAGGAGGGAATTTAGGTAAAACGACGGGGTGGATACATCGTGCGGGGCTTCTGAAAAGAGGAGTCAATATGGTGTCCGGTTGTGAGTATGTAAAGGTTGATGATATCGGCTTGCATTTGTTGGTAGAGGGGGAGCCGCAGATTTTAGAAGTGGATAACGTGATCGTCTGTGCGGGCCAAGAGTCATTGTGCGAATTGCAGGATGGTCTCGTTTGTTCAAGTCACTTAATTGGCGGTGCTAGTTTTGCGTCGGAGCTGGATGCAAAAAGAGCGATTAAGCAAGGTACAGAACTGGCGGTAACGCTTTAGAGCTTGCAAGGAGGTGTAAGGGCCTTGCAAGCTGGTTTTAAATAAACTCATATTATTGCTCGCTGCTTTCTGTATCAGTGTTGGTTTTAGGTTGTTTAGGTGGTTCGCCAGTCTTGAGCATGCGTAATAAGTTTAGGCGTTCTAAACTTGATTTGAGCGCCAGATCTGTTCGATATTGATACTCATTGGCCCAATCAGTTCCTCTAGGAACTAAGTCGGACAGGTCGCCAATACCTTGGCGCATTACAGATAAATAATTTTGTATGCTTTCTTCTTGGTTGATTAAAATATTTTTCAACGCCGTTGAGCTGCTGTGGCGTAGATACGTTCTAAGTACGCTGGCTTCCTGTTCTAATCCACTGATGACTTGTTCTTGTTGTGTGAGTTGTGTCTCTAGTGCTTTGATTTTTTCTTCGATGGGTTGTTCGCTTGAAGTGACTTCCGCAGCACTGCTATTGGAAAGGAAATAGAATATTCCAGAAGAGGCTCCTACGCTGACTAAAAAACACATGAAAAAACCAGCAATCAGCCCAATTGGGAGGTTGCGTTTCTTTTTCGCTGGTTTTTCGCTTACGTCTTCGTCTTTTAGTGTGTCATTTTTTGGCATGGCTGCTCCCTGTTGAATGCGTTTGTACAGGTTTATGTGAAACTTGCTTGCAAGTTTGATTAGCAGAAGCGTCCCTTCCTATCGACAGCGCTTCATAAGGTAGTAGCGAATAAAGTGCTGTCATGCGGTTAAGTTACCTTTTTTTGTTGTAATTGTATCGGCTTAAAGGTTCAGTTTTTTAGAATTACACCGTAAAATACGCAAAATTTTAAACCTTAGATGAATAACCTACTAAAATAGTCGGTTATATACTTGATCAAAATACTAGGTTTTTTGTATACTTGGTCGCAAAGAAATTAGTATTTGGTGGTTAAAAAATGCGCCTGACAACTAAAGGTCGTTATGCGGTTACAGCAATGCTGGATCTCGCTTTACATTCTGATAAGGGCCCCGTGTCTTTATCTGACATTTCGGCAAGGCAAGGCATCTCTCTTTCATACCTAGAACAGCTTTTCGCTAAACTTCGTAAGCAGTCTTTGGTATCCAGTGTCCGTGGTCCTGGTGGTGGATATCTTCTCAGTCGAGAGCGGAGTGACATTTTTGTTGCTCAAATTGTCGACGCGGTCAATGAGTCTGTTGACGCAACGGGGTGTCGAGGGCGTAGTGATTGTCAGGGTGGTACTACCTGTCTTACTCATCACCTTTGGTGTGATCTAAGTGATCAAATTCACGATTTTTTGAGTGGAATCAGTCTGGAGAAGCTTGTTCAACGTAAAGACGTACGTCTTGTTGCAGAGCGTCAATCTTCTGATGTGAAATTACCAGACCAACCGCACGAACAAGACCAAGATAAAATAAGCGCGGCGCTTCTTGGTTAAGTTGTTTAGAAGTTAGCATAGAAAATAATGGCAGAGAGAGACTTTCTCCAAGTCTTGTCGCGAGCCAATAAAGTGAGTGAATTCCAATATGACAGAGCAGATAGATAAGGCGCTGGCGAGAGAATACGAAGCGGGTTTTGTATCGGAAATAGAGTCTGATACGTTCGAGCCAGGTTTGAATGAAGACGTGATTCGTCGTCTTTCGCAAATTAAAGGCGAGCCAGAATGGATGTTAGACTGGCGACTAAAAGCCTTTCGTGTATGGCAGGAGATGGAAGAGCCTGATTGGGCACACGTGGATTATCCAAAAATCGATTTTCAGGCTATTGCTTATTACTCTGCACCAAAAAGTATGCAAGACAAGCCTAAGTCTTTGGATGAAGTTGATCCAGAACTACTCCGCACATACGAGAAGCTGGGCATTCCTTTAGTTGAGCAACAAATGTTGGCCGGCATTGCAGTAGATGCCGTTTTCGATTCTGTATCTGTTGTCACCACTTTTCGAGAAAAACTAGAAGAAGCGGGCGTTATTTTCTGCCCAATATCGGAAGCGCTTCATAAATACCCAGAGCTTGTTCAGAAGTATTTGGGTAGCGTTGTTCCGACAAAAGACAATTATTATGCCGCATTGAACTGCGCGGTCTTTACGGATGGATCATTTGTATACATCCCTAAAGGGACTCGCTGCCCTATGGAGCTTTCGACTTACTTCCGAATAAACGAACAGAATACTGGTCAGTTTGAACGTACCTTAATTGTTGCTGACGAGGGGAGTTACGTAAGTTACCTAGAAGGTTGTACGGCACCACAACGAGATGAAAATCAATTGCATGCTGCTGTTGTCGAATTGGTTGCAATGGATGATGCCGAGATAAAATATTCGACGGTACAGAACTGGTATCCTGGTGACGAAGATGGCAAAGGCGGTATATACAACTTTGTTACCAAACGCGGTATTTGTCATACCAATGCGAAAATATCTTGGACTCAAGTAGAAACAGGTTCTGCTGTTACTTGGAAATACCCAAGCTGTGTTTTGAAGGGTGATAACAGTGTTGGTGAATTCTACTCTGTTGCTCTAACTCGTGGGCGTCAGCAGGCGGATACCGGAACTAAGATGATCCATCTTGGTAAAAACACGAAATCGACCATTATCTCGAAGGGTATTTCAGCAGGAAAGAGTAACAATAGTTATCGTGGTTTGGTACGAATGAATCCGGGCGCAAAAGGCGCGCGTAATTTTACTCAATGTGATTCGCTGTTGATCGGTGATCAATGCGGAGCTCACACCTTCCCATACGTGGAGAGTCGTAATCCGTCAGCCATTATTGAGCATGAAGCAACGACATCTAAAGTAAGTGATGAGCAAATGTTCTTATGTCAGCAGCGCGGTTTGGATCCTGAAAAAGCGGTTTCTATGATCGTTAACGGGTTCTGTAAAGAAGTATTTAAAGAATTGCCAATGGAATTTGCCGTAGAAGCAGGCAAATTACTTGAAATAAGCCTTGAAGGTTCAGTAGGTTGAGGAATAAGTCAAACATGTCTAACGAAAACGTTTTGTTATCGATTAAAGATCTGCACGCAAGTGTTGAAGAAAAAAATATTATTAAAGGCCTCAACCTAGAGATTAAACCTGGTGAAGTTCATGCGATTATGGGACCGAATGGTGCGGGTAAGAGTACGCTAGGTTATGTTCTTTCTGGTCGTGAAGGCTACGAAGTAGATTCTGGGACCGTGAGCTTAAATGGCGAAGACCTGTTTGAAATGGAAACAGAAGAGCGCGCTCGTGCGGGGTTGTTTCTTGCCTTTCAGTATCCAGTAGAGATCCCTGGTGTAAGTAACCTTGAGTTTTTGAAGGCAGCGGTTGACGCGACGCGAGAGGCGAATGGCCAAGAGGCGGTTTCTTCTGCAGAGTTTTTGAAGCAGGCGAAAGAAGCATGTAAAAAAGTTAACTTGCCCGTTTCCTTTTTAAAGCGCGGAGTGAACGAAGGTTTCTCTGGCGGCGAAAAGAAACGTAATGAACTTATGCAAATGCTATTGCTAAAACCTAAAGTATGCATCTTGGATGAAACCGACTCCGGATTGGATATTGACGCACTTCAGGTTGTGGCGGAAGGTGTGAATAGCCAACGTTCAGACGATCGTAGCTTTATTGTCGTTACTCACTACCAGCGTTTATTGGATTACATTAAGCCTGATTACGTTCATGTTCTTTCAGACGGCAAAATCGTCAAGAGCGGCGATGCTTCTCTAGCGCTTGAGCTTGAGGCTCAGGGTTATTCATGGTTGCAAACAGAACCAGCTGAAGATGAATTAGAGGGCTAAGCATGAGCAAATGGTTTTCAAATGCGCTCACGCGAGCTCAAGATCTAACCGAACTCGCCGAGCAGCAGTGGTTAGCTCCAATTAGAGCAAAAGCGATTTCACAACTTAAGAATACTCGCTGGCCGAATCGTAAGACTGAAGCTTGGCGTTACACGCCATTGCGTGCAGTAGAAAGAACGCTGGCATCAGTAAAAAACGCTGATGCCGCTGAAAAAGGCTTAGTTCCAGCAGTCATTGAAGGGTTGTCGGCGATTGAGGTTGTTTTTGTTAATGGTGAATTTAGTGAAGCATTAAGTACTCAAGTGCTCCCAGCAGGTCTTTCTATCGTGTTGGGCTCTCAGCTAGACAACCGTGATGATTTGCTTGATGCGCTTTCAGAGATCAAACCCGAGCGTCACTTATTTGGCATGTTGAACGATGCGTTGGTTCAGGAAGTTGTTTGGATTAAGGTTGCTCAAGGGGTGTCGATTGATGCACCTATTCGAATTACGAATTTGTCGTCTCAAGCCGCTGAATCGCATGTGAAAGCATTTGTTTCTGTTGAAGAGGGGGCTCAAGTAACCGTTCTAGAAATGGCAGGCTCTAATGGACAAACACTTTCCACTGGATTCACTGAATACGATTTAGCAAAAGACTCACGATTGGAGCACTATCGGTTTGCACTTCAAACAGATGATAATGTTTCGGTCGGCGGTTGCCATTTTAGGTTGGGCGAAGCGGCACAACTAAACAGCAATATCATTGGGTTTGGCAGCGATTTACAGCGTTTGGATACAGATATTATTTACGCGGGAGAAAATGCGAACGCAAAATTAAATGCTGTATATTTGTTAGATGGCAATGAATTATTTGACCTACATGCCACCGTTGAGCATGCCGTTCCGAATTGTGTAACGGAAGAGAATATACGCGGTATCGTTGCGGATCGTGCGCGTGCTGTATTCAATGGCCGTATTCATATTCATCGTGACGCTCAAAAGACGCTAGCCGAGTTGAATAATCGTAATCTGCTTATGTCAGACAAAGCAGAGATCAATACTAAGCCTGAGCTTGAAATTTATGCGGATGATGTTCGCTGTGCGCACGGGGCAACCGTTGCGGAAATAGATAAGCAGGCGCTTTATTATTTGCAGACCCGAGGTATTAGTCGATCAAAGGCTCAGGTAATGCTTAATTTTGGTTTTATTAATGAGTTGATTGACCAGATGCCAAACGAGGTTATTGCACAATGGGTACGCCCCATTATCCGTAATCGATTTGAGCAAATGGAAGTAAAATAGGCGGTAATGATGACGTTTAATGTTGCGGCTATCCGTGAGCAGTTTCCGATATTAAAGCGCGAGGTGGATGGTAATCCACTGGTATATCTCGATAATGCGGCAAGTACGCAGAAGCCGCAGTGCGTCATTGATGCGTTGGTGGATTATTACACTCGATGTAATTCGAATGTCCATCGTGGCGCTCACCGACTTGCAGACGAAGCAACCAAAGAGTTTGAAGCGGCGCGTGACATTGTTAAAAACTTTATCAATGCACCTAATCGCGAAGAGGTTATTTGGACGTCTGGTACGACGGAAAGTCTCAATATTATTGCGCATGGGTTGCGTGAAACGCTTTCTAGTGATGATGAAGTGATAGTCACGGAAATGGAGCATCATGCCAACATAGTGACTTGGCAAGAGGCGTGTCGTTTTGCAGGTGCAACGCTCAAGGTTGTACCGGTTTCAGATCAGGGCGAATTGGACTTAGATGTTTTTGAAACGTTGCTGTCGCCGAAAACCAAGTTAGTTGCATTCCCTCACGTCTCTAACGTATTAGGAACGGTTAATCCGGTTAAATGGCTGACCCAAAAAGCCAAAGAAGTCGGAGCCTTGGTTTCCATCGATGGTGCGCAAGGTGTTGCTCATGGCGGTGTGGATGTTCAAGATATTGGCTGTGATTTCTATTCGTTTTCTGGCCATAAAATATACGCCCCGATGGGAATTGGAGTGATGTGGGGTAAGAAAGACGTCCTAGAAACGTGGCCTGTGTGGCAAACGGGCGGAGAGATGATCTCGACTGTCACTTTAGAAAAGGCGACATGGAATACCCTGCCGTATCGTTTTGAAGCCGGCACTCCAAACGTAGGAGATGCGATTGCGCTTGGTGCTGCAATAAAGTGGTTCTCAGAGTTTGACCTTAAAGAGGTTCAGGCTCATGAAAGGCAACTTATCGCGCACGCCACTAAATGTGCTGAGGCGTTTGAAGGCCTTACTATTATCGGTAATGCTAAAGACAAAGTAGGGGCGATCAGTTTTGTTCTTGATTGTGGACATCCTGCCGATATCGGATTTTTGTTAGATCGACAAGGTTTTGCTATCCGTACCGGTGATCATTGTGCACAACCTCTAATGTCTCGCTTTGATGTACCAGGAACGGCGCGAGTGTCTTTCTCAATTTATAATACACTTGAAGAAGTAGATGCCTTTTTTAATGCACTGAAAAAAGTGCGAATGATGTTGGCGTAGGAGGAAAAAGATGACAACTGCAACTTTTGACCCGAATCAAGCCGTCACGTTAACGGCGGTAGCCCAAAAGTATTTTTCTGCCAAGTTGACGGCTCAGCCAGAGAAGTTAATTAGACTGAGTACTAAAGAGAGTGGCTGTACTGGTTTTGCTTATGTTTTAGATATAGTGGCTAAAGCAGAAGACAGCGACGAAGTGCTAACGTTTGAAAATGGTCTTGAATTCGCTGTTGCTCAAGGATCTCTTGAGCTTTTGAAAGGGACTGAAATAGACTTGGTTCGAGAAGGTGTTAATCAGGTCGTAAAATTCAATAACCCAAATGTCATTGCCGAGTGTGGTTGTGGCGAAAGCTTCAGTGTGAATTAATCGATGCAAAAAATGGTTGTAACTCAGCGGGCTTGTCCTGCTCGTCGAGTTCCTAGTGGTGAGCCAACGCTCATTCCAGAAGGGCAATTTATCACGATTAATCAAAGCTTAGGTGGAAACTATACCATCACATTTCAAGGGAATATGCTTCGAATTGATGGAACGGATGCTGATGCAATTGGTCAAGAGCCGGAAGTCCTAAACTTTGAAGATAATGGTTCTGGAGACATTGTAGAGGAACAAGTCTGGCAGGCATTGGACTCAGTATTCGATCCTGAAATCCCGATTAGTTTAGTGTCGTTAGGGTTGATCTATAACGTAGAAATTGATCAACACCTTAATTCTGTTCGGATTAATATGACGCTTACAGCGCCAGGCTGCGGAATGGGACCAGTACTAGTAAGTGATGTTAAGTATCGAGTTGAACTTGTCCCTAATGTTGACCTTGTTGAGGTTGATTTGGTATTTGACCCACCATGGTCACGAGACATGATGAGTGAAGAGGCGCAGCTTGAAGCGGGTTTGTTCTTTTAGGTGTTATTGAGCGTTCTACAAAATTTTAAATATGCGAATTATTGTCTTAATGGCGATGTGTAATTCGAATAAAATAGCAAACAATCAAGGAGTGCTTTCTTGGTTGTTTTTTTGTTTCTAAGGGTGAGTGAGGATAAGTATGTCTCTACCGAGTACTGAAGATATAGTTGATGATTTGTCTTTTTTTGATGATTGGGAAGAGCGTTATAAATACATCATTGACTTAGGTAAGTCGCTCCCGAATTTTGAGGATGAGTGGCGCACTCCCGAGCGTCTTGTAAAGGGTTGCCAAAGCAACGTGTGGATTCAACCGGGAAATATGAATCATCCAGAATATGGCGAAGTGCTAACATTTTCAGTGGACAGTGATGCTGTAATCGTTCGAGGACTGTTGGGCTTAGTGTTGGCCGCGTATGACCACAGGACACCTAAACAAATTTTAGAGTTTGATATCGACGAATATTTTGGCGCAGTAGAATTAGAGCGACATTTGAGCCCTACTCGCGGAAATGGCCTGCGTTCAATCGTTTCGCGTATTAAAGCGATCGCTCAGGCGTCTGTTTAGAGCGCTTTTTGAGTATTCTATCGTCCATCTTCGGACCTGCAACTTAAGAGACAGTTAGAGATATATCCATGCAAAACCCAGTCTATCTTGATAATTCCGCTACGACCCCAGTTGACCCACGAGTCGCCGATAAGATGATGTCTTGTTTGACTCAAGATGGTAATTTTGGAAACCCTGCGTCTCGTTCTCATTTATTTGGCTGGCGTGCTGAAGAGGCTGTCGAAGAGGCTCGTCTTCAGGTGGCGGAGTTGATACAGGCTGATGCGCGTGAAATCGTCTGGACGTCTGGGGCAACAGAGGCTGATAACCTTGCTTTAAAAGGTGTAGCTTATGCGTACCGTAAGAAAGGTCGGCACATTATCACCTCTTCTATTGAGCATAAGGCGATTCTTGATCCGTGTAAGCAGCTAGAGAAGGAAGGGTTTGAGGTTACGTATTTAAAGCCGAACTCAAAAGGTGAGATCACGGTAGAGTCTGTCGTTGCCGCGATTACTGAAGGTACGATCTTAATTTCCCTGATGCATGGTAATAATGAGCTAGGTGTTTTAACCGATATCAATGCAGTGGGGGCGGTAGCGAAAGAACATGGTGTTCTTTTTCATGTTGATGCCGCTCAGACAACAGGAAAAGTCGACATTGATGTGAAGGCTATGAATGTTGACCTGATGTCTCTGACGGCTCATAAGTCTTATGGACCTAAGGGAATTGGTGCCTTGTATGTTAGACGCACTCCAAAAGTAAAACTTGAAGCTCAAATACACGGGGGTGGCCATGAACGAGGTATGCGTTCAGGAACGTTGGCGACCCATCAGATAGTAGGAATGGGCGAAGCTTACCGCATAGCCAAAGAAGAAATGGCGAAAGATGCTTTGCAAATCTCCGAGCTAAGAGATTACCTTTGGGTGGAGCTGCAAAAGCTAGGCGGTGTGCATTTGAATGGTGCTAGTGACAATCGAGTGGCCGGTGTTTTGAATGTTGGTTTTGAAAACGTGGACGGCGAAGTCTTGCTCATGTCCTTGAATGATATTGCAGTATCTTCTGGTTCCGCTTGTACATCAGCGAGCCTTGAGCCTTCTTATGTTTTGAAAGAAATAGGCTTGGATGACTCGCTTGCACATGCATCCTTGAGGTTGTCAATTGGTCGCTTTACCTCAAAAGCGGAAGTGGACTACGCTTTAGGGGTTATTTCTAATGCAGTTTCGTCATTGCGTGGAGCGTGATGAGGTAGTGTGCTTAGTTTGAATTACCTTGAGTCGACGTGAGCTTGTAAAGCATCCCTCTTCTTGAGGCTGTCATTCTTTTTGGTTATTATGGCGCTGTTTTTCTATAATTGCTTGTTATTTAAAGAGTTGGATCAGTCTGAGTATTGGTGCAGTGGTATTTATTGTTGTTGAGAGTATAGTAATTAGCTAATGCTTTATTTCCATGTTCAAATGGATATCTGCATTTGAATGCTTACTTTAGATTGCTAGGTATGAAGGAAGGAAATTGGTATGACTAAACCCGAAGATGTAGAAACCGTAGAGAATGCTGAAAGTGAATCTATTGAAGAAGTCTCCAATTCAAACGAAGACACTTCTCAGTCAGCTTCTTCGGAACTAGATCAGCTTCGAAGTATTGTCTTTGGCGCGGCGAAGGCTGATTTAGATGAGCGGATACGTAGCCTTCAAGACGAAGTAAGAGCTGGATTTGAGCAGGCTACTCTAGCTTTGCATCAGCAAATTTCAGACGTTCAGGCGGCGTTGCAAGACAGTGTGAATTCATTAGAAGATCGCATTAGTCAGGTCGATACTCATTACGATTATAAAACGTCTGAATTGACGAAAAATATCGAAACACTTGCAGCAGAAGTTGAGTCAAATGATGAGAATAATCGTCAGCTTGATGAAGCACTTCATAAACGTATAGATGAAGAAATTCAGCAGCTTACCGATCAGTTTACTCAGAAACATAATCAAACAATTGACCTACTTAATCAGGTTAAGAAAGAGCTGAATTCCTCCAAAACAGACAGAAAAACCCTTGCTAAGCTATTGGCCACTGTGGCGACAAATCTTGAGACAGAAGAAGATAGCTGAGTTTGCCTATGAGCAGCAACAGGGAGTCGATGTCCACCCCATCTAATGAGAGTCAACAAATGGCGCAGTTGCGTCATTTGGTATTGGGCGACGACTGTCAGATTGTACGGGATGTGGTAGAAGAAGAGGCTCGTGATCTCGTTACCAATGTATTAACCGAGGCGTTGCACGATCGGCAAAAGGCGGATGGTAGTGTGACAGCGGTTATCGCGCCGCTTGTTGAGCAGTCGGTTGAGTCGTCAGTTGTTGCTCGAAAAGAGCAGTTTGTCAGCTACTTGTACCCCTTGGTGGGTAGTTTAGTTCGAAAGTCGGTTAGTTCATTTCTAGCAGAAATCATTGAACAAACAAATGAGCTTCTTGAGAGTAGCTTAACCTATAAAGGCCTCAAGTGGCGATTTGAAGCTCGTCGAGCGGGTGTTCGCTACTCTCAGTATGTCGTTCAGCAAACGTTTGTTTTTCGAGTCGAGCAGGTTCTGCTGATACACCGTGAAACGGGTATGTTGCTAAAAACGGTTATGCGAGACAAAACGCAAGCAACCGATGGCGATATGGTTTCCGCCATGCTGACAGCAATCAATGATTTCGTTGCAGACTCGTTTTCCCCGCAAGAGAACGACCAAGAGCAAAGTCTTGATGAAATAAAAACCGATGATTTTACTCTGTTAATAAAGCAAGGGCCAAATGCAATATTGGTTGGTGCAATTACAGGTAATCCTCCAGCGGGCATCGGTGATAAATTTCAACTTACGTTAGAGTCTATTCACCAAATCTACAACGACGAGCTAAATAATTACGAGGGCGATTCTTCTGAGTTTGAAAACACTGAGCAGCAACTCAATGACTGTTTGCTTGCTCAGCAAAAAGAGAGTAAAACAGAAAAGAAGAAGATGCCATGGTTGGCTATTGTATTATTTTTAATCGGTTTTGCGGGTATTGGCGCTTATTTTTATCATGGCTGGCAACTGGACTCTGTCGCAAATGAGATTCGTGATCTTCCGTCGCCCCCAGGAGTCGTTCTGTTAAATGCAAATACGTGTGATGACAAGGTATGTGTGGATGTGCTTAGGGATCCTATTGCATTGCCCGTATCAGACTGGATTGCGGGTGTATCAGATATGGAGAACATTGATCTATCTGAGCGTTATTACCGCTCTCTTGATGAGCGTTTATTGCCTTTGCGGTTTGAGAAAATGGCTAATGAGTTTCCAGAGCTTCAATTCGATGCCGCACGTTCTGCGTTTTTAGGAGCTCTTTCTCAAGAGCGTTATCTTCTGCTTAGATCTAAATTATTAGACATATCTGATGCAGAAATGATCAATAAAATACTGGCGAATGTGCTTATTGAGGAGCAGAACAGTTCAAGTTCAGCGTTGCTGATAAAGGTAATGAGCGATGTTCGGCAGTTGCCTGAAGCGCCGGGTATTGCGCTTATCGGCATGAATGTATGTGGTCAGCATGTTTGTATTGATGTGCTTCGAGACCCAGATGCGCAAAAAGTAACGTCTTGGCTTGGTGACGTTGTCTCTTCTGAATTGATTACAATAAATGAGCGTCGCTTTTCTGCTTATGATGAAAGGTTAATACCGAGAAGGTTAGCGCGTATTGATGCAGCTTTTCCCAATGTCGCCTTTGACGCACAGAGCCATTCCTTCTCTGGCGTTTTGTCAGCACCAAAATTTGATCAATTGCGTTCTGCTATACAACGTATTCAAGAACTGGTTGAGGTCGATTCTGTTTTAAGAGGTGTTTCGATTAAATCGCAACGTGTGGATAGTGGTGTTTCTAACGAGTTATTAATAGAGCAACAAATTCGTGAAGTAGAGCTATCTAGTGTTCCGTTTGATGTCAATGCAAGTCAATTACCGTCTAACCATTCTGATCTTATCAAGTCACTGAGTCGTGAAATTACGCGTCTAGCAGAACTTGCTAAGGTGTTGGATCAACGACTACTCGTAGTGGTAATGGGGACAAGTACATTGGGTGGCACAGATAGTTATAATCAACAGCTAAGCTTAGACAGAGCTGATTCGGTGATAAAAGCGCTCATTAGCGAAGGCGTTTCACCAGAGATTTTAAGAACGGCAGGGCTTGGAGCGCTTAAAGAGCGTCGTGATGCCCCCAAAGTCATATTCGATGTAATTCGGTTTTCACCTGAAGGTAATAGAGAAGTGCGGAACTAAATGATCCAGAAAAAAATTTGCATGTTAGGTGCATCGGCTGTTGGCAAGACCAGTTTGGTTAAGCAGTTTGTCGAAGGCATCTTCTCTGACCGGTACCTGACAAGTATTGGTGTCAAAATTGATAAAAAAATCTTAGAGGTAGAGGATTCTACCGTCCAGTTGATGCTATGGGACATCGAGGGTGTTGATCGATACGCAGGTTTCAACCCTAAATATCTGCGTGGTGCGTCTGCGGCCATTATCGTTGTTGACCAAACTCGAACTCAGTCCTTTCTTGAAGGTGTAGAAATTTGTCGACTTGTTAAACTTGAAAAAGAAATGCCTATTTTTTTAGTCTCTAACAAGAGTGATTTGCCTAAATCTGGAACGTGGGATAGTGCGGCGGATTGCGGTGTTGCTTCATTGTTTGAGCGCAGTTTTAATACGAGTGCGAAAACTGGAGATGGTGTCGAAGATATGTTTCACAATGTTGCGAAAGCAGCCCTAAATAAGTAGAAGGCAGATACTATGAGCGCATTACTGTATCAAGAATTAGGGATATTTGATTGTGTTGTGCTTAAGCATATAAAAGACGACTCCTTTCTAATTCACTTCGCCAACGATAATTGGTTTCGATCCTTGTTCCCAGATAACCATGTCGGCGACGAAGTCGTATTGAATGATACGCCTTATTATCTTGTTGATTTTCTGTATGACGCCAAAGAATTTTGGCGGCTAAACTCAAATGGCCGTATTAACTCTGGTATTTGGAGTGAGCAAACAGGGCGTAAAGTATTGCGCTTAGAAGCGGCTGCTATATCAAAGGATGAAGAGCACTTTTTAGTGCTGTTTAACTTAGAAAACGAATACAACAAGCGACAGAATACCTTGCAGATTGCACGTGAACTTTTGATTTCTAATGATAAGGTTCTGGAGCAGCACGAAGTTATTCGGGAACGGATAGAGGCTTTGGCTGTTCAGAGGGAAACTCAAGGGAATGTGAGTCTACCGGTGAAAGAAGTCATTGAAAGCGCTGAATTTGGTGTTGCAATTATTGATCATGATCTTCAGCTTGTTGAGCAGAATCCCGCGCTATTCAGACTGTTTGAAATGCTCCCTGGAGATGTCGGACGACCTGCAGCCTTGTTACTCGAACTTTGCCAACGCCAGTTTCCAGAATTTCAACGCATTTTAGAGACCAGAAGTCGCTGGAGTGGTGAGCTCTATTGGATGAAACCTCCGTCGCTAAGTCGGTGGATGCAACTTACTGTTAGCCCAGTAGAAAGTGAAACGGAAGGTCATTACTGGCTTCTCTTAGTGACCGATATTTCTCGCGAAAAGTACCTTCAGCAAAGTAACGAAAAACTCACGTATTTTGATGTGCTTACAAACCTTCCAAATCGTCAATACTATTGGCAATGTTTGGAGAATGCGATAGAGGTTGGGCAAAGCTTTTTCGCGATGCAGTTGGATATAAAGCAACTAAAAAGTGTTAATGAAGTATTTGGTTTTACAGTCGGTGATATTCTGCTAAAGGAGCTTGCTGAGCGTTTACGTCAGTTGGTTAGCCCTAATGATGTGTTGGCAAGAATTGGCGGTAATGAATTTGCGGTTATTTTACGAGAAACACAGCAAGAAAAGTGTGAGCAAATCGCTCGTAAAATGATATCTGATATTTGTGCGCCATATTATGTGATGGAGCAACAATATAAGTGCAGTGTTGGTGTTCGTATTGGTGTCTCTCATTTTCCTTATGATAGCGTTGTTGCCGAAGAGTTGATGAAGTATGCGGATTTAGCTTCTTTTAGTATTAAGCAGGGCGGAAAAAGTGCAGTTCAATTCTATTCTCGTGAACTAAAAGAAAGTTCTTTGAGAAGAATGGAGTTAGAAGCGGCGTTGCGCGACGCGATTGATAATGGTGAGTTTGAGCTGTTTCTTCAGCCTATTTTGGACCTCGATACAGGAAAGATATCTCAAGCTGAGGCGTTGATACGTTGGCGACGACCTGGCATAGGCCTTATTTTCCCCGATGAGTTTATTCCGATTGCTGAAAAGTCTGGGCTGATTATTGCGATTGGGAAATGGGTTATACAAGAAGCATCGCGTTTATTGGCAGTGTTGCATCAGCAAGATCAGTTTATTAAGTTGTCTCTTAATTTATCACCCTCACAAGTCAGTGATCGGTCGCTTTTGGGTTTTATTCAGCGGCATATTGAAGCGAATCATGTTGATCCGACTTATCTAGAGCTTGAGCTGACAGAGAACGTATTAGTTAACGACTTTGAAAGAATAAACCATTTTTTGAGCGAGGTTCGGAAAATGGGAGTCAGTGTCGCAATTGACGATTTTGGAACAGGCTATAGCTCTTTGTCTTATCTTCCTAAGTTGCCGATCGATTTTATTAAGATTGATCGATCCTTTATCGGTGAGTTAATTGACAGTGACAGTAATAGAGCCATTGTGCTGGCAATTCTTGCGATGGCAAATAGTCTGAAGCTGGGTGTGATTGCAGAAGGTGTGGAGGTTGAGTCACAAAAAGCGTTTTTACGCGAGCATCACTGTCAATCTGCGCAAGGCTACCTGTTTAGTCGTCCTGTTCCATTTGATGAATTCTGTAAGTTACTTCGTGGGTAACTGACTTTAATTCTTTTGGTTTTGGTGAGCCTCTTATTTGGCATATCTAGCGCCTGTTTGAGATAGTGTGACTTTATTTTTAAGTTTGCCTAAAAAATAGACAAAGTTTTTTGCGAACGGCATACAATTTTAATAAAGACATGCGTATAATCCACGCGCGAAACTTTTTAGATAACAGGTTCAGTGTTTGAATCTGATTAAAATACATATTGGAGTTTAAAAATGGCGCTAGAACGCACTCTATCAATCATCAAGCCAGATGCAGTTGCAAAAAATGTTATCGGTGAAATCTACACTCGTTTCGAGCGTGCTGGCCTAAAAATCGTTGAAGCGAAAATGATCCAACTGGATGATGAGCTTGCTGGTGGTTTTTATGCTGAGCATAAAGAGCGTCCTTTCTACAACGACCTAGTTGCTTTCATGACTTCTGGTCCTGTTGTTGTTTCTGTTCTTGAAGGTGAAAACGCGGTTGCTCGTCACCGTGAGCTTATGGGTGCAACTAACCCTAAAGAAGCGGCAACTGGTACTTTGCGTGCAGATTACGCTGAATCTATTGACGCAAATGCTGTACACGGTTCTGATTCTGCTGCTTCTGCTGAACGCGAAGTTGCTTACTTTTTCGGTAAGTAAGAATTAATAAGTCTATTTACTACTATAGTAAATAGACTTGCAGAGGCGTGATGAATAAATCGTCGCGCCTTTATTCAGAGGCTTCTGAAAAGCATATTTCTTTTCAGAAGCTTTTTTCGTATTTATTATTTTGAAACACAGGCTCTCAAGCGATTTCTTGCTTATCGCATCTTTATTGTAGAGAAGCCTCAAAGCGTATACGCAAGTGATTGGTTAAAACATGTCTGCTACACAAAAAGTTAATTTGCTCGGTTTATCTCCAGAAAAGCTCGTTGAGTTCTTTGAGTCGATTGGTGAGAAGAAATTTCGTGCAACCCAGGTGATGAAGTGGATTCATCAAAAAGGTGCAGAAAGCTTTGAAGAGATGACTGATGTCAGCAAGAAGCTTAGAGCGAAACTTGAGGGAATATGTGAAATCCGTGCTCCGGAAATCGTGGAGCAAAATATCTCTACTGACGGAACTCGAAAATGGATCATTCGTACTGAAGGTGGCATGAACGATTGTGTTGAGACAGTGCTTATTCCTGACGGGGACCGTGCAACGCTGTGTGTGTCTTCTCAAGTAGGGTGTTCTCTAGATTGTAGCTTTTGTTCAACGGGCAAGCAGGGGTTTAACCGCAACTTGACGCCAGCGGAAATTATTGGTCAGTTGTGGATTGCTATTAAATCATTTGGGCCAATGGATCCAAATGGTCCTCGCCGCGTTACAAACGTTGTGATGATGGGGATGGGCGAGCCGCTGATGAACTTTGAACCTGTTGTCGATGCCATGATTCTTATGATGCATGATAACGCTTACGGGCTTTCAAAGCGTCGCGTTACGTTGAGTACATCAGGTGTTGTTCCAAAGATATATGAATTGGTTAAGCGTACGGACGTTTCTTTGGCGATCTCTTTGCACGCTCCCAATAACCCGCTGCGAGATGAATTAGTCCCAATCAACCGCAAGTATCCGATTGAAGAGTTGCTGGAAGCGTGTCAGCACTATTTGGATAATCTTCCAGATAAGCGCCATATTACCATTGAGTATACAATGATGGCGGGAGTCAATGATCAAGAACAACATGCACGAGAGTTAGCTCATTTACTAAAAGACTTAGAATGTAAGGTGAACTTAATTCCATTTAATCCTTTTCCTCATTCTGGTTATGAAAAACCTTCTAACAATCAAACTCGTCGGTTCCAGAAAATTTTGGCTGATGATGGGTACACTGTGACAGTTAGGACTACTCGTGGTGACGATATAGATGCCGCATGTGGACAGTTGGTTGGTGACTTTCATGATAAGACTCGCCGATCTCAGAAGTATATTGAACTTCGTGAAATTGGTGATCAATCGTAGTCATAAAACGAGAGGTTTGAACTTTGAATCAGTAAAGCTGTCAAAAAATGGTCAAAGTTCGTCTTCTTTATGAATTCGAGATAAAAAAATGCATTCTTTTGCGAATGAGATTTGATGGTAAGCGTCAATCTTGTTTTAATAGCCATTATTGATAAGGTGTGCTTTTAAGTATACATCAGGCTCGATAGCTTATGTTTCGGCGTATATGAGTAAATTACTTCACTTGTAAGCCCGCTACGTAGGTAATGAAATGGAAATGTCTGTCGTGAGTTACTCTTCACGAAACTGACCTTTCTTTCCATTTATTGTATGCCACCTTGTTTTGCCTGAGACCCAAGGTATAAAAATGACTACCGAATATGAGACAGAGATGGTTCTGCCAGAAGATACTGGCGAAACGGACATCGGAAAAAAATTAAAAATGAAAAGAATGTCGCTAGGCCTAGATGAAAGACAGGTCGCGACAGAATTGAAATTGCCGATAGAACAAGTGATTGCGCTTGAAAGCAATCAGTTCGACTTCTTTCGTAGCATCACCTTTGCGAGAGGTTATCTTAAGAGCTATTGCCGTTTATTGGCTCTTGACCCTCGTGCGATCCTTTCTGCTTTTGACCTTCAACAAGCGACTACCGAGCCAACGGTTAAACCTGTAGATAAAGTGAATAAACAGGCAAACTTTGGTGATCCAATTGTAATCTTTATTTCCATTGTTCTTGTCGCTGTGATTGTGTTTGTAGCGGTCTGGTTGCCAACACTTGACGAAGATTCAAACGAAGAAAATGTCGAATCAGTGGTTCAAGAAGCCGCTTCGGAATCACAATCGGAGCAGGTTGGTCTAAATGCTGATGTTAGCTCTGATGGTAGCGATTTATCTCTGAAGAATGAAGAAGGTATCTCTGCGCCGAATGCAGAGGCAAGTGATGCATCGGGTAACCAGTTGGAGAGTGCTCAGTCTCCAACGCGTAATTTAGACGATGCAGATCGTATTGAAAATACAAAGGAAGAGTCTGATATCGAAACGGGCTTGTCTGCAGAAACGAAAGCCCTATTAGAAGAGGCTGGAGTTGACCCAGAAAAAGTAGCTAAAGAAGCGGCTCAAGATTCAAGTTTGAACAAGCCTGTTGCTGAGCCAGTCCTTGCTTACAATTATGAAGTAGAAATGTCTTTCAGTGCGGACTGTTGGACTGAAGTAAGAGATGGTAAAGGAAAAATACTGTATTCAGGTGTGAAGTCTAAAGGAAGTACGCTTGAACTAAATGGTAACGCGCCTTATCGAATCGTACTTGGGTTTGCTCGCGGAGTATCATCGATTAAATTCAAAGGCGAAGAGTTCGACTTTTCTTCATTTATTCGTAAAGACCTAGCTCGTTTTGAGCTCAAGTAGAGAGAACTATGCATTTCGAATCACCTATTAAGCGTCGGCAGTCTCGTCAAATAATGGTTGGGAACGTTCCTGTTGGGGGCGGTGCGCCTATAAGTATTCAAAGTATGACGAATACAGAAACGTGTGACGTTGATGCGACAGTGGCTCAAATTACGGCTATTGAGCAAGCCGGAGCGGATATTGTCCGAGTGTCGATACCCTCTATGGATGCAGCAGAAGCATTTAAGGAAATTCGAAAGCAAGTGTCCGTTCCGCTCGTGGCGGATATTCACTTTGATTACCGTATTGCGTTAAAAGTGGCTGAGTACGGCGTCGATTGTTTGCGAATTAATCCGGGTAATATCGGTAACAAAGATCGAGTTCGTGCCGTAGTTGATTGTGCTCGGGACAAAAATATCCCAATCCGTATTGGTATTAATGCGGGGTCTTTAGAAAAAGATTTACAGAAAAAATACGGTGAGCCAACGCCCGATGCGTTGGTCGAATCTGCCTTTCGTCAAATTGAGTATTTTGATGAACTAGACTTCCATGAATATAAACTAAGTCTAAAAGCCTCAGATATATTTATGACGGTTGAGGCTTACCGTAAAATTGCGACACAGATAGATAACCCTCTGCATTTGGGGATAACAGAGGCAGGTGGGTTACGTTCAGGAACGGTTAAATCTTCCATCGGTCTAGGGCTAATGTTGATGGATGGTATCGGTGATACTCTGCGCGTATCGCTTGCCGCAGATCCGGTTCAGGAAGTTAAAGTCGGTTGGGATATGCTAAGAAGCTTAAAAATTCGCAATCGAGGCATTAACTTTATCGCTTGCCCAAGTTGTTCTCGACAAAATTTCGATGTTATCAAAACGATGAACGAGCTTGAGGAACGTCTTGATGATGTCACTGTCTCAATGGACGTGGCTGTTATAGGTTGCGTTGTGAATGGGCCAGGCGAAGCAAAAGAGGCGGACTTAGGTTTGACTGGCGGTACGCCAAACAATTTGGTCTATTTAGACGGTAAACCAAATAGCAAATTAAAGAATGAAACATTGGTTGATGGTTTAGAAAAAATGATTCGTGAAAAAGCTGCGGCAAAAGAAAACGAACTTTCTAATATCATCGCTAAGCAATAAGGAAACGAAAGTGGGTCGTAAAGTACAAGCAATTCGAGGTATGAATGATATATTGCCAGGGCAATCCTCTGTTTGGCAGTATATTGAGAATGCGGTAGCGAATGTGGTTAAAAGCTACGGTTACCATCAAATTCGCTTTCCTGTTGTTGAGCATACTGAACTATTTAAGCGCGGTGTGGGTGAAACGACCGACATCGTTGAAAAAGAAATGTATACCTTCGATGATCGTAACGGTGAGTCATTGACATTGCGTCCAGAAGGGACCGCAAGTTGTGTTAGGGCTGCAGATCAAGCAGGCTTACTGTTTAATCAAGTACAGCGCTTATGGTATGTCGGTCCGATGTTCCGCTACGAGCGCCCGCAAAAAGGTCGTTACCGTCAATTCCATCAAATTGGGGTAGAGTCATTTGGTATGGCGACGCCTGATATTGATGCTGAGCTAATCATTCTAACCGCGCGTCTTTGGAAGCAGTTAGGCTTGCTTGAGCACGTCGAGTTGCAGTTGAATACCATTGGCGTCGCCGAAGCTCGTGAAAACTTCAAAGCAAGTTTGGTTGACTACTTAACAGAATACAAAGATGAGTTAGATGAAGATAGCCAACGTAGGTTGACGACGAACCCATTGCGTATTCTTGACTCGAAAGATCAGAAAACTCAGAAGATACTAGAAGGCGCTCCTAGCCTTGATCAGTATATTGATCAAGAATCCCAAGAGCAATTCGAACGTCTTCAAGCTATTTTGAAAGCAAACGATGTATCTTATGTGATTAACCGTAAGCTTGTTCGCGGGTTAGATTACTACGGGAAAACAGTATTTGAGTGGGTTACCACGCACTTAGGCGCTCAAGCAACGGTCTGTGCTGGCGGACGTTACGATGGTTTAGTTGAGCAACTAGGCGGCAAAGCGACACCTGCCGTTGGGTTTGCGATGGGAATAGAAAGACTCGTTTTACTGTTAGAGACGTTAGAGCTAATTCCTGATGCGGCAAAAGCGTCTACGGATGTATTTGTTGTCAGTATGGGCGCGGATGCAGAATTAACATCGTTTTCGTTGGCTGAGTCTATTCGCGAAGCATTGCCTAATTTAACGGTTTTACGTCATTGTGGTGGCGGTAACTTTAAAAACCAGATGAAAAAGGCTGACAAGTCAGGTGCTCGATTTACGTTAATCCTTGGGGATAATGAAGTCGCAAATAATGAGTGTCAGATAAAAGATATGACAACAGGGCAGCAAGAGTCCTGTGCTTTAGATAAAGTAAGCGAATACTTGAGTTCTTTTTAGCCTGGTCGCCGGGCTAATAATTTGAAAATGTAAATCAGTGGTGCAAACGAAGTCATCGTCAGTAACCACTTTTTTGATAAATTAGACAAAGATGTAACCTGAGGATGATTCGGTGTCAGAGTTAAAAACTGAAGAAGAACAAATTGAAGCGTTTAAAACGTGGTGGAAGAAAAATGGCACAGCTCTAATTCTTGCTGTTGCTGTCGGTGTCGGTGGTTACTTCGGATTTCAAGCATGGAAAACAAATGAAGCCACGCACATTAGCGAAGCCTCTTCGTTGTATCAAACTTTGATTGAAGCTGCATCTGACTTAGATACTGAGAAGAATCAAAAAGACGTAGCGGCGTTAGCTGCTCAACTAAATGAAGAATATAGCGATACTGGATATGCCATGTTCGCTGAACTCTTTGTTGCTGAGCTAGAAGTTAGTAAAGGAAACTACGATAAAGCCATTACCGCGTTGGAAGCGGCGGTAAGCGGAACAGAAGATCAATCCTTTCAAACAATTGCGACGATTCGTATCGCTCGATTGCTAGCGGAAAAAGAAGATTTTGACGCTGCGTTGAGCAAGTTGGAGTCGGTTACCCAAAGCGAGTTCTCTGTTCAAAAGAATGAGTTGAAAGGCGATATCTACGTACGTCAAGGCAAGCGTGATGACGCGAGAACGGCCTACGAACAAGCTAAGCAAGATCTAAAAGCGGGGCAAAATCACCCTTTGCTTGATATTAAACTGGGTGACCTTGCTAAGAGCTAATTATGTCTAAGATACTGCTGCTGTCTTCCTTGTTAATCGCGTTATTTTTGCAAGGCTGTGCTACACAACTTCCGTTACCAGAGCCAGACCAAATGGATCAGGAAGTATTTTTTGATACATCATGGCGTCGAGGTGTTGATGGATCGTACGGAGAATATACTGAGCGTTTTAACCCAGTATTAAAGGGCGATGGGATCTTTTTTGTCACACGCCGTGGTGCCGTTTATAAGTTACGTCAAACAGATGGGCGTCGCCTAAATTATTTCGTGACGGACTACGAGCCAAGTGCTGGCGTTGCGTTAAATGATGACCTTCTTTATTTTGGTACATACGATGCAAAGTTAGTTGCAGTCTCTTTGAGTACTAAAGAGGTGGTTTGGGAGCGCTCGTTAACGTCTGAGATACTTTCTGAGCCGACGTATAATAATGGTTTTCTTGCGGTGCAAACTGGCGATGGCTGGTTAAGCGTATTAGACGCGAAAACGGGTGATACGATTTGGCGTACTAAAGAAGATATTCCTGCGTTGACGGTTCGAGGCACGAGTGTTCCTGTCATCGTCGGTAATAAAGTATTAGCAGGGTTTGCTGATGGGAAGCTTAAAGCTTTTTCGTTGGTTGATGGTAAGGCGTTATGGTCCTATGAAGTGGGCAAGCCAAAAGGCCGTTATGAGATTGAGCGACTTACGGACGTTAATGGCCGTTTAGTTGTAAAAGGGGATACCGTATATTCGGTTGCCTACAATGGAACGCTCAGTGCGCTATCGATCGAAACCGGAAAATTGAAATGGCAGCGTAGCATTCCAAGTGCGGTTGGTGTGGCTGTCAAAAATGATCAATTGGTTATTGTAAGTCAAGATAGCAGTGTCATTGCTCTAAATGCATTAAATGGTACGCAGATGTGGGAAAACCGTGAGATGGAAGAGCGAGAGCTTTCTGAGCCGACTTTCTTTCGAGATTATATCGCGGTTATCGACAGAGGAGGTTTTGTTTTTCTTCTCGACCCTAAATCTGGCGACATAAAAGCGTTTAAACTTGCCGATACAAACCAAAAACCGGGAAGTCGTATGGTGTCTAATGGCAAGCAATTGTTTATACTTACGCCAGATTCAAAAGTTACAGCACTTAGTTACTAATTATGTAGGCGATATATAGGCCTACTCAACTGCTACTAAGTGTACTTTTTCAAGGCTGCCTTTCCTGAAATATGGTCAGGAAAGGTGTGATTGAGCCTCAACTACTTCAGAGCGTAGATAAGACTGAAGCACACCGTTTCCAGACAGCCGCTTTATACTTAAATAGGTAAAAAAATGATTCCAGTTATTGCATTGGTTGGTCGCCCCAATGTAGGTAAGTCCACCCTTTTCAATCGTCTGACTAAATCTCGTGATGCGCTTGTTGCAGATTATCCAGGGCTAACCCGAGATCGAAAGTACGGAGATGGTAAATTAGGTGAGCATGATTTCATCGTTATAGATACCGGTGGTATAACGGGAGACGAACAAGGAATCGATGAAAAAATGGCTTCGCAATCGCTTCAAGCAATTGAAGAGGCCGATGCAGTCTTATTTTTAGTTGATGGTCGTCATGGCTTGAACCCTGCCGATGAAATGATCGCGAACCACTTACGTCGATCTAGCAAGCCTACTTACTTAGTTGTAAACAAGACGGATGGCATCAACGAAGATATCGCTTTGGCGGACTTCTACTCAGTTGGCTTAGGGAGTTTATATCCAATCGCTGCCGCGCATGGTAAAGGTGTTCGTAGCTTAATTGATACCGCATTGGCACCGTTTGCTGAACAGGTAGCGGAAGCGCGAGACCAAATTCAGCTTGAGTCAAAAGGTATTCGTATTGGCGTTGTAGGTCGCCCCAATGTAGGTAAGTCAACGCTAGTCAATCGTATGTTGGGTGAGGACCGGGTTGTTGTATACGACATGCCAGGGACAACCCGTGATAGTGTGTATATACCTTATCAGCGCCACGATAAAGAATACACTTTGATCGATACTGCAGGGGTTAGGCGTCGTAAACATGTAAAAGAGGCTGTTGAAAAATTCTCCATCGTTAAGACGTTGCAAGCTATTCAAGATGCGAACGTTGTGATCTGCGTAATCGATGCCCATGAGGATCTAGTAGAACAAGATCTTCATATGATTGGCTATGTGCTTGATGCAGGCCGAGGCTTAGTTATCGCGATTAACAAATGGGATGGAATGCAAAAAGATGAGCGCGAACACATTAAGAAAGAAGTGGAGCGTCGTTTAGGTTTTGTTCCCTACGCTAAAGTTCATTATATCTCGGCATTGCACGGTACTGCGGTTGGTGATCTTTACGATACGATTGAAGAAACATACGATTCTTGTTACTCGAAGTGGTCTACGAATAGGCTAACCAAAATCTTGGAAGATGCGGTATCAGAGCACCAGCCACCTATGGTTAAGGGACGAAGAATTAAGCTGCGTTATGCTCACCAAGGTGGATCAAATCCTCCAAGAATAGTTGTGCATGGCAATCAGACAGATGCCTTGCCTGGCAGCTACAAACGTTATTTAGAGAATAAGTTTCGTACGGTATTGAATATTACTGGTACGCCAATCAGCTTTGAATTCCGTTCGTCTGAGAACCCTTACGCTCCGAAAAAGTAGAGTGGACCTCAGCGGACGTAAGTCGCTGTTATGAAAACAGAAGCCATAGTACTCAATCTACTATGGCTTTTTCTTTTTTTTAGACTGTATTTCTTTGCTTGTATCAATGGGAATAGACGTCGTAAAGGTTAACTTTCACTAGTCACTTTATTCGCCTGCTTTTTTTCGAAATCACGTAACACGATCTTTAGCGCTTCGATCGCTGTCTTTGTCGAAACTTGGTTCTCTTCTAATAGATCGATCAAATCGACTGCCAATTTAATATGATCTGGAGCATTTTCCAACGCCACGGCTTTCTCCTAACGTATTGTGTTTGAAATTTGGATTTTGTTTGTCATAAGGAAAAATTTTGAGAAAAAATGCGCAAATTGATCCAAACTGTGTTTTTAGACATACTTTTATCATACTTGCTTTGCGAAGATAACAGGGTGAATAAAAAGGTGAGAAGATTGTGATTACAAACGAGTTTTGGTTGGATCGATGGAATACTGGACGTATCGGTTTCCATGAAAATGAGGTTAATCAGTCGCTGATTCAATATTGGCCTAATCTGCCTCTTGGAAGTCGAGTCTTGGTACCGCTATGTGGTAAATCAAATGATCTGATCTGGTTGGTCGAGCAAGGGTATGATGTCACAGGCGTTGAGCTTTCTTCGCTCGCGGTTGTCGAGTTTTTTGGTGACAATGACTTAGCGTACACGACAGAACAGACGGCTTATGGAAAACTTCACAGTGCGAACGAAATGACGCTGAGAGTATTCGAAGGAGACATTTTCGATTTCGATGGTAAGGTGTTCGATGCTTGTTATGATCGAGCTGCAATGGTAGCTATGCCCAGTACGCTTCGGCAGAGCTATGTTGAAAAGGTAAGCGCTTGTCTTCGCGAAGACGCCCACATTTTGATGATCAGTCTGCATCATGACGGCAATATTGACACGCCTCCGTTCTCAGTTTCGGATGACGACGTAGCATCCCTTTGGCAACGTAATATTCATAAGATCGCCAGTGAGGACCTTGTTCAAACAAACAGCCGATATAAAGAAAGTGAGTATGCGTACTTTGAGGAAAGCGTTTGGCGAGTATTGCCAGACGAGTTGTAGTGAGGCTATGTTTTAATCCTCGGTACTGTTATCTATTTTAGTCTTATCGGACGTGGTGCTGTATACCTGACCGTTTTTCTGGGATAATCGCGTTTTCTAAGTTTACGACTAAAATAGCGGATCAGATGAGCCGATAATTGTTGTGCGTTTTACGCGCAAGATGGCCGCTAGATTTGCAACTGAGTACCTCATGATAAAACGACATAAAACCGCACCGAATCTTTTTTCTTACCCTCAATATTGGGCTGAGTGCTACGGCGTTTCTCCATTTTTGCCGACCACACGAGAAGAAATGGACCTTCTCGGTTGGGATAGCTGTGACGTCATTATTGTCACTGGAGACGCGTATGTAGACCATCCGAGTTTTGGGATGGCGGTAATGGGTCGTTTGTTGGAGGCTCAAGGCTATCGAGTCGGCATTATTGATCAGCCAGATTGGAGAAATAAAGAAGACTTTATGCGTCTAGGTCGCCCCAATCTGTATTTTGGTGTAACGGCTGGAAACATGGATTCGATGATCAACCGCTATACTGCTGATCTAAAAGTAAGAAACGATGACGCCTACACGCCTTATGGAATCGGTGGAAAACGACCAGATAGAGCGGTTATTGTCTACTCTCAACGCTGTAAAGAAGCGTTTAATGACGTCCCTGTGATGATTGGTGGTATAGAGGCAAGCCTTCGAAGAATCGCTCAATATGATTATTGGAGTGACGAAGTTAGACGATCCGTATTGATTGATTCAACTGCAGACATCTTGTTATACGGTAACGCAGAACGTGCAATCGTTGAGGTTACGAAACAAGTTGCTGCTGGCAAAAAAATGAATCAGGTCACCGATGTTCGAGGCACAACTCTTGTCCGTGATGTACCTCCGGGCGGCTTTTCTGAGATTGATTCAAGTCGAGTGGATTGGCCTGGGAAGGTTGATAAGATTTACAGCCCTTATGAATATATCCCAGAAGGTAAGTGTCAGACAAAAGACGCGAACGAAGACGACGATGTCATGCCCATTCGAGTTATTCCTGCGCCACTAAGGCGAGGTGAAAAGCTTGAGGCTGATAAAACATACATCCGTTTACCGTCTTTTGAGAAAGTGTCAAAAGATCCGGTGCTCTATGCGCACACTTCTCGAATTCTACATTTAGAGTCTAATCCGCATAATGCACGTGCTTTGATTCAAAAGCATGGTAAGAAAGAAATCTGGGTTAACCCGCCGCCAATTCCATTGGAAACGGATGAGATGGATGGGGTGTTTGATTTTCCATATGCTCGTGTTCCACACCCTAAATACAAAAAAGCCCGTATCCCTGCTTACGATATGATCAAAACATCGATCAATATTATGCGAGGTTGTTTCGGGGGCTGTACGTTCTGTTCCATCACGGAACATGAAGGGCGTGTCATTCAATCCCGTTCACATGAATCTATTCTCAATGAAATTGAGCAAATCAAAGAAAAAGTCCCAGGATTTACCGGTCACATTTCAGATCTAGGCGGTCCAACGTCTAACATGTACACCTTAAATTGTAAGGACGATGAGATACAGGCGTCGTGTCGTAAGCTTTCATGTGTGTATCCTGAAATTTGTCCAAACTTGAATACTGACCACAGCCCAACGACTCAGCTGTATCGTAAAGCTCGAAAAGTAGAGGGTATTCATACGGTTTCTATTGCCTCCGGCCTTCGTTACGACCTTGCAGTAGAAGACCCTGAGTACGTCAAAGAGCTGGTGACCTATCATGTAGGTGGGCTGTTAAAGATAGCGCCTGAGCATTCAGAAAAGGGCACGTTGTCGAAAATGATGAAGCCTGGCATGGGAACCTACGACAACTTTAAACGAATGTTTGATAAGTACTCGAAAGAAGCGGGTAAAAAGCAGCATCTGATACCGTATTTTATCGCGGCACATCCGGGCTGCGAAGATGAAGATATGATGAACTTAGCGGTTTGGTTGAAGAAAAATGACTTTAAACCGGATCAAGTGCAGACATTTTACCCTTCGCCAATGTCACTTGCGACAGCGATGTATCACTCAGGTAAGAACCCTCTTAAACGTGTTACTTATAAGAGTGAAGATGTCTATACGCCGAAAGATTATAAGCAGAGAACGGTTCAAAAAGGGTTCTTGCGTTATCACGACACGAGTAACTGGGCTGACTTGAGGGATACCCTAAAAAGTATGGGGCGAGCGGATTTAATTGGTAATGGACCGAATAAACTTGTTCCAGCTGAGGATAAAGATAAGCAGATGCCTCGTCGACCAAAGAAAGCAAAACCTGGGCAACGTACGGGTGCTTCACACACCAGTAATCGCCCGACAGACAAAAATATTAAAGAGGCCGAGCGTAATAGACGCAAATCAGCAAACGATGCATCATCGGCTGGGCGTCCAGTGACTGGCAGTGCTACTCCTACGCGGCCGAAGAAAGGGCCGAGCACACAGGCTAATAAAACGAAACCCGCGAAGCGTAGACGTTAAGACCTTTGCACGATGACTGTGCTCTTCAACAGCGCTCTACAATACAGGGCTTTAAATAGACTCAAAATATTCATTTATAGCCCGTAAACTCTGCTTTTTTGTCTACTTTCGCGTCGTATTGGCTTCGCTCGAGATGTCTTGCAAAGGTCTCATTTTATATTTTATTTTATAAAGACTCGTGCAAACACCTATTTTTAGTGATAAAAATAGGCTGAGAATATTGGAATACTTTCTGCATATCCGCAGATGAAGATCTCACCAGATCTTTGACTTCCAAGTGACTGTAAACAACCTTCAAAAGAGGTGTGTTGCCATTCTTACACAAATCAAAAGTTTGTTTATTTGAGGAAATAGTATGAGTACCACTCACCGTTGGTTATCCATCGTAGAAGGCTGTGTGCTGGTTGCACTCGGTCTCCATATCTTGAATTCAGCCGGTTTTCTTATCAGTGGCACAGCAGGCGCGGGAATGATTCTGCACAAGCTGAGTGATCTGACTTTTGGTCAGCTGTTCTTTATATTGAACCTTCCGTTTTATGTTCTTGCTTGGCGAGCATTAGGGCTGGCGTTTACCATTAGAACCTTTATCTCAGTGAGTTTATTGTCTTTGCTTTCTGAGTTGATGCGGCTTTATGTCAGCATTGATATGATACCTATTCTCGCTGCGGTTGTGGGTGGACTGTTGGTCGGTTTTGGTCTCATCATATTGTTTCGCCATAATGCGTCATTAGGCGGTTTAAACATTCTTTCTGTGTATTTAGAGCGTCGATTTGATATTCATGCTAGTCGTACCACACTGACCGCCGATGTTTGTATTTTAATGGCGGCAGCGATGGTGTTTAGCATTCAAAGCTTAGCCTATTCTCTCGTTGCGTTTATTTTGTTAAGTTCGGTTGTTGGTCGATATCATCGACCGCCAGCGTGGGCAAAAGCTTCGGAGCGACAAGGGCGAAATCAACCGAGTTAAATATGAATTTAAGGCCACAGGGTGCCGTAAGTCATCTATAAAAAAATATGCAGACGTATTACGTAGAAAAACTGACCACAAGTAGACTCAAAGCGGATCAAGGTGTCATTAAAGAGCTACAGGACATATTTTTTAGAAGTGTGCACGGCATTCCGGATTTGATTTATACACCAGAGCAAAAAGCCGCGTGGGCGCCAGCGGGACTTTCCGTGCTAGAGTGGCGTAATCGGTTGCAGAATCACACAATATGGCTAGCGCGCAGTGAGCTGACAGGGAGCTGTCTTGGCTTTATTGAACTAGATGAAAGTTCAGATATCGATTTGCTTTATGTTTGTCCTTTGAATCAAAAGTTAGGCATCGCCAATGAGTTATTTGATCAAGCGCAATACTGGGTGAAAAACCAGTATTCAACCAAATCGCACTGGTACGTGCAGTCTTCTGATATTGCCTATGAGTTCTTTCTCCGCCGTGGTTTTATCCCGCATAAACGTAATCAGGTTGATCGTGGCGGGATTTTGCTTGAGAACACAACGATGAGAAAGGCTTTGTCCTGAACTCTCTGCGCTTTTCGATGAAAAATTAGCAATTCAATATTTGTGAAAACGCGGTATTCTTAGGAAGGCTTCGGAACTAGGTGGCAGCTTTGTTTATTATAGTGCTGCTTTATATAACACTATTTTTTAGCCAAATTAGACCATTCAAAATTAATTAAACGTTTCTATGGCGATACATGACAGATTTTAAGCACCTAACTTTCCCTTTTGCAGCGGTAGCGGGACAAGAACCTCTGAAACTTGCATTAATTTTATGTGCGATTAACCCAAAAATTGGCGGGGTCTTGATTAGCGGGCCGAGAGGTTCAGCTAAGTCAACACTTGCACGAGGGCTATCTGATGTATTGCCTACGATCGATGATGAGAGCCCTATCGCGTTTGCTACCTTGCCGCTCGGAACTAGTGAAGACCGCCTATTGGGCGCCATTGATTTAGAGCGAGTTCTGAATGAAAAAAAAGTAGATTTCCATCCGGGCATATTGGCTAAAGCGCATGGCGGCGTGTTGTATGTCGACGAAGTGAACTTGTTGGCTGATAACCTTGTTGATCAGTTACTCGATGTAGCGGCAAGTGGCGTAAACCGAGTAGAGCGAGACGGCATCAGTCACGAGCATGAAGCAAAATTTCTACTGGTCGGAACCATGAACCCTGAAGAAGGGGAGTTAAGACCGCAACTCAAAGATCGTTTTGGACTAATGGCGGAGTTGTCGAACCAGTATAGCTTGGAAGAACGTGTGCAGATTGTTCGATTGCGCGAGGAGTTTGATCATAACCCAAGGGCGTTTCGTGATGCGTTTAAATTTAAACAAAAGACGCTGAGACAAAATATAAAATCGGCACGTCAGCGGTTGAATCAAGTTAAATGTTCTGACGCGTTAAGAATGGACATAGCATCGCGATGTCATGATGCTAATGTTGATGGTGTGCGCGCAGATATTGTTTGGGTGCGCGCAGCGCAAGCGCATGCGGCGTGGCGCAGTGTAAGTTCTGTGACCGTTGAGGACATTCATGCTGTCGCTGAGTTAGTTTTAGCGCACCGTCGTCATGCCCATTCTAATAACAAACCTTCTCAAAGTGGGTCTAGCGAGTCTGCTCTGCCTTCTTCCTCAAGGCCACCGAGTAGTCGACGCCCGCCCGATTCTCATAGAGCACCGCCTTCTGTGGAAAAAGGTGATAATGCCTCGGGAAAGCCGCAAGCCGCCTCTGACCAAGATTGGGGTGGCCTTCCTCCGGAATTACAAAAGGCAAGTGCTGCAATTGCCTTAGATCCAATGCTTAAACGCACTGGACACGATCGCTCTTTGTTAACGCAGCGATTTTCGAACAGTGGAATAATGTCGAATAAAACCAGCCGAAAGTCTGGTCTTGAGTCTGGTGGGTACAGACCGAATCAAGCGTCATTTTCAAGCTCAATTGATTGGACAAGAACGCTCACACTTTCACCGCATCAGTGGCCTCCTAAACTAATTAGAGCGAAAGACAAAACCGGACGTACCGTTTTAAATATTATTATGCTCGACACCTCGGCTTCTGTCTTAGGAGAGGCGGTCTTTTCGAAGACGAAGGGCGTTATTTTGGCGCTTGCTCGCCAAACGTATTTAGCGCGAGAGCAACTTGCTATCTTTGGATTTGGAGAAGGGCAAGTGGAGACTATTTTACCTAAAGTTCGTTCACCCAAAGACATTGATATATTGCTAGACGAAATAACCGCGGGTGGCGGAACGCCTTTACTGGCTGCGCTAGAAAAACTTGAAAACGAGATACGCAGTCTTCGTAAACAGTCACCCAGATTAGAGATAAATGCGTATATAATGACGGATGGGCGTAGTCAGATGTCGATTTCAGAAGTCCCTAATATCGACAGCAAAATCATTTGGCTGGACACGGAGCTTGCCTCAATAAAAAGAGGAAAAGGGGCTCAATTTGCCCATGCGCTGGGGGCCGAATATTATACGCTTGAACAACTACTGGCGTGTTGATATCCAATGTTAATTAAATTTGGTTGTATTGAGTTCTAGTCGCATTCGAATGTAAAAACACCAATAACCTCAAGAGACGAATACTAAGTAGCGTTATGCCTTCAGAGAATATAGAAACATCTTTACACCAAAGAGATCAAGTAACCTGTCCAGCCTTGTTTTTAACTGCGCCAGCGTCTAATCAAGGTAAGACGACAATTACTGCCGCGCTTGCTCGCCATTATTCGAAGTTGGGGAAAACGGTTCGAGTGTTCAAAACAGGACCAGACTATTTGGACCCTCTCATACTTGCACAAGCGTCGGGGAACCCTGTTGAGCAACTTGATATCTGGATGGCAGGCGAAGCTTATTGTCAGGAACGATTGTTTTTAGCGGCCAAAGAAGCCGACCTGATACTGGTTGAAGGTGCAATGGGGATGTTCGATGGCGAACCGTCGTCTGCCGATCTAGCGGCTTGTTTTGGTATTCCGATGGCCATTGTGATGGATGTAAAAGGCATGGCACAAACGGCTGCTGCGATTGCGAATGGCTTAGCGACGTTTAGAGAAGATATTACAATCGCGGGTCTTATTGCGAATCGTTGTGGCAGTGAGCGTCATGCGCAGCTTATACGAGATGCACTGCCCGAAACGGTCCCATTGCTCGCGGCATTAAAACGCGACGAGGAGGTTACGTTACCGGAACGACATTTAGGACTGGTTCAAGCGGAAGAAGTGACGCAGGAACTTGAGCAGAGGTTTGATGCGGCCGTTGACTGGCTGTGTCAATCGGACGATAAAGGTTTATTGTCTTTGCCCGAACCAGTTGTGTTTTCCGCGCCAGATCACTCTTATGAAGCGAGTGTCGTCGAGCCTATCTTGAGCGGGAAAACGATCGCGGTGGCGAAAGACATTGCATTTAGTTTTATCTATCAGGCGAATCTTGATGCATTAGAGCGTCTAGGAGCTAAGGTTTGTTTCTTTTCGCCGTTGCATGATTCACGTTTACCACAATGCGATGCTGTGTGGTTACCGGGCGGTTACCCAGAGTTGCATGCTCATAAACTGGCTGAAAACACATCCATTCAAACAGAATTGAGTGCCTTCTTTGAAACGGGTAAACCCATACTTGCAGAATGTGGCGGCATGCTTTACTGCTTTGAAAGCTTGACTGACTTAGAACAAAATACGTTGCCCATGCTTGGTATATTGCAAGGTCAGGGGGCCATGCGAGGCAAACGCGGCTGTCAGGGAATGCAAACGGCTGACTGTCCACAAGGTGCAATTAGAGCGCATGCCCATCATCGCTCAAGAAGTGCGAATACGCCGGAGCCTGTTGGGTACGGACGACGTCAACGACATCCCGCACCGGGTGAACCGATTTATCAAGTAAAGGGGCTAACGGCAAGTTACCTGCATTTCTTTTTCCCATCTAACTTAACCGCAATTGCGGCTATTTTCAGCGAAAGATAGCGACTTATGTGGCCCGAAAGTGAGGAAAGCAGCAAACCTCTTAGAACTGGATTGACGACGGGTACCTGCGCGACAGCCTGCGTTTTGGCGGGGGCGCAAGCTTTGATTGCAAAGCGTGAAGATCCCGAAGCGTTTGTACTGCTTCCTAAAGGGCAAAAGGTGTCACAACCTATTTTGTATTATCAATATAATGCAGATTCGGTAAAAACGGCGACGATAAAAGACGCTGGGGATGACCCCGATGCAACGCATGGCGCAACCGTTTGGGCGCAAGTGCGTCTCACTTCTGAAAAAGGCGTATCCTTCATTGCGGGAGAAGGGGTTGGGACCGTCACCCGAACTGGGCTGGTACTTGCCGTCGGGGAACCTGCGGTCAACCCAGTTCCTCGAAAAATGATGTCTGAGAACTTGAGTTTGTTTGCTGAGAACTATGGCTATGATGGCGGTTTTGAACTGACGATCGGCGTAGAGAATGGCGAGCAAATTGCTCAAAAAACCATGAACCCTAGATTGGGTATTATTGGCGGTTTGTCTATTTTAGGGACGACCGGCATTGTTCGACCTTTTTCGTGTGCTGCCTACATTGCTTCGATACATCAGGGCATTGATGTTGCTAGAGCGAATCACTTAGCGCACATTGCCGCAACAACAGGAAATGCCAGCGAAAACGCGATCAAGGCGCGCCATGAGCTAACCGACATGGCGTTGATTGAAATGGGGGATTTTGTTGGTGCTGTCTTGAAACATATTCGTAAAGTAGAGAAAAATTCACAACTTCGAAAACTCTCTATTTGCGGCGGTTTTGGTAAAATCAGCAAACTGGCACAACATCACATGGATCTAAATAGCCGTGTCTCGTCGATTAACCTCAATGCACTGGCTGACACGGCGATGTCGTTAGGTGCGTCTGACGCTCTTCAAGAAAAGATGCGCTTGGCGAATACCAGTATTGAAGCATTGGCTTTTTCGAGCAGCGAAGGGCTTTCGTTAGCGGATGCGGTTTGTCACCAAGCAGCCCTTTTCTGTCGAACATATATCCCCGCTTCTATGGAATTGGAGGTGTACGCAATCGACCGAAAAGGCGAATTTGTTGGGTATGCGAAAGGATAGCTGCAAGTTCGGTCATTTTTTTAAAGCTAAGATTTAAATTTAGGGTTTTAATTTAGGGCTTGTATTTAGGAGCAACCTTCGAGCGAAGGTCTCTAGGAGTAAACAAAAGCGTTGAAAATTCTATTACTAGGTGGCACAGCGGATGCTCGCCAATTAGCTGATCAGCTTCACTTAAAAGGCTTGCAGGTGGTTTATTCTATTGCTGGTTTGGTTCGCATCCCCAAGCTAGGATGTGAGGTGCTCGTTGGTGGCTTTACTCAATTCGGTGGTCTTGAGCGTTATCTTGTCGAACACAAAATTAGCCTAGTCATTAATGCAACGCATCCATACGCTCAAAAAATGGCGAATACGGCTGTTAGCGCTTCTCGTCAAGCTGGTATTACGTGTTGGCGTTTTTTACGCCCAGAGTGGCAGCGAATGAAAGGCGATAATTGGACGTACTATCAAAACGACGATGAGTTACAAGCAGCGTTATCGAACTTTAAAAGGCCTTTACTGAGTGCAGGCCAGCATTCAGAGCCTTTTATACAATCTATTGCGGCGCTTTGTGGCGTTGAGGTCGTTCACTGGCGAACGGCTGTTCCCCCTAAGTTTAATATACCCGCTCGAATCTCTTGGAGAAAGGCCATTGGCCCGTTCGATTTAGAGAGCGAACGCACGTTTATAAGCGACAATAACGTGGATGTAATTGTCAGTAAAAACAGTGGTGGCGTTTCAACATACGCTAAACTTGAAGCTGCACGAGAGCTGTTTTTGCCGGTCCTTATGCGTAAAAGGCCAATAACGGAAACGGCATCGGCGACATACGTTTCTCAGGATGAGATAATCGCCTCCATTATTGATTTTAGACACCAGTTTCATCGGTATGATGAGACACAACAAGGTAGCGCCCAGCAGTGAAACACCCGCTAGAAAATAGCCTCTATACACAGTTTCAATATGAAGCGAATCCTCAGGCGATTGAGCAAGAAAGTTTTAGACAGATCCGTAAGTGCACTGATTTAAGTGCATTCTCTACCGATGAACTGCAGGTGGTGATGCGGATCGTTCACAGCTTAGGTTTCCCAGATGTTGCTCAGAATGTCAGATTTAGCCAACGTGCGTGTGATGCTGGCCGAAAAGCGTTAGCGAATGGTAAGCCCATATTGTGTGACGTAGAAATGGTGAAGCAAGGTGTGACAAAAAGGATGATCGACACGCCACCTCTTTGTTATTTGAACGACCCTAAGACGGTTGAATTGGCAAAAGCTAGCGGTGAAACTCGCTCAATGGCGGCGTTAAAATTATGGGGTGATGAGTTAGAGGGCAGTATTGTTTTGATTGGCAATGCGCCAACGGCGCTCTTTCGACTTTTGGAAATGATCGAGTTAGGTGCTCCTAAGCCGGCTTTGGTGATCGGTATGCCTGTTGGCTTTGTCGGTGCGGCAGAGTCGAAAGAAGCCTTATGGCAGGTTCATGAAGCACTCGGAATTGAATGTATTACGCTGGTGGGGAAAATGGGTGGCAGTGCTGTCACCTCCGCGAGTTGTAATGCGTTACTTCGCTGTAATCGGGGCGAGTACTACTGATGCAAATTCACGTCATCGGCTTGGGAGTCGCACAAAATGCAGCGCTCTCGCTAGAAGCTCTTACTTTAATTCGAAGCCTAACAAAGGACGATCGATTAGTTGGCAGCGAACGCCAGTTAAAAACCGTATTTGGCTGCCATTCTGCAACGCCGTTTATACTGCCTAAGTTATCTGAACTGAAAGAGGTGCTAACGAGCTGGAAGGAAAGTCGCGTTAAGCGGGTTGTTGTTCTGGCATCTGGTGATCCGCTTTTTTACGGTATTGGCTCGTGGGTGAAATGTCATTTCTCACACCTTGATGTGACCTATTATCCAAATGTGTCGAGCATTCAGTCAGCATGTCACCAGTCAGGCGTATCGCTGCAAGACGCACATGTCGTCAGTGTCCATGGCCGACCACTGGCGTCGCTTCGAAAGCATCTCCATAAAAATAAAACATTAGTTTTACTGACGGACAGCCACAGTCACCCAGCAGCGATTGCGCAAGAGTGTGTTCGAGCAAATGTCGGTGAGAGTCGAATTACTGTGTGCGAAAAGCTTGGTTATTCCGATCAGAACGTCGAGACTTTCTTTGCTCATCAACTTCAAGACAGTGAACGTGCTTTCGATTCTCTTAATGTTGTCCTTGTTGAGGTAAGTGGTCAGCAAGCATTGCTTCCTTCGACGCCGGGTTTTCCTGATGACTTATATGTCACCGATAAGGGTCAAGGCAAGGGAATGATCACCAAGCGAGAAGTGCGTTTGGCGATTCTATCGTATTTAGGGGCAGAAGAAGGTGACGTTATCTGGGATGTTGGTGCTGGGTGTGGAGGCGTTAGTATCGAACTTGCCTATTGGAATGCAAGAGCGCAGATCTATGCCATAGAGCATCATCCAGAGCGTTTTAACTGCCTAAAACGAAATCAGGAAAAGTTCGGAGTCGCTCAAAACCTAACATTGATTCAAGGACGCGCACCGGCATCATTAGAATTATTACCTGTACCGGATCGAATTTTTATCGGTGGCAGTGATGGTGAGCTGGGTGAGTTGCTGCGAGTTAACTGGGACTCTCTTCCCGAACACGGTGTGTTGTTGCTCAGTTCCGTAACCGATACAACTCAATTGGAAGCGATGAACTTCACTAATATTCGAGAAGTAGCAGACGATGCTGAATTAGAAAGTGTCACCATTCAAGTAGCTCGCAGTGAAACACTGGCGGGGAGTAAAATGCGGAAACCTGCTTTACCAGTGACATTGTGGCGATACCAAAAGCGAGTGAGTGCTCAAAAATAAGCAAGATAGATTAAGACCTTTGCATGAAGTCGTGCAAAGATCATCAGATGATATAAAAGGAAAAATAAATGAGTACCTTAGGGTCCTTTGTTGGTATTGGCGTTGGCCCCGGTGATCCTGAATTACTGACCTTGAAAGCGGCAAGCCTGATTGAACATGCGCCAGTTGTTGCGTATTTGGCAAACGAACAAGGCGTTTCCCAAGCTAAAAAAATTGCGTGTATTGCAATGGAAAGACGCTATTCATCGTATTCTGATGTTGTTATTCCAATGCCAATGTCGATGGACAGAACCAAGGCAAATGTCGCTTATGATCAAGGTGCAAAAGAAATTGCTTTGCATTTAAAGCAAGGCCGAAATGTTGCTTTTCTGTGTGAAGGTGACCCTTTGTTCTTCGGTTCTTTTACCTATCTAATGGAGCGTCTCGAAGACAGTTTTAACTGTCAAGTTGTCCCTGGTATTTCGAGCGTTAATGCCGCTGCATCGGCGTTGAAGCACCCTTTAACTGTCTTAAAAGAGTCATTCGCGGTTGTAAGTGGACGACACAGCGACAGTGATATTCAAAGTGCACTTGAGCAGCATGACTCGGTTGTAATTATGAAAGCGGGTTCTGCTCGTCCGAGAATTCTTGAAGCGTTGCGAAGAACCGACCGACTGCTTGATGCAAAGTATTTGGAGTACATTGGTAGGGAAAACGAGCATATTGTGACGGATGTTAGGGAGTTAATTCCATCGGCGGGACCTTATTTTTCTCTATTTGTTGTTACTCGGCATGATCGAGACAGTCGATGATTCGTATTATTTCTTTAACTGATAGAGGACGCTCTCTGGCAGATGTGCTGGCGAACCGCCTCAAAGACTGCGAGACCCACCATTGCCCAAAGCCATTTGGTGAAACGGTTCAAAGCTACTTTAAGCAGAATGATGATCTTATTTTTGTGTGCGCGACGGGCATCGTTATTCGAACCTTAGCACCTGTGTTAGAAAGTAAGCTTGCCGACCCTGCTGTGCTCGTGATGGATGAGTTAGGGCACTTTGTTATTCCTCTGCTGTCAGGCCATGAAGGTGGTGCAAATCAACTGGCTAATAACGTTGCAAGCTTGCTAGCAGATTTAAATACTCAATTGGTGATGACAACCGCGAATGCTTATCTTGACCCCATTTATACACTTGGAATGGGATGTGAACGCAATTGTCCGTTAACGTTTTTAGAAGACTTGATGCTTGAGGCATTGGCTGCTAAGGGATTGAAACCAACAGATATTCAATCTTTGTGTAGTATCGACATCAAGTCAGATGAGACTAACCTTATCGCGCTGGCTCATAAATATGGCTGGACCTTTACCACTTATTCTGTGGATGAGCTAACGACAATGACACCCTTGTTAAGCACTCATTCAGAATATGTCTATAAAACGGTTGGAGTGTATGGTGTGGCGGAGTCCGCTGCATTGTACGCCGCGCAACAGGCTGCGAGCGTAAAACCGGAATTATTGTTGCCTAAGATAAAAAACGCCAAGGCAACGTGCGCTTTAGCGAGAGCGTACTCCAACAATACGGAAAAAGTTGGAAAGGTATAATCGCTTCTTTTCAAAACGTAACGTTTTCTGTGTTTGAACCAATACTAAACTCGTCGTAAAAGTGGTGTTTCCATCCTATAATTCCTGTTGTTAACCTTATTGGCAGAAGAGTTCTATGCTTCATTGGCTAAATGCGTCGCTAAACCGAAAAATCGGCAGTTTATTTGTTGTTCTCCTATCTTTTCTTTTTATTGTTATTATTTTTTCGATATACAAACTTCGCTTGATCGACTACGAAATGAAAGAGGTGGCGGAAGTCGATATTCCTCTTAATGAGGTAATGGAGCAGGCTGAAATGTTACAGCTTAAGCAACATGTCTTTATGGAACAGTTTCGTCGTTTAGGAGGATTTGACCAGCATTCTCTTGACCCCAAAGCACAATTCTCTGATCGCCGAGCGGAACTTGTCCAGCTGCTTAACCGAGCAACGAATGTGATTAGTGAGAACATTGATCGCCATCGAGTTAGATTTGAATTGATAGAGCATGAGGAGCTTCTAGATGAAATAAACAGGTTTCATCAAATTAGTGATCTGTTTGAGAAGCGTCTCGCCGTTGTTCTGAATGAAAGCAGCCTATCAGAGGATAAGTGGCGAGAAATAGAAACGATTGCTGCACAACTTGATGGGAGTATGAATTCGATTTTACATCAAATCGAATCATTGTCTCTTGAGGCCGCGCGCTATACGGAAAAGCATGAGCGCGAGTTTATGTTTATCAATGGCTTATTAGGTGTTGGCGCTTTTGTAATAGGCTTGTTGTTAACCGTCTATATTATACAGATCATTCGATTGAGAATTATGCGGATACATTATCAAGTTGAGACGATTCATCAATCGTTAGAAAAAGGCAGCCCTATTGAGCTAAACCCGTCAAACGCAGCAGGCGTTAAACCACAAGATGAGCTTGGTGAGCTAGAGCAAGACCTTCAGAAAATGGTACGCCGACTTTCCGATGAAATGGTTGGCAGAATGGAGGTGGAGAGGCAGTTGATGATGCTCGCAACAAGAGACAAATTGACTGGGGCGTATAATCGACATAAATGGGATGAACAGATTAAAGAGTCGTTGGACTTAGCGCAACGTGGCGTTGAGTTCAGTTTGATTATGCTCGATATAGACCATTTTAAAAAGATTAACGACGAGTATGGCCATCAACTGGGCGACAAAGTGCTCGAGTATTTTGTGACATCGCTAAACACTTGTTTGAGGAAGTCTGATTTGCTTTTTAGAATGGGTGGCGAAGAGTTCGCCGTGCTTTTACCTCAGCAATCGTTAGAAAAAGCTGAGCAGGTAGGAGAGCGAATTCGTACTCATATCGAAACGATGGAAGAGACGCATATTCCATCGTTTACTGTCAGCCTTGGGATTAGCGCGTATCGTGCCGCTGACGATGAAAATTCGATTTTGGCTCGTGCAGATAAAGCGCTGTATAAGTCGAAATTAAATGGGCGTAATACGGTGACGTTAGAAATCGAGTAAAACTTAATTTGAGTCTTACTTACTAAGCGCTAGGTACTTTTGACAGACTCGACTGCTTTTCCTAGGGAAGGTGTGAATAAGTCCACTTATCAGCAAGAATAGGTATGCAATGGCGTATGTCGAGCGTGTTTGCTCGATAGTACGAGCCACTCTCTTTTTTTATTAGTGGAAGATTGAATATGCTTCAATGGTTTAACGCATCTTTAAACAGAAAAATAGGCAGTTTGTTTGTCCTTCTACTGTCTTTTCTATTTGTCGTGATTATCTTTTCAATCTATAAACTCCGTTTAATTGACTTTGAAATGAAGCAAGTTGCCGAAGTGGATATTCCCTTAAATGAGGTGATAGGTCATGCCGAGATGTTGCAACTCAAGCAGCATATTTTTATGGAGCAGTTTAGAAGATTAGGTGGGTCTAACGAATCATTTTCGAGCCCTGAGACTCAGTTCGATCAGCGTCGAGACGCACTTTCAACTTTGTTAAATCGCGCAGTAAACATCATTAATAAGAATGTCGAACGTCATAAGATTCGTTTTGAATTGTTGGAGCATGAGGCTCTGCTAAGCGAAATAGAAGCTTTTCATCAACACAGTGATGACTTTGAGCGTCAACTCGGTCACATCCTTTCGGTGCAAAATATATCAGAATCAGACTGGCGTGATCTAGAAAATGTCGCTTTTCTGTTAGATCGAAGCATGGGGATTATATTAACCCAGATCGAGTCCCTATCATTGGAGGCTGCGAAGTATACCGAAAAGCATGAACGTGAGTTTATGTTTATTAATGGTATGTTGGGCGCGGGAGCGTTGGTTATTGGGTTGCTGTTGACCGTTTACATTATTCAGGTTATCCGTATTAGAATTTTACGAATACATCATCAGGTTGACAATATTCACGAATCGATTGAAACAGGAACACCTATAAAAGTAAGTTCTGTTGATGAGAGTGAGTCAAACCCTCAAGATGAACTCGGTGAGCTGGAGCAAGATTTACAAAAAGTCGTGCGTAGGCTTTCGGATGAAATGGTCAGTAGGATGGAGGCTGAACGCCAGTTAATGGTGTTGGTCACAAAGGATAAGCTCACTGGTGCGTATAACCGCCACAAATGGGATGAGCAAATAAAGGTTTCGTTGGATCTTGCCCAGCGTGGTACGGTGTTTAGCTTGATTATGTTGGATATAGATTGCTTTAAAAAAATTAACGATCAATTTGGGCATCAAGTGGGTGATGCCGTCTTGCAATTCTTCGCCTCGTCTTTGCTCCAGTGTTTAAGAAAATCTGACTTACTTTTTAGAATGGGAGGGGAAGAATTTGCAGTGTTACTTCCTCAGCAACCCTTAGAGAAAGCGACTCAAGTAGCGGAAAGAATATTGGAATCAATCGAAATGACGGATGATGATCGCATTCCGCCATTTACTGTCAGCGCAGGTGTTAGCACATATCGTTCAGGTGATGATGACAATAGTATTCTCACTCGCGCAGATAAAGCATTGTATCAATCAAAACTCAACGGCCGGAATAGAGTAACGTCAGAGGGAGCTTAAAGAAGCTGGAAGCGATTGATTTTAGACAGTAATATCAATGAGGCTGCCAATTGTGTTGTTGGCTGCTTCGAGTACTTTTACATTTGCCTGCGCTTCTAATTCGCTCGTGGTCGCTTCGATTAAGCCGTCTTGGATATTTTTTGATGAGTTCGTTGTGTCGGGGTTAGCGGCGTTGGCAACTTTGCTACTTGCGTTATCTAAGTTGCTTTGGCTTCTTTGTAAGCCTGTTAAACTGTTGCTAAAAGCAGAACTGTTAATTTGCATTGTACGTCAGCCTAATTGATGCCTTACTTACCATCAGGTTAATCCCTTTCCTAGTAAAACGCAATAAGCCAGCGTTAGCTGGCTTATTGCGTTTTACTAGGAAATTCCTAATGAATTAACTAGAAAAGTGTACCGAGTTAAAAATGCCTTGCAGTTCAGCATGTTTTTCTTGGTATAACGAGAGTTTTTGGGTATGTGTTAAAGCACCAGATGTATCTACTTGAGTATTTACATTAACCCTCATGCTTTCTAATTGAATACCTAAAGCATCAACACTCGAGCGGGCGTCTCGAACATCATCACTAATATTATCTGCAAATGCGGAAGTAGATAGGGCAAAAACAGATAAGCCAGATAGAATTACTTTATTAATCGTTTTCATCGTATTTTCCTATATATAAAATTAAAGTTTTTGTGAAAAGTGAATGTTATCGAACGTATTTTGTAGCTCCTGATATTTTTCATCATACAGTGCGAGTTTTTGGCTCGGTGTAATCACACCACTGACATCGACATGCGTGTCTTCATTTACCCCAAGGCTAACAAGCGTGCTGTTTAGCGCTTCGATACCGGCTTTCGACTCTCTTATGTCATCATTAATATTGTCCGCAAAGACAGAGCTAGAAAGAGCTGCTAAAGAAAGGGCGGTTACTGCAATTTTATTTAGTGAGTTCATAATGTCTCTCCTATATACGCCTTATTTTCGGCGTTTTTTAATGTGTATGCTTATATAGTAGAGGATTAAATTTTAATTTAAATAGTGGCTAAATTCGTTTCAATTTTCTTGTCGTTATAAAGGCAGAGGTTCACAATTTAATAAAACAGATAATATGATTGTGATTTCGCAAGAAAAGGGAAAGAAATATAGGAATGTGCAAAAATATACTTATTAATTTAGCTTGTTCATAAATAGTTTCTTGGCTAAAGAATCATACGCAATAGCAATGTATGCTTATTCTGTCGAAAGCAAAAATAATGTGCACCGAATTTTTCTGGAAAATTAGCGCCTCTTCCTTAATTGCGAATGTATGATTTAAGTTCTCTTGAGAAAACTAATGGTTTTACGGGTACCTTGCTCATCTAAAGAGCTGGTTGTGCTATAGGATGTGGTTGGTGCTATAGCATGTGGTTAGTTCGATAGGAAGTGAGGCTACGGATCTAACGCTGCGAAATATGATAGTCCATGATAATTTCCAAGGCGGCTTGAATAGCTGGCTCTGATCTACGTGTCTGAAGACATGTAAAGTAGACAGGGACGGCTTGATTTACCGTGTAAATACATTCAAATAGACCGTTAAACTCTGGATGATTATTTAATTCATCATGAATCAGGCCAATTCCCACCCCTTGTGATATTAGTGTCATAACGACTTTTTCATCATCGATTCGAATCAGGTTGTCTGGTCTGAAGTTCAACTCTTTAAAGAGTTGCTCTGCTAGTTTACTACAGCACGTATTGTTTGCAGGTAATATCCAAGGTAGTGTGGCGAGATAGGTCCAGTCATTTGTTTGCTCTTCATTTAGCATTCCTTTTGGTGAAGCGAGTGAGACACTGAACTGGTCAACTAGCTGAACAAGCTGTTCTGGCAATGGCGTTCCATACTCGTTGTAAAAAGCAACATCAAAAAAGCCATTTCTCAACCCAGGGCGAATTTCATGCGCAGGAAAGCGCTTGGCTTCTACTCTCATATTAGGGTAACAATCTGCTAGCTTCGAAATGAGCTGGCCAAGTACATGGGAGCTAGTGCTTGGGGCAATGCCAATCGTAAGTGTTTCTGATACACGATTTTTTAAGCTCTTGGCTTCTTCAAGAAAGTTGGAATAGGCACTTAGGGCATGTTGCGCCTTTGGCAAAAGCTCAGTACCTTGGGGGGTTAATATCATGCCAGTAGAGGCTCGTTCGAATAGAGGTAATCCAGTTATTTCCTCTATCGTTTTTAAGTGAGCACTAATTGCTGGCTGACTTAAACATAGGTGTTCAGCTGCGCGTCGAACACTGCTTTCACGTGCCACAGTGACGAAACTTTTGAGTTGAGATATGTCCATTGTCTATTCCAGTTTATCTATCGCTTTGCCACACGCAACGCGCCAGTTACAGTGTTAGATTATGCCTAAGACGTCCCACCAAACAAAATTAATCGGCAGCAGTATCAGTACTGTGATCAAAAAAGTGGCAAGACATAACTTGGTGACTACGCCAATGGGGAGTTTTCCCAAAGCGACGGCAGTGATCAAGGGTGGTGCCTGATAAGGTAGAAGCACTGATGAAAACGCCATTACTTCAGACATTAGAATAGCCTCTGTCGAAAGTCCCGTAATATCTGCTAGATGCTCTGCCAGGGGGGTGATGATAGCAGGGACGCCCGCAAGGTTCGTGACGATACCGACAATGGTCGATATTCCGGTAACAAGGCCTAGATTATAAATCAGGGATGCGTCAGAGAATGGCGCGACTTGGGTTAATAAATTGACTAGAGATTCTCCAAGCCCCGTGAACGCGATAATCGCGCCTAACCCAATGATACCCGCTGCAAATAGTAGTGTAGTGTACTGGATGTCTTTGTTTAGGCACTGTTTACTAGTTAGGTCTGCTTTAGGAAATAAACAAATAGCACAAGCAGCTAACCCCACCCACCCTGAGGAAATCCCATGTATGCCATCGGTTAACCACATTAAAAAGCAAAGAGTCAGTACAACAAGCAGCTGCTTTTCTTTTGTGGATAGTGTGGCGATATTACGCTCAGGAAGCGCATTTTTGGGATCGTGGCTCGGGAATAAAAAGAGAATGAGAGCTATAGTTACCAGCACTTTGCCAAGACCGAGTACTGGAAAATGCAGTACTAAATAATCCCAATATGAAAAAGTAGTGGAGTAGAGCGCCTCGCTCATTCCTGATAGAAGCATGTTTGGCGCATTCGCTGGGAGGATGGAAAACGTGGGCAGGAAGGTGCCAAATGCAGCTGCGAGCAAGATACCGTAGCGTCCATTCGAATCCTTCTCATAGCCAAGTTGATCTATAATGGCGACGACAATAGGAATAAGTAAAACGATGCGGCCGATACCTGACGGAATGAGGAACGCGAGCATAAGGCCAAAAAGAGCAGACCGAGTCACGATTCCTTTATAAGTTGTTCCCACTAGCTTGCCCAGTAGTCCGGCAGCTCTTAAGTTTAATCCCGTATGTTTTATTGCTGCTCCAAATACCATTCCACTGAAAAGCAGCCAGTAGGTTGACGATTCAAAACCTGAGAAGATCACGGTATTTGGGGCTAAATTTGTGATAGTGGCAAATACAAAGAGAAAAATAGCAGGCCAGAATTCCGGTACTTTACCCGTTGCCCATAGTGCAGCACAAAATACTAATAACCCTAATGTGATGGCTTGATCAGTGGGCAGAATGGTCGTGGCGCCAACCCCTACAATAATCGCGGATAGTGAGATGACGATTAGTGCAAATATTCCGTTGCTCTGATTGTTCTTATTATCGTCTATTGACGACTTTTCGGCTCGACTTCGCGTCGATAATACTTTCATACACTAAACTCCTGTCACACTGTGTGTTAAGTTTGCGTATATCTTGTCACTAAGAGTAGAGGCGTTGCCAATTGATTTTTCTGAGGGGGGTCACGAAAAATGAGAGAAGGTAGTTGATTCTGCTTTTGCTCTGCCTAGATCAATTTTAATATCGGCGTGTTTAATCGTTGTTTCTCTGTGTGCAATGATTAAAACAGTGAGCCTTCCATGCAAACTCTCTAATGCCTCTTGAATTTTCAACTCATTTTTATAGTCCAGTGCGCTGGTGGCTTCGTCTAATATCAGGAGTTGGGGTTTGGAAAGCAATGCTCGAGCTAACGCGAGCCTTTGTCGCTCTCCGCCTGACAGCCGAATCCCTCTGTCACCGACTATCGTATCCAGCTGATCAGGGAGTGAACGCACAAACTCGTCAGCGGCTGCTAATTGTAAGGCTTTCCATATTTCTTGATCTGTGATGGTTTCGCGATAGGACCAAGATAAGTTGTCTTTTATACTTTCGTTAAAAAGATAAACCTCTTGAGTCACGTAGGCAATATTTTGACGCCATGATTGGCTGGATGACGAGTCTAAAGCTACATCATCAATATAAACCTTGCCAGAGTTGGGTATTAGAAGACCGGAGATAATATCTGCTGTTGTTGACTTTCCGACGCCAGAAGGGCCAATTAGAGCAACCGTTTGGTTGACAGGGATCGTGAAGGAGAGATCGTCAATTATGGCTTCTGTCTTGCCTGCATATTGATACGTAACGCTCTCTACAACGATACGTTTGTTTAGTTGTATTGGTAATTCTTGACTGCTGCAAAGCGACTCTTGATGAGTAAGGCAGTCGTTTGTGATGGATTTGATGTCTGCGAATGAAGGAACGTGATGCAATAACTGTTGGAACGTTCTTTGTAAATTAGATATTTGAGGTAGCAATCGAGAAAAAACGATAAGCAACAGCAAAAGCGCTGAAATAGGAATAGCGAATATTTCAAAGGAAAAGTAAAACAAGATACTGAAAATAATCACAGCGCCAACGAGGTAGATCCATTGCGTGATTGCATTGACGCGTTGAATTTTTAAGTTCTGATCGGCTAGCTGGTGTCCTAGATCTCCTAACTTATCAATGCAGTAATCTTCATTTGAATAACTCTTGATCATCTTTAGGCTGGCAAGTTGTTCTGTAATGAGTTGGAAAATACCCTTATTGCTAACAAGGTGTTGATTACCAGACTGAAGTGCTTGCTTATTGATTGCCCTCAAAGAGACGAGTAAGCACATGGCACACCCCATCGCGACCATCGTGAGTTTCCAAGACATTAAAAATGCAAGACCTACCATGACCGTCGTTAGCGTTAACTGGTTAATTAGCTGGAGTATTAGAAAAGAGGAGTGTCCAAGTGACTGAACTTGAGCTGTAAGGCCATGTGTAAAGTCGGACATTTTTCTCTGAGTGATGAATGACCATCGGCTTTTTAGGACCAGAGTGTATAGTTCTTGCCTCAAGTGGGTTATGTAGGCTTGCTGTATTTGACTAGATTGAACGGTAAGAGCGAGGCGTAGCGAAGCAATGATAGTGACGACTGCAATATAAAATGCGAGAACGCTGATTAGGGATAATTCAATATTTAGGAGGCTGAATAGATTATTTAAGGCATTGCTAAATACGTTTTCTTGCATGCCTCCCACATCCAGCCCGATGACTTGAAGTAATGGAATAATAAGCAATAACCCTACTCCAGAGGTGATGCCTTGTACCAGCATTAGCAAAAATACCAAAGTAAGCGACGATGGAGCGAATTTAAAAAATTTCAAAAATGCTGAAATTAGAATACGAGTTTTATGGTCCATCGAGCTACGCCCTAAGTAAAAAAGTTATTTGGTGACATTAAACTACTCACTACTAATGAGAGTGCGGAGCGAGCGTCTATAGGGCGCTTGTTGCTAATATTAGTCATCATGAATACATTCCGATGTATAAGTAGCGGTGATGCTAAATGCTTTGTGCCCCGCTCTCCCCGTTATTACCCTGTCACCAACAAGTACCCAAGCGTGTGCTTTCATTGGTTCGTCTTTATCGTTAGTAAGTGTTGCGCCCAAATGCATAACATAGGGAATTCTATAGTACTTTAAAAGAGTGATGGCCATAACAGCCTGGACTAAGCACTTTGATTCCCAAAATGTATAACGAGAGCAAAGCTCAACGGTCTTTCCTATTCTCAACGCCCGTATTTTTTGAGCTTCTGTCGTTGGAATACTCAACTGTGTATTTTTTAGGTAAAAGCCGAAGTAGGTAGAAAGTCGCTTATATTTCAGAGTTAAAATGAGTGCTCTTGCTAGGCCGCTAAGAGGATACAAAAAAAACAGCCAAACTTTCTCTAAAAGCGATAGCTTTAAGAAGGTGTTTATCTTACTTTTTAGTTGGTTAATCGAGACCATTTAAAGCGCCTTTGAGACGAAATGCTAAAAAAATACTTGAGTGATAAAAAATCGAGCGTTCAATATAATCATATTTTTGTGTGGTGTCGGATTTATTTTTATAATCTATGGGAAAATACGCTGCCTTTGAGGTAATTGCAAAACTGCTGTTATGACCGACATTTTTTTGCAAAAAATGAAAAAAGAGAAGACGTGAGCTGTCGTTTCTAGCGACGATAGAGTTCTCAGACAGCATCGACATCCTCACTTTATGAATGCTACGATGCCCCAACAAATTATGCAACGCTGGCAAATCGTTCAAGGCCAATTGATTCGCGCTTTACATCAAGAAATCGGGTTGCTTACCGATAATCCTCCCCTTTTGAACTGTATTAAAAAGGAGAGGATTATCGTAGAAGGACGCCACTGGAAACACTACTTGATGGAAAAGCGATCTGGTAAGAAAAGAATTTAACCCAAATCTAAATTGACAGACGCCGGTTTAAAATGAGGTAACTGTCAGATCAGGTCTTACTAGTACAACTAATATGATTATTGATGGTCTCTAAATAATGAGAATCTCTAACACAGGGTCTACCTTTGTCATCAAGGTACCCTAGTTTTAGCATCATATCTCTATGAGCGTTTATTATTTGATTGGTTTGCTCTTCGCTTAGATGGTTCTTCCAATCTCCAACCATACCTTTTCGAAAAAAACGTTCCGCTTTTGGTGGTTTTTCTCTAAATCCATGTTGCTCTTCTTGCTGCTGGAGCTTCTCTATCGAGCATGTTTGAATTGCGTTCAAAATACTTTTTTTATTATGAGGAATGTTTAAAAAAGTAGCCACTTGAGTGAACGTTTCGACAGGGAAGTGCTTCATATCTTCGTATCTAATGGCTAAAACCTGAAAGGAATCTTGTTCTAACCAGCTTCTTGCATGTGTCGACCAAGAGCGTAGTGTTTGACGAACTTGATTGCTAATCATCTGATTTGAGTCACAAAGGCAAAAAGTGTCTGAGTTGAGGTTTAGAATTGCTCTATCAAGGTTTGTACTATTGTGATAGGAAAAAGAGACCGCTACATCTAGTGGGTTTCTAACGACATATACAACCCTCATATTATCAATAAAGGGGAAAATTGCTTCATTTATAGTATTTTTAGTATACGCATCATGTACTTTATGAAATGTATTGTCTTTGATTTCTTTAAAGCGCCAACGGTATGCAGCTGGTCTCAAACAGTCTATTTCATCGTTAGTTAGATCCTCTATATCAAAACCAAGAGCGTCTTCAATCAGTTCTCTACTGCTCAAAATAGTGCTATGGAGTATATTATTAATATCGAGATCTCTATCTGCGTTTAACAATGCCGCGATAATTGACCTTGTCCAAGTGTTTCCAGATTTGGGGTAAGAAACCAATAATGTTGCGTTCAAAGTGTTCGTTTCCTTGGGACTCTATTCTAGAGTTGCCTTATTTCATTTAGGCTGAACTCGAAAAGCTCTTTGAGCTTAAATCCCGCTTTTGGTCTAGTCAGTGCAATTATCGGAACATTTGATGCGATTGCAGTGCACATGTTCATATGATGTTGATTGAGATTCATCGCTTTTAGGTAGTTCTTTCGATAAGTATTGTTTTTTAATGGAATGAACTTCTCGATACCAGACAGAGGCGAGGAAATAATGTTCATTTCGTTGTGCGAACCAAGAATAAATATCGCTTTTAACTCAGCTGGCGACGATCTAAAGTTATTTGAAATAGGACATTCATATTTGTTAACGTTGTCTCGAACTCGCGAAAGACCAGACGTATCATAGCTCAAGTTTGTTGCGCTATCCTCCCATAATTTTATATTCGGATAGCTAGGTATAACATGAAGATCAGACCTTATTAAAGCTAAGTCGTCGGTTAAAACTTTAAACCCATTCTGATGATATATTGCGGCGAGTGTGGATTTCCCTATTCCAGATTGCCCCGCAAATATAACCGCTTTTCCGTCTACTTCAATAGCATTCCCGTGAATGATAAACTGACGACGCTGATAAAGTGCTGCGCCAATGCATGAACCAAGCAAAAAAATCTTTAGGTTGTCTACATTACTCTCGCTATCTGGATAATAGAGAATTTCAGTACCATTGCGAACTAGAAAGTAACCTACTCCTTGAATGCTAAGCCATAACTCGCTGTTCGATATCTTAATAAATTCGCGCTCTTCATTTGGTTTATCTATTCCATAAGTCGCGGTAATATCCTTTCGTATTTTTAGATCAATATTCTGAGTGTATGTATTGGGTAATAGCTTGCTTAATTTTATATCACTTTCAATACATAATCCAAATGCAAAATATTCGTGCACTGTATATCCCTTTAAAGTAAGTTATTTTTTCGAAAAAAACGAAAATATGGAGCAATAAAACAGATCTGCTTTGCTGTCTCAAAGGTTAGCTTTCTTTCTTTCAAAATTCGTTCGCTGTCGCAATAGTTATTCAAAAGTGCTTCATCTCTCAATACCTTGTATGCTCTATCGCACAGCTCATCTTTCGAAATCAAAGGAGGCCTAACAATATCCGACTTTTTATGCCATAAAATATCATTAGTGACGTACCCCTCGATCGCTTTTCTAAAATGATATCTATTGACCTGCCCGTTAACAATCAGGTGATTTGGCATATTGTAAGCTTGATGAACTAAATCCAAATCAAGAAGTGGAAAGCGTGCTTCCATTCCGTAAAAACGAGCACTAAGTTCAGTATAAAATAGTCTTTGTTCCAAGTCATTTCTTCGTAACTTACGCTCGTGCAAGCCTTTTAGTGTTTTTTGGTGATGAAATGAAAGTTGGAGTGTTAACTTTTTTCGTATGTCATATTTATTATAAAGACTTTTTTTAATAAGGCGATATTTTGCTTCTTTTCGTAAGTGACTCGGTATTGTAGATCCTCTGTAACTTGAATACTGATAGAAAAGAGTAGGAAATTGGTGTTGAAATATTAAGAGTAGATAGTTTTTTACTAAAGGTCGATTGGAGCTGCGTAAATGCTTATTAATTGCACTAAAATCCCTTTTTTGAAATAAGTCGGACAGAAAATTAAATCCCTGAGATGATGCGCAGTGATCACCGCCAAAGCCACTAAGTAAAATTCGTATGCCTTTCTCTTTCATCAGTTTCTTTCGAAGTAGAAAGGATTCTGGGATCGCATATGTGCCCCCTAAGCACTTAACGAAGCGATCAAGTTCTTCTTTACCTGCAAAGACGCTTTTTTCTGTCCAAACTGGATTAAGGTTGGTGTGGAGTTTTAGAAAGTTGAGTATTGGATTGTGGGCCTTTTGCCACTCTTCGCGATTGGCATCATTGGGACGCTGACATAGATGACTAAATGTATAGATTACTTTGTTTGTAAAGGCTGTGGCCGCTATTCCTACTATTCCAGTTGAGTCAAGCCCTTCACTTAACTCTGCTCCGATTTGTTGATCTGTTTTCAATCGCGATATAACAGCGGATTTGAGTGACTTTCTATATCGATCTAGAATATCCTGATCGTTACCATTTACTAAAGAATCAGAGAAATTCCAGTATGGTTTTACAGTAATAGGTTCACCAAATTTTGCTACTGCGAAGTGAGAAGGAGGAAGCTTTTCTATTTCTTTGTATAAGGAAGAAGTAGGGTGGTGGTAATTTATACAGATATTGTTAATTAGGTGCTCTTCATCTACTGAGGGCTCTATCCAGCCTGACGATAAAAATGCGGCGGGTTCATTTGACACCATAACGCCGTATTTCCCTTCGCTGTACAAGGTAGAGCGTACTCCAAAGTGGTCCGTCGCGAAAAAGACGAGTTGACTTTTTAAATCAACTAGTACAAATGAGAACTCGCCTTTGAATCTATCTAGGCACTGTGTTCCCCATTTTTTATAAGCTAAATTTATTAAATCGCCATCGCTGATATTGGAACGAGCATTTAATACTTGCACCATCTCATTTCGGTTACTTAGTAAAGCATTCGAAGAAACTATAATATTTTTATCATTTGAATATTGGAGGTTATAATTTTCGAAAGGGTTGAGTGGGAGAGAGGCAAGGCCAATGGCAAATTCTCCAGAGCCACCTACATGATAACTTTTATATTTAGGCTCCCAATAGTTAGAGGCTGCTAACGTAGCATCAATTGTGCTTGATTCTATTTTTGTATTGGTTGATGAGATATAAAAAAAAGTATTCATGTTGTCTATTTTATGCTATATGTATGAACTGTTTTGATATTAACTTTAGTTAGTTTTAGTATTTCACACGTCTACATAGGATAAAAGGAAAAAATATGAGCGATATTGATGTTAATACACTGTTAAGTGAAGATAAAAACTCGAAAAAAAGTTTGGGAGATAAGCTCATTTGGGTTGCTCCGGTCTTAGAAGAGCTTGAGACTGATAAAACGAGATCTGGGGGCGGTACAGCTACTGAAACTCCGTTTAATCCCGGAGTGTCAAGCTAGAAGTCTATGAACAAAGTTGAGAAAATAGACTCTTCAGACCGGTGGATTAGGTGTGAGGGTGTTTTAGAGTCTGAATTAAATGACCAGCTGATACTTATGGATATCGAAAAAGGCTTTTATTTTGGACTGAGTGGAGTTTCAAAAGTGATATGGGACTGCCTAGAGAGCCCTTCATCTATCTATGATATTTGCTCTCGAATGACAACAATATATGATGTTGACCATGTTAAGTGTGAGAATGATGTCGAACGCTTTATAAAAAGTCTAGCGAATAGAAAACTGATTAGGGAAGAGCGTTAATAGTCAATGAACTTTAATATTTCTAAATCAGATCTGTCGCCTCTTGGTCTTGCTTTGCGGGTTATGGAGGCTACAGATGTCCCATTTTCTCTCGAGGTGTACAAATCGACACGACTTGAAGAAATGGCTCAGGCGGGATGGTCAAAACGTGACATTAATCAGTTTTTAGACCAACAAGCGCATGCGCAACATGCCCACTATACGAAGTATTATCATGATGCAAGCTATTATATATTGAGTAGTTCTGACGGAGAAGATATCGGTAGACTTTATGTATATGATAATGGTGTTGATATTCGAATTATGGATATCGCTTTATTGTCTAAATATCGTGGGCAGGGCATAGGTGGGCGACTCATATCCTATTTATTGGAACGCGCAAAAAAAGAAAGTAAAAAAGTTTCAATTCATGTAGAGCAAAATAATCCAGCTAAAAATCTTTATATCCGACTTGGGTTTTTGTTTAAAGAGCAGGTCAATGGAGTTTATCAGCTTTTTGAAAAAGACTGATAGTTAGTTTTAGTTAAGCTCTCTTTATTATTTGTTAAGTGTCGCACTTCGGACTTGAATTCAGGCTCAACATTAGAAAGGGAAACTTACGTCGAATAAAAGAGAGTTATCTCCACGCTGGACCAGTGGCTTTGCTTGCGCTTTCCTTAGTCTTGGGTGTTATGCTATTAAATTTTTTATGATTTGGATCTCCTCTCTCTATCAGGATAATGTCATTCATATATAGGTACTTTTGATACATGAATGACATTTGATCATGATCCCTTCAATCATGAGATATACATCTATTAGCTGAATTTGTTGCTAGTTTCGGGAGGGGTAAGTTCCTTCTGAGCAAATACAAAAGTTTACCGCTAGGTATGGTTGTCTGTTTTCATGTGGCTGTGAGCTACCGCTCGATTGTAATGTGCGGATATCCATCCTCGTATCTGGCGTGACAGACGCGTCGTTTATGAACTCTTTCGCTGAAATCTGATTGGCTAAAATTCTATCGGACGTAGGGGAGTCGGAGTCGCCGGGAGGTTGATATGCATAGACATCATGAGTGTGCTTCGGAAGTTCTTTTTCGAGAAGATGCATTGCTGACGCCCCTTCTCTTCGTCCTAATATGTGGGTATTAAGTCCTGGGCCAGTACTACTAAAGCCGCCAACATGAAGAGGCGCTCTTCCTGTGAGGTTAGGTAAGGCAAATGAAACTCGTCCGTCTCCACCGTAGTAGTCCCCTATTATCGAATATAAGGTTGTGTCTTGGTTGATAGCGATAAGGTTGCCTAAGCAGGCGTACCATCCGCGCGGAGCAAAGCTAAACCCCAATGCTCGTATTTCACCAATAAATGCTTCTGCCATAACAAGCTCCTTTTAATTTCTGCTTGGGTAAATGCCTTTTAAGGCAATAATGAAGTTAATGCTTTGATAAGGCATCATGTTTGGATGTGCTTCGCCATTACCTGCCGTGTCAACGACGCGACTATCAAACGCTGTATAGGGGTCGCCAAATTCATGATAGAACCCGAAAGGGGTTCCGCTGCTATCTGGCGATGCTGTCACGCTATTTGCAGGGGATGGAGAAGTTGGCGGGTTGGTAGACGCTTGCATAGGATGGTTGTGTGAAGGCATTTCACTAATGTTTAGTTCCACACTCTCTACTCCGTAACGTTGCCCATTTATTCTAGGTGTCAAGCTGGGGCCATGACCGCTGCCAACTGGAACCCGACCTCTCATTTCGGGCAGACCAAAAGTTGATCTACCATCGCCACCATGAGTAGAGCCAATAAGACTAAAAAGACTTGGATTTTCGTTGACGCCTAAAACGGCTCCGTTACAAAAAGCCCAATCGCGAGGAGCAAATGTGCCGGCAAACATTCTGATTTCACCTATAAAACCTTGTGCCATAATGTTGTCTCCTAGGTTTAGTTTCTTGAAGGATAAATACCATCTAGTGCAATACAAAACACTGTAACGGCACTGGGTTGCGTATTTGGATGTGCTTGCCCACCGCCTTCGTAGGAGCAAGATGTATCTGACATAGTGACTAAATTATTGGCGTTACTGTATAGATCGAAGTCCGTACCCGTATGGTCAGTTGCTTTCCCCATCATTCCATTGATGAGAGCTGGGTTTGTCGAAGGGTCATTGGATGCGTAGAAATCATGTGTATGTGATGGCATATTTAAAGGGGTTAATGTAACAAACTCTTGACCGCCTTTACTTCCCATCGAATAATCAGTTGCTACTCCTGTTGACGGTTCCACATAGTCTCCGGCGCCAATTGGAGTGCGGCCCCTGAGATCGGGTAAGTTATAAGTCGTCTGACCATTACCGCCATAAGTTGTGTGGATCAGTGAAAAGAGAGCGGCATTTTGCGAAATAAGCATTTCTTGCCCTTCGCATTTTGACCAGTTGACTGGAGGCCAGTCAAAACCAAACATTTTGATTTCTCCTATAAATGGATCTGACATGATTTTTTCCTATTAATTCTCAGTTTTGAATGATATTGATACGTTATAGTTAAAAATGTCTGCACTCGGCCCTCCCGGAACGATAAACAGGCTTACCTCGTTTAGTTCACTGTTCTCAAGAGTCCATTGACCTTGGTTAAGGTAATAGTCTTTTACAGGGGTAGTAAAAACCATGCTATAAGCGGAGAACCCTCCACCTATTTCTTTTAGTTCAGTCACTTCCGAAAGGGTCATTTCTTCGGGGGGCTTTTCATCATCTAACTTAACTGTGAAAGTTTGGTTGATCTGAGATTTAAACTGTTCGTGTGTGGGAAGTCCTTGCATTACTAGCCTCTTGCTTGAATGATCAATTAAAATTGTTCCATTGGTAAGCTTTCTGCCCTGCTTACACTTTTTAATACTGTAGTTCACTTTTTAAAGTGAGCCAAGATTTCAATTATCATTTTTTAAAAAAATATTTAAAATGATAATCAATATTAAATGGTGTTGACTTATTCTATTGGTAGCTGACTATGTACTTTAATAATTTATAGGTTTCTTCTCTTCTTGGTTACAATTAATTACATTTTTTCACTTAAAAAAAGTTAGATTTAAGGTTTTATTTTAAATGCATGATAAATAAGGTTTTTATTTTGTTTTTGTCAAAATTTTACCGTTTGAATATCATTCTTTATCGCTGTACCGAAAAACTCTTGTGATGATAAAGGTTAATATAAGTTTGAACTATGAATCTCGTATTGATTTATTCATTATTCAGTGTATTTCATTGTAGAAAGTACTTTTTTAATATTATTTTAAAATGTATGGTTTTCATAGAAACTTCCACTCAGATCTTAAGTTATAGTTATAGGTGGTTATTAATTGTGTGTAAATTACACCTTGTTACACTAAATGAAATTATCACTGTAGGCTTTGTTAAATTGAGGCCGTGCTGGAATACGATTAGGGGATTTGGCCTAGGAAACCTGCGAATAAGTCGGCAACATGAGACAATCTCACCGACTTAAGCCGACTAAGATTCCTAATCAACCATGAACCAACTCTCCTTCGCAGATACCGAATTCACCAGTAAACGCCGTAAAACCCGCAAAGAGCTTTTTCTGGGTCGAATGGGTGAGTTGATTCCATGGCAAAAACTCGAAGCTCAAATAGTGCCCTTTTACCCGAAAGCAGGTAACGGGCGACGTCCTTACCCGCTTGCGACCATGTTACGCATTCACTTTATGCAAAACTGGTACAACATGAGTGATCCCGCGATGGAAGATGCTCGGTATGAGATAACCTCTATGCGTTTATTTTCAGGATTGTCTTTAGAGGGTGCCATTCCTGATCACACAACCATCATGAACTTCCGCCATTTGCTTGAGAAGCATAAGATTGGTCGTAAGCTCTTTAAAGAAGTGAATAAATGGTTGTCTGATTCAGGAATCCATTTCAAGGAAGGAACCATCGTTGACGCGACGATTATTGAAGCTGCAAGCTCAACCAAAAATAAATCGAATGCGCGTGATCCTGAAATGCATCAAACCAAAAAGGGAAATCAATGGTTCTTTGGATTAAAAGCACATATTGGTGTCGATGCAAAACGAGGCTTAGTGCATAGCTTTACTACTACACCCGCCAATGATCGTGATCTAAACCAAATCCATGAGCTCATACATGGCGACGAGTCATTTGTGTCGGCCGACTCAGGCTACCGTGGTGTAGAAAAACGAGAGGAAACTAAAGGAAAGAAGCTGGATTGGTTGATTGCTGAAATGCCCAGTAAGATACGTGCTTGGAAGAAACGTCCTCGTATAAATAAGAACCCCATCCGAACAGAGTATTTAAAGGCCAGTATCAGAGCCAAAGTCGAGCACCCGTTTAGAATACTAAAATGCCAGTTTGGCTTCCGAAAAGTCGTCTACAAAGGCTTGTCGAAGAATGACAACAAGCTTGCCGTCTTGATACGATCTGCACGGGGTTAGTCCGTCTAGCGTCCCAAACAATGGGAGTAACAATCCCAAAATGGCGTTAAAAGCGCTCAAAATTTATGTTTATAGAGCGCAAATGCAAAACTTCAACGCTGAGCGACCAATAGACTGAGTTATTCGCAGGTTCCCTAGGGAAGGTGTGAACAAGTCCACTGATTTCAGTGTGTGGATAACGTTTCTTTATTCGAAGCAAGTGTCGCTGTCCAATATTGCGCATATTGGCAAGAAAGTTAACAAGAACTAAAGAGAGTTTCGCGTACGCTCGGCATAGTAAGAGCCATACGACCTAACTAATAAATTTAGTGGGGTTCATGTTCTCATTGCGTTTGGTGCCATTCGGTATATGGCTTTTTTGTTACAAGTTGTGACAAAAAATATTTTCTTTGGCTTTTCTGGGTGTATCCGTTTTATATCGAATCTTTTATGCTGTTTCGCTTAGGCATGCTTGGGTCACTAATGAGCATTAGAAGGGATGACGAGTAGAAATGATACGAAACGCAACACCGCAAGATGCAGCTAAGATCGCTGCTATTTATAATCACTATATTGTAAAAACATCGATTACGTTTGAAGAAGAGCCTGTTAGCATTATTGATATTGTCGAGCGTGTTCAGAAAGTTCAGGGTAAGGATTTACCTTGGCTGGTTGCTGAGGTCGATGGGGAGATCGCTGGCTATGCTTATGCTGCACATTGGCACAACCGCAGTGCCTATCGATTTTCAGTTGAAGCGTCTGTTTACTTGTCACCGTGTTATTCAGGAAAAGGGTTAGGGACAGCCTTATATCAAGCTTTGTTTGATGCTTTGAAGAAAACGGATGTGCACACTGTTATCGGGTGCTTAGCATTGCCGAATGAGGCGAGCGTTGCTTTACACAACAAGTTTGATATGAAGAAGATTGGTCATTTTGAACAGGTAGGGTTTAAATTCGGCCAATGGTGGGACGTTGGTTATTGGCAATTGACTTTGGATGACTGACCTTTTCATGATTGTTAGAGTGAGTCTCTTTTTAACTCGGCCTTGGAGAGCACGGTAGTCATCCAAGGGTTTCAGAGTGGTTTTTGTGTAACGTTTAATAAGGAAAAGGAATGTTAATAACACCAATTTATGCAAGTTTGTTGGCACTACTGTTTGTTTTTCTCTCGTTCAGGGTGATTAAGCTAAGACGTCAACAGAAAGTGGGTATCGGCGATGGCGAAGACGCACTGCTTAGACGCGCAATGCGTGTTCATAGCAATTGTGCGGAATACGTTCCAATTGGCCTTATTTTGTTGGGGTTATTGGAGTTTCAAGGCGTTGCTTCGTTGCTGCTTCACATTATTGGGCTTATGCTTTTATGTGGCAGGGTGATTCATGCGTTTGGAGTGAGCCAGTTAAACGAAAATCTAAAGTTTCGTGTTTCAGGAATGCTTCTGACGTTTTCAAGCATAACCTTGTCGGCCGTTATTCTACTTGGCTATACGTTAAAAAACGGACTATCTTAAAAGGAACGAATCCTTCTGTTGGAGTTCCTTAAGAAATGGCCAGCTTGTTTGCGTCGTTCTTAAAGCGCGGTGTCAGTGTTGTTACGCGTAAGCCACATTTTTTTGCAATGTCTCAGCCTGAACTTGAAAGCTTTCGTTTCAGGTTGAGGCCTTTTCATATTTCGGATGCCCGTCGTGTCGTGTCCCTTGTCAATACTCCTCTAATTGCCGATATGACGGCGAATATACCCTATCCTTATTCATTGCCGATGGCTGAGGATTGGATCAGTTCGCATCATCGAGCGTGGATTACGAGCGAATATGGCGTATTTGCAATAGAGCAAAAATCCGATGGCCAAATAATAGGAGCGTGCTCTTTAATGGATTTTGGTAAACCAGAAGCTGAAATAGGGTACTGGATTGGTACAGACTATTGGGGACGAGGCGTTGCGACGGAAGCGGTTCGCGAAGTGCTTAGGTTTGCGCGCGAAGAGCTTGGAGTGGTGCGTTTTCGCGCTCGCCATTTAATTGAAAACCCTGCATCTGGGCGCGTTCTGTCGAAGTTAGGTTTTAGGTATACAGCTGACTCATACGAGCAAATTGGGATAATGGCGGAACCGAAGTGGATGAAATTGTATCTGCTAGATAAATGACATTGTATTTGCTTTATAAACGCAGCTTTACTTGCTTGAAGAACTGTGAAAAATGTACAAAAAAAGCTGCCCGAAGGCAGCTGCATAGGGGAAGTCGGCGAGATTAGAATTGGTTCATTGTGTTATCTTTACCTGAAGCCTTCAGTGCTGCGTCGCCAGAGAAGTACTCTTTGTGGTCGTCGCCCATGTTTGATCCAGCCATTGCTTGGTGTTTTACACAAGCAATACCTTGGCGGATTTCTTGACGCTGTACTCCTTTCACATAACCTAGCATGCCTTGCTCTCCGAAGTATTCTTTTGCAAGATTGTCCGTAGACAATGCGGCTGTGTGGTACGTTGGCAATGTGATTAGGTGGTGGAAGATACCCGCTTCTTTTGCTGCATCAGCTTGGAAAGTACGGATGCGCTCATCTGCTTCTGCTGCTAGATCACTTGAATCGTATTCAACAGACATTAGGTTAGCACGATCATAAGCGGATAGGTCTTTACCTGCTTCGGACCAAGCATCAAATGTTTGCTGACGGAAGTTTAGTGTCCAGTTGAAAGATGGAGAGTTGTTGTAAACAAGCTTCGCATTTGGCACAACTTCACGAATACGGTTAACCATGCCTGCAATCTGCTGTACATGTGGTTTTTCTGTTTCGATCCAAAGTAGGTCAGCACCATTTTGTAGAGATGTGATGCAATCAAGTACTACGCGATCTTCGCCAGAACCTTTTTTGAATTGGAATAAGTTACTTGGCAAGCGCTTAGGTCGAACCAGTTTGCCTTTTTGATTAAGGAGTACATCGCCATTTTTCATGTTGCTTGCATCAACTTCTTCCACATCTAGGAAGCTGTTGTATTGGTCGCCTAGGTCGCCTTCTTTGGCTGTTACTGCGATCTGCTTAGTTAGGCCAGCACCCAATGAGTCAGTACGTGCAACGATAACGCCGTCTTCAACACCCAATTCTAGGAAAGCGTAACGAACCGCGCGGATTTTCGCTAAGAAATCTTCGTGCGGTACCGTTACTTTACCGTCTTGGTGGCCACATTGTTTTTCGTCAGATACTTGGTTCTCGATCTGGATACAGCAAGCACCCGCTTCGATCATTTGTTTCGCAAGAAGGTAAGTGGCTTCTTCGTTACCAAAACCTGCATCGATATCAGCAATGATAGGTACGATGTGAGTTTGGTAGTTGTCGACTTCAGCTTGTACTTTTTCTTCTGTAGCTTTGTCGCCAGCATCACGAGCTGCATCTAAGCTGCGGAATAATTCGCCTAATTCCCTAGCATCTGCTTGACGTAGGAAGGTGTATAGTTCTCCGATCAAACTTGATACTGAGGTTTTCTCATGCATAGATTGGTCTGGAAGAGGGCCAAATTCTGAGCGAAGCGCTGCGACCATCCATCCTGAAAGGTACAAATAACGTCGATCGGTAGAGTTAAAATGTTTCTTGATTGAAATCATTTTTTGTTGGCCGATAAAGCCATGCCAGCAACCTAGAGATTGAGTGTATTGGCTAGGGTCACTGTCATAGCGTTCCATGTCTGCTCGCATTATCTTCGCCGTATAACGAGCAATATCCAAGCCTGTTCGAAAGCGATTTTGCGCTTTCATTCTTGCTGCAAATTCTGGGTTGATTGCTTTCCATGTATCACCTTGGCTTGCGATCAAAGTTGCTGTGTCGTCGATATCTTTATTGTAATTAGACATGCTTAATTCCTCTTTCATAACAGTTTGAGTGGTTGCTTGAGTATGGTTAACAAATTCAGTTTGGCGATATATTTTTAATTCTTCAAATCTATGTTTGTTATTGTCTGTATATATTTTGTGAATGTGCTATTTGATGTTTTATACGGCATTATCGATTTAAGGGTTTTTTATGCCGTTTTTAAGCCTTTTATAGAATTTATATATTTATTTTATGAATGTATATATATCTTAAATTGTATAATTGGTACAACGGACGATGAAAATAATGATTGATAATGAAAGGGGCTGAAAGATGAATCGAATCCACCGTAATGGCTTAACAATAGCGAAACCTCTCTACGATTTGGTGAACAATGAGATACTTCCTGAAACAGGAGTCATGCCTGATGTTTTTTGGGATGGGTTTGAGTACGCAATAGAGACATTAGCACCCATAAACCGAGCGTTATTAGAAAAACGTGAAGCCATGCAAAAACAGCTAGATGAATATAATGTATCTAGGAATGGGGATGCCGATTCTTTTGGTGACTATGAGGGCTTTCTAAAACAAATTGGGTATATTGTCCCTGATGGGCCTGCGTTTCAAATTTCTACTCAAAATGTGGATGAAGAGATAGCCACTCAAGCGGCACCTCAACTTGTGGTGCCCGTAAAAAATGCTCGATTCGCTTTAAATGCGGTAAACGCGCGATGGGGAAGTTTATACGATGCCCTGTACGGAACAGATGCGATTCCAGAAGATGGCGGCGCAGAGACTACGTCTGAATATAACCCTATTCGAGGGCAGAAAGTGGTTGAGTTTGGCCGAGAGTTACTAGACCAAGCCGCGCCTCTTTTAATTGGAAGTCATGCTGATGTTGTTCAGTATGCCATGGTTGATGGTGAGTTGGTTGCGACACTTAAGAATGGTGATGCGGTTCAGTTAATGGATCCGAAGCAGTGTATTGGGTATAGGGGGAAAGTCGCCAGCCCTGAGACTGTTTTATTGGTTAACAATGCCCTGCATATCGAAATTCAAATTGATCGAGACGGAGTGATTGGTCGAATGGATTTAGCAGGTGTTCAAGATATTGTTCTTGAGGCTGCCGTTACGACCATTATGGATTGTGAAGACTCGGTAGCTGCGGTTGACGCAGAAGATAAAGTGGAAGTGTATCAAAATTGGTTGGGGTTAATGAAAGGCACCTTATCTGATCGCTTTGAAAAAGGTGGTAGGACTGTCACTCGTAGTATGAATCCAGATCGGGATTATTTGGATAAATTGGGTAATAAGTATAGCCTTCCCGGTCGAAGCCTTATGTTTATTCGAAATGTCGGTCACTTGATGACCACTCCGGCTATTTTAGATAAGGGCGGAAATGAGGTACCAGAAGGTATAATGGATGCCTTTATTACATCGTTAGCTGCTATTCATGATTTAAAAGGCAATACTTCTAGAAAGAACAGTCGAGCAGGCAGTATTAATATTGTGAAGCCTAAAATGCACGGCCCTGAAGAAGTGGCCTTTACGGTTACACTTTTTGAAACCGTTGAGAACGTGTTAGGTCTGGCTCCAAATACCCTAAAAGTCGGTATCATGGATGAAGAGCGTAGAACAACGGTAAATCTAAAAGAATGTATTCGCGCTGCGAAAGAGCGCGTCGTCTTTATTAATACGGGGTTCTTAGATCGGACGGGGGATGAAATTCATTCCTCAATGCATGCTGGAGCGTTTGTTCCTAAAACGGAAATGAAAAAACAAGCGTGGATACAAGCGTATGAAGACTGGAATGTCGACATTGGGCTTGAATGTGGTCTTCCAGGGAAGGCGCAAATAGGAAAGGGCATGTGGGCAATGCCAGATGAAATGGCAGCGATGCTTGAACAGAAAGGCTCACATCCTTTAGCTGGGGCGAATACCGCTTGGGTGCCATCACCAAATGGTGCAACGCTTCACGCTACTCATTACCACAACATTAATGTGGCAGAGCGTCAACGCGAGCTACGCAGTCGCAACCGAGCGAGTTTAAACGATATTCTCACTTTGCCGTTGCTTCCTAAAGAGCGTGTGTTAAGTGACGAAGAGGTCCAAGCGGAATTAGATAACAATACGCAAGGGATTTTGGGGTACGTAGTGCGCTGGATTGATCAAGGTATCGGATGCTCTAAAGTGCCAGATATCCATAATATCGGATTAATGGAAGATAGGGCGACGCTGAGGATATCGTCACAGCATATCGCGAACTGGTTGTTGCATGGCATATGCAGTGAGGAGCAGGTAATGGACTCGTTGAAACGAACGGCAAAAATTGTTGATCAACAAAATCAGAGTGATGCCAGCTATTCTGACATTGCGCCGAGTTATGACGGTATTGCTTTCAAGGCTGCTAGCGATCTTATTTTTAAAGGCGTTGCTCAGCCTTCTGGATACACTGAGCCCTTGCTTCACGCTTACCGTTTAGAGAAAAAAGCATGCTGAGTCTTGTTTGTTGGCTTAAGTCTACTTAATTCGAATGATTAAATCGTCAAGGGATTCGTGATACTCTAAACGCCAATTTTTAGTTGTATAGTGGTTTAGAGGTAAAAATGATGACATTCCAAAGAAAAACAAGGATGTTTGTTGGGGCGTTGGCTTTATCAGTCACAGCGACAGGGTGGTCGGCCGAGCGTCGAGTTGAGTCAGAGACAACTTTTATGGCGGAATACCAGACGGGGTCGGATATTGACTTTTGGTCAGTTGGGTTGGGTGTTCAACCAAACGATCAGCCTGGTAGCTTTGGTGGCATTTTTTACTCTAAAATGACGTTGAATGATGAGCAATCATTCGAGGGCACTAGTTTAGGCGAACGCGAAACGACAATTGACAGCTTTGGTGTTCGTGGGTTTAGCGTCAGTGGAACAGGGGATAGTCCCTATGGTGCTGATATGCGCATTGCTCTAAGTGAGACAAAAACTCAAGGGTATTCGCGCACGGGGGTTGAAATTGGTGCGAATTTCTATGGGCCGCTGGCAGGTCGTTTAACTTGGTTTTGTGGTGCTACTCTTCGCCCTGAGTTCTTATCGTTTGATTGGAATAGTGATGTAATTACCGAAATTGGTGTCAATGTTGGGGTAGATTACCGCCCAATTCCAGGTGTCGGTTTGTTCGCAAAGTATTACTACGAAAATATGCTGACAGACGACTTGGATTCCTGGAATTTAGGGAGTGGGGCGCTTATTGGGCTTAATCTCGTTTTATAAGTGTCACTTATTATTGAGATCTAGCTTATCTAATACTTTGATACGGATTTGTTGGTATGAGTCGCTTTCTTAGCACTATTTGATAGAGTTGCAGAGAGCGGCTTTGAAATGCACCAGCGCACAGTCTTAAGTAATAGGTCCACATGCGATAAAACCGTTCACTGTATTGATACTGGAGCCTCGGCCACGTACGGTTGAAGTTTTCGTTCCAAGCCATGAGGGTTTTTGCGTAGTCGGTGCCAAAGTTGTGCACGTCCTCAACAACGAAATAGGGCTCAACAGAGTCGGATATTTGAGTTAATGATGGAATCACACCATTTGGAAATATGTACTTATCTATCCATGGATCTGTGCCTCCTTGTGAGATATCGCTGCCGATAGTGTGCAGTACGAAAATACCATCGTCTTTCATTAATCGGTGGGCGTGCTTGAAGTAGGTGTCGTAGTTTTTAGGACCAACATGCTCGAACATGCCAATCGAAACCAGTTTGTCATACATGCCTTGTAGCTGCCTATAGTCTTCTAGCAAGATATCGACAGGGAGACCCTGGCAGCGTTTTTGAGCGAGTTTTTGCTGTTCTACCGAAATGGTGATGCCTGTCAGCTTTACACCATATTCTTTTGCCGCTAATTGCGCAAAACTTCCCCAGCCACAACCTATTTCAAGAACGCTTTCGCCTTCATTGAGCTGAGCCTTGTCGCAAACGAGCCGTAGCTTGTTGAGTTGTGCCTGGTGTAGGGTATTGGTGTCTTTCCAGTAGGCGCAAGAATAGGCCATGGTAGGATCAAGCATGGCTTCATACAGACTGTTTCCAACATCATAATGTTGCTCTCCAACCTGAAAGGCTCTTTTCTCGGATTGTCGGTTAAACAGTGTGGCGAGTAGCCAGTGTTTTGTTACGACCCATTTTCCACTTATTTGTTGGTCTAGCTTGGCGATAATAATACGCCTGATGAATTCTTCGATCTGCTGGCAATCCCACCACCCATCGACATACGCTTCACCCAGGCCGAGTGATCCGCGTTTTAGGGCGCGTGTATATAAGGCGGCGTTGTGAACTTGTATGTCCCACGGTTGAGGTCCATTTAATGTGACCCCCGCTTTTTCCAGAAGCGCAGAGAACCAGCTTTCTAATTCGGATGGAGGGCTTGAGCATCGCGAATCAAGTGAACGGTCAATGAGTTCAGTTTCTGATATTGATTCGTTTGGACTGTGCTTGCTAACGGTCGGCATTTTCACTTCCTCCTCATTCCAAATTACGATTATTTCATCGTACGGATGTAGAAAGAAAAACCTAGCTGAATGTCACTATCGCATTTATATATAAAATTAATAGCGATACCAGGAAGTAAGGATGTCGGTGAAAATTATAGCGAGGATGCCGCTAAGGTAAGTAAGGTGAATGACAAAAATAAAAAGCCTCAAATGAGGCTTTTTGAATTCTAATGATAACTCTTTAAGGGTTTGACTCTTAAAGGCTTTTTGCTTTTTCTGTAAGGCGCATTGCTTCGTCTGCTGCGTTAGCAAGCTCTTGACCTTTCTTCACGAAATGGCGCTTAAAGTAGCTAGAATGCTCATCATGTTCGTGGAAGTTATGTGGCGTCAATACCGCCGTTAGAACGGGCATTTCAGTTTCTAGCTGAACTTGCATCAGTGCGTTACAGACTGTTTGCGCGACAAAATCGTGACGATAAATGCCGCCATCAACAACCAGTGCGCTTGCTGCCACAGCGTCGTATTTTCCACTTTTGGCTAATAATTTAGCTTGAAGCGGGATCTCATACGCACCTGGTACAGGAACGACATCGATCATGTTTTCATCGTAGCCTCGTTCAAGCATTTCGGCTTTGAACCCATTCCAAGCTTCTAGGACAATGTCTGTATGCCAAGATGCGTGGATGAAAGCAACGCGTTTTGATTTTTGATTAAAAGTTTGGTTCGTCGAGCTCTGATTCATTTTGAATACCTATTACAACATTAGTGAATCAGGGCGAAGGTAGGGAACAACTAACACAGTACTAGGATATGCCGATCAATAAACAGGCACACTACTACTGCACTAGGAATCCATATAAATGGAGTCTTGCATACTACCCATTCTCTATCATCCGGACTATAACCGTCGGCTCTGGATTCACACCAGATCTGCTGACCTTTCGAATTTTCGAAAGCGCTCGCGGGCTTGAACTGTTAGTTCTTACCGCCGGTGGGGAGTTTCACCCCGCCCCGAGAACGAATGCAGTTATCTCACTGCACCTTGAATATAACGATTTTGCTCGCCAGCTGTCAAATACATCAATTAGATTTTTAGACCTTTTCAGAATCACTATACTCCCAAATACACCGTGCTTGCGTTCAATATTGAGCCGCGACACTTGCCTCGAATAAAGAAGCGTTATCGATACGCTGAAGCCAGTGGACTTGTTCACACCTTTATTAATGATAAAGAGCAAAATAAATATTGGATTTACTAGGCATTATGAGCGTAAGGAAGTAGTATTTATGGAACGTATCAATCTATTGAAGGTAAAGTGAAAGGATTCGGCCAAATGAGCAGATTATTTAAGTTTAGTATGTCCGTTCTGGTTGTTTCTATGTGCTCTGCTTCTAATGCAGAAGGCATATTGGCTTCATATGAATGCGACGGTGGTAAGTTGCAAGTTCAATTCCATGATGATTGGGCCGAGGCTCTTTGGTTAGGTAATTCGTACGAGCTTCATAAAGCGGTAAGTATAGGCGATATTGTTTATCTCGGAGAAGGCTTAAGTATTCGTGAAGATGCGACGCATCTTGAGCTAGAAGTCACGAATGAAGAGCGTATTCATTGTGTTAAAGCCGCGTCTTAAAACAAGGCTTTCTTAAGCTTTGTGATCTGTTTCCTCTTTTTTCGTTAATAACGTCACAGCTTAGCGACTTCTTTTCTGTCTTGAGTTTTCCTCACATTTCAGCCCACCATTTTCATGTCGGATAAACTCTGTTCCCGATACAATGATTGATAGATGATCTTTTCAAATGCATGGTTAATAAGTACTGAATGACAAAATTATTTGTAATGGGGATGGGCCCCGGTGATTTAGGATTGGTTGCACCCAATGCGACCAAAGCGCTGGATATCTGTACAGATTGGGTGGCGTATGGCTACTATCTTGAGTTGTTAGGCGAACTAAGCCAAGGCAAAACCTTCCACGATTTACCGCTAGGTGAAGAGATTGGCCGAGCTCGATTAGCTTTGACTCTGGCGGCAAAGGGGAAGCCCACTGCTCTTATTTCAAGCGGTGATATCGGCATTTATGCTATGGCGACGTTAGTATTTGAGTTGCTTGATCAACAGCTGCAAGGGAATGAAAACCACCCCGAGTGGTTAGATGTAGAGATCGAAGTAATCCCTGGAATATCAGCCATGCAGGCCGGTGCTAGCCGAGTAGGCGCATCACTCGGACACGATTTTTGTACTGTCTCGTTGAGTGATTTGCTGACTCCTTGGGAAACGATCGACAAACGTATTCACGCGGCAGGTGCGGGTGATTTCGTCATTTCATTTTATAACCCGGTTTCTAAAAAGCGAGACTGGCAACTTAATCACGCTCGCGATGTTTTGCTTCAATATCGCCCAGCGAATACACCTGTCATGATAGGGCGACAGCTGACTCGACCTGACGAAGAGATCACTATTACGACATTAGGTGAACTGGATGCCAACGCGGTGGATATGTTTACCATGGTGACCGTCGGGAACTCTGAATCAAAACACATCGTAAATAAAGACCAGCACTGGCTTTACACGCCACGAGGCTATTCAAAAAAGCTTTAGCAGAGTATCAAATTAGGCGTGATGACACGGTACTAATAAGTTGAGACCAAAGGGTTGAAGAGTAAGTGATATGAAAGTGTTTTTTATCGGTGCTGGTCCAGGTGATCCAGATTTAATGACGGTGAAGGCCGTCAAGACCATAGAGCAGTGCCCCATAATTATGTACGCTGGGTCGCTTATTCCTATGCAAGTTATTGACAGCGTTAAGGATAAAGCAGAAGCAATATACGATACAGCGTCTATGAATCTTGATGAAACAACTGCTGTCATTGAACAAGCGGCGAGAGAAGGTAAAAGCGTCGCGCGGTTGCAATCGGGTGACCCTGCACTTTACGGTGCAACAGGGGAACAGATGAGACGATTGGATGTCCTAAATATTGATTATGAAGTGATCCCTGGTGTGAGTGCCGTTGCAGCATCAGCTGCACTGCTAAAGAAAGAGTTAACGCTTTCTGGCGTATCACAAACTGTGATCATGACAAGATACGAGGGAAAAACCCCCTTTCCAGAACGAGAGCGTCTTCCTGCGTTGGCTCAAAGTGGCGCAACGTTAGCCATCCATCTGGGCATTACGCGCATTCATAAAATAGTGGATGAGCTTATTCCACATTATGGTGAAGATTGCCCCGTTGCGGTGTGTTATCGGACGAGCTGGCCTGATCAAGATTACGTTACAGGCACATTGAAGGACATTGTTCATAAAGTTCGTGAGAAAAAATTTACGCGCACGAGTCTGATTTTAGTAGGTCACGTATTAGATACTGAAGATTTTGCCGATTCTTACTTGTATGACAAGAGTCAGGCCCACATATATAGAAAGATTCACAAAAATAAGAGCGAAGGTTGATTATGCAACTGAATAAAATCCCAACTACAGTGGTCACAGGCTTTTTAGGCAGTGGTAAAACGACATTACTTTCCAGTGTATTAAAGCAGGCTGCTGGCAAACGAATCGCCGTTATTGTTAACGAGTTCGGTGAGTTAGACATTGACTCTGATCTGTTACGTAACTGCCCACTGGATTGTGACGACGATCAAGAAGCGCGCCGCAGTGAAGAAGGCTTCTATGAACTCGCAAATGGCTGTATTTGCTGTACGGTAGAAGAAGAGTTTCTGCCTGTTATGGAGCAGTTGGTTGCTCGTCGAGATGACATCGACCACATCTTAATTGAAACCAGCGGGTTGGCGTTGCCTAAACCATTAGTTCAAGCATTTAATTGGCCGGGCATTAAAGAGCATTGTACGGTCGATGCCGTGATTACGGTGGTAGATGGTCCCGCGGTCGCAGCAGGGCGTTTTGCTCATGATGAAGACAAAGTTCAAGCTCAACGTCTTGCTGATGAATCATTGGATCACGATCCTAGCCTTCGCGAGCTGTTAGAAGATCAGCTAAGCGCGGCCGATTTGGTGGTAGTGAGTAAAAATGACTTACTTGATGATGGCGAACGTGAGCGAGTAAAAGACGTCATTAAAAAAGAAGTGCCTGATCAGGTTAAAACGGCTTATATCGAAAATGGTGAGGCGTCTTTAGAGGCGTTGTTAGGCTTAGACAGCGCGACGGAGTCTCGTATAGAAGACATCCATAACCATCATGATCATCATCACGCGCACGGTCACGAACACGATCACGCTCATGACCACTTTGACTCATTTGTTTTGACCTTTGGTGAGGTTGACTCAGAGGTTTTAATTGAGACAATTGAAGATCTCGTTGAATCTCGTAATATTTTTCGAGTGAAGGGGTTTGCAGCCGTTAATGCGAAGCCAATGCGTAAGGTGATTCAAGTGGTGGGTAAGCGAGTTGATAAATACTTCGACCGTTTATGGGCGCCAGAAGAAATTCGTAAAACGCAACTTGTCTTTATTGGTAAAGGCATTGATAAAGACGACATCGAATTTGCGCTTAACAATGCGTTGAGTGCCTAGGGAAGACCTGAAGAGCGTGGGCTAAGCTCTCTTTAATTCTTTGTTAACTTTCTTGCCAATATGCTCAATATTGGACGACGAAACTTGCCTGGAATAAAGAAGCGTTATCCACACGCTGAAGCCACTGGACTTGTTCACACCTTCCCTAGTTCGAGATCGCTTTGTTGCTTCATTCAGATCATTAAACATGAACAAATAAAGGTGCATTTATAATATGCGCCTTTATTGTTTTTATTGAACAATAAACTTAGAGGCAATTTGTGCACCTACTGGCAGCGAAACCTGGTGGCTTTGTTGATGACGAAGGTATTATTGACTTAGAACAAGAACCCGCAGAGGTGGTTATCTTAGCGGCAGCTGATAGCGTATTGAGTGCGCTAGGCGGTGCTTTGGATCGACTGCCAGACTTGAACCACAGCGTGCGACTTGCCAACTGGATGCAGTTGGCCAAGCCTGCAGCGTACGACTTATATGAGTCTGCCGTATTGGAACACGCCAGCGTTGCTGTTCTGTCATTGCTGGGCGGTGTGCACTACTGGCAGTACGGCTTTGATCGTTTAGTCGCTTGGTCCCGTAAGAAAGGAAGGACATTGATTGTCGTTCCTGGAGACGATTCGCCAGACCCCGAACTTCTCAAAAAATCGACGACTTCTGGACAAAACGCCCATAGAATTTGGCGCTATTTGAGAGAGAGTGGAGCGCAAAATAGCGAGCAGCTCTTTTACTTTATTGAGTCTGAGTTTTTGGGCGAAGCGCATTTGTGGCGAGAGCCTGTGGTGCTGCCAAATGCCTCTGTTGTCGTCGATGGAGAGGCGGCCAGTTTTAACAATTGGTGTTCGAAGTACCGCGCGTATTTCTCCTCAAAAGCGTCGGTAACACTGATTATTTTCTATCGTTCTCATTTGCAGAGCGGCAATACCAATATTTTTTCTGATCTTGAAGGCATACTGTTAACAGAGCAACAGATACCGTTGTCTATCGCAGTTAATTCCCTCAAAGACGATCAATCTATTGCCCTGATTGAACGTATTATTGCACGAGTCAATTTCGAGTGCTCTGGATCAAAAGTAAACGTCATTTTGAACACAACAGGCTTTGCAGCAAATCGATTTGGTGTGCCTGATTTGGCGTCTGAGCCAACCACGTTTGAGTCCAGTTTTGAGTCACCGTTACCCGTACTTCAGCTAATTCTGTCGGGGAGCACAAAAGAGGATTGGCAAGAGCAGAGTCAAGGGCTACGTAGCCGTGATGTTGCGATGCAAATTGTGTTACCGGAAATGGATGGTCGGATCATTACCCGGGCAGTTAGCTTCAAGGCCCTTAGTAAGTATCATGATACAGCGCAAATAGACTTAGTAAAGTACGAGTTGGAACGCGAGAGAGCGTCTTTTGTTGCCAAGTTAGCGGCTAAATACGCTCAGTTATCCATAAAGCAAAGTAGCGAAAAGCGCATAGCCTTGATACTGGCCAATTACCCTACAAAAGACGGCCGTATTGGCAACGGTGTTGGTCTTGATACACCTGCTTCTACCGTTAATATCCTCAATAAGATGGCGGATGCGGGTTATTCTGTTGAAAATATTCCTGACAACGGAAATGCACTTATCGAGGCGCTTTTAGGGGCGGTGACGAATAATCCAAACTCATTGCACGAAAGACGCGTGTGGCAAAGCTTGGCTTTAGACACTTATTTGGATTACTTCTATCAGCTTCCTCTTGAGTGTCAGCAAGCCGTATGGGATAGATGGGGGCCACCGGAAGACGATCACAAGTGTCGAACGTTGCCGACGGGAGAGCGTCGAATTATGTTAGCGGGTATTCGGTTGGGGGAGACGTTTATCGGTATTCAACCTGCTCGCGGGTTTAATCTCGATCTGGCGGCGAACTATCACGATCCAGACTTAATACCGCCTCATAGTTATCTTGCTTATTATTTTTGGTTACGTCACGTTTATCAAGTCGACGCGATTATCCATGTTGGGAAACATGGGAACTTAGAATGGCTACCGGGCAAGGGGACAGCATTATCGGAATCGTGCTGGCCAGACATTGCAATGGGACCGATGCCACATTTTTACCCCTTTATTGTTAATGATCCGGGTGAAGGTTCTCAGGCGAAGCGGCGCACACAGGCAACGATTATTGATCACTTAATGCCGCCAATGACGCGCGCTGAGACTTACGGTGAAATGGCTGAACTGGAAGCCTTGGTGGATGAATACTATCAAGCGATGGGAATGGATACGCGTCGAGAAGATTGGCTACGTCAAAGTATCCTTGAGAAAGTTCAAACGACACATTTGCTAGAAGAGCTTTCTGGCGCGGATGCGACAGATGATGAGTCGGTACTAGAAGGCTTGGATGCATATCTCTGTGATATTAAAGAGTCTCAGATACGTCACGGTTTGCATCGATTCGGACGTTTGCCAGAGGACGATAAGTTATCAGATACCTTAGTGGCGTTGTTGCGACTGCCGCGAGGAAATAGCACGACATCTCAAGGTATATTGCATTCGTTGTGCAAAGACTTAGGGATTAAAGAGCACGAATTTGATCCAATGGAAGCCAGTTCGTCGCCTTGGTTGTCTGACAGACCATTGATATTGCTTCAGCAAAGCACGCAAACATGGCGAACTCACGCGGATGCAAAAGAGCGTTTGGAGCTTCTTGCTAAGACCTTGGTTCATCAATCACTGATTCTAGATCAAGAGGTTGACCAAGAGTGTTACCCTGAGACCAGTCAATTACTTCGTCATGCAAAGCTGACTTTGTTCAAGGCGCTCCAGCAGAGTGCTCATGATGAGTTAAATGCGTTGCTTATAGGGCTACAAGGGGGCTTTGTTCCACCGGGGCCAAGTGGCGCGCCAACACGTGGGAGGCTAGATACGCTGCCCACTGGCCGTAATTTTTTCTCTGTCGATAACCGCGCTATTCCCTCTCCGGCGGCATGGGCTATTGGTCGAAAGTCCGCAGATGCCTTGGTTTTGAGACACCTTCAGGAGCAGGGGGACTATCCTTCAAATATCGGTTTGTCTGTGTGGGGAACGTCGACAATGCGCACGGGGGGCGATGATATTGCTCAGGCGTTCGCGCTTATGGGCGTGCGACCTATATGGGCGGAAGGCTCAAATCGAGTGACGGACTTTGAGGTGGTTTCATGCATGGAGCTTGGGCGGCCTCGTATAGACGTGACGTTGCGTGTTTCTGGTTTTTTCCGCGATGCCTTTTCGAATGTTATGAGACTGTATGACGCAGCGGTTCAAGCCATTGCAGAGTATGAAGAGCCTGGCACGGGCAATACCATTCGCAAGAACATCGACGAACAATGTGCTCGATTAGAAGCTCAAGGAATAAGTGCAGAGGAAGCGAAACGGCAAGCGAGTTATCGAGTCTTTGGTAGTAAGCCGGGGGCATATGGTGCAGGCCTTCAGGGTCTGATCGATGAGCGTTGCTGGGACACGCAAGCGGATCTTGCAGAAGCATACGTTAATTGGGGAGGATATGCCTACGATGGCAGAGCATCGGGTGGTGTTGAAGCGAAAAGCGCTTTTGTTCAGCGCCTATCGAGTTTGGAGGTGGTTGTTCAAAATCAAGATAATCGTGAACACGATATTTTAGATTCAGATGACTATTATCAGTTTCAAGGCGGAATGACCAACGCTGTTACTGAGCTAAGTGGCAGTGCGCCAGATATTTATCATAATGATCACTCGAATCCGACATCACCAAAAATACGCACCCTAAAAGAAGAGTTAAATCGAGTGGTCCGCAGTCGTGTTCTGAACCCAAAATGGATCTCTTCGATGAGAGAACATGGTTATAAAGGGGCGTTTGAAATGAGTGCGACGGTCGATTATTTATTCGCTTATGATGCGACGACGGATCTCGTCGCGGATTATCAATATGAGAAAGTGACAGAAACGCTTTTGTTGGATTCTACCAATAGAGCGTTTATGGAAGAGAATAATCCTCATGCATTAGAAGAAATGGCGGAACGACTCATGGAAGCGATACAACGGGGGATGTGGCAAGATGCTGGTGAATATGAAGAGAAGATCCAGTCGGTTCTGCTTGATTTGGATCAGCAACAGGAGCAGCCTCAATGAAAATTGATCATTTTCATCTTGTATTGCGTTATCTGCACTTGCAACCCGTTATAATCTTATTACTATCTGCACTCATAAAAACCAGATAATACTTTTACGATATCAAACAACGAGACAATGAATGAGTAACGCAACACAAGCCAAAAAAGGCATCATGATTTGCGGCCACGGAAGCCGTGACAAAGACGCGGAGCGTGAATTTGGCTTAGTGGCCGAAGGGTTAAAAAAGCGTTTTCCTGACTTGCCAGTCGAATATGGCTTTCTAGAGTTTTCAGCCCCTAATATTCACATGGGACTTAATCGTCTGCTGGAAGAGGGGGTTGATGACATTTACGCAATACCGGGTATGTTGTTTGCGGCAACACACGCAAAGAATGACATTCCTTCTGTGCTGACTACATACGAAGATAAGAACGCTGGTCTGAGTGTTACATATGGGCGTGAATTGGGCTTGCAAGAAGACATGATCGAGGCTTTTCAGGCCCGTATATATGAATCGCTTGGTATTGATCCAAACAATCCACCGGATTCTTTGTATGACACCATGCTGGTTGTTGTGGGAAGAGGAACATCCGATACATCTGCGAACGCAGAAGCGGCTAAATTGACGCGTATTGTGAATGAGAATATGGGGTTTGGCTGGGCAGATACGGTTTATTCAGGCGTCACTTACCCCTCGGTTGGAGTTGGCTTAGATAAACTCATAAAGCTTGGTTTTAAGCGAATCGTTGTCGCACCTTATTTCTTATTTACTGGGCGTTTAATTAAGCGTATCCAAGGCTACGTTGACAAAGTGACGCAAGAAAATCCTAGTATTGAGTTTATTCAAGCGCATTATTTAAGTGATCATGAGCGCGTGATTGATGCCTTCGAAAACCGAGTGAATGAAATCATGGATGGTTCGTTAAGTCGTCAATCGGAAGAAACATTAATGAGTTCGTTTAAGCGTCGCTTAGCTGCGGGTGAGGTTGATGTGCACCATCATCACGCTGAGTACGTGGATCCTGAGGACGACACTCAAGGGCTGTCTGTGTCTGATCATTCACACAGTCACTCGCATGACCATTCCCATGATGACAGTCACTCGCATGACCATTCCCATGATGACAGTCACTCTCATGATCATTCCCATGATGACAGTCACTCTCATGATCATTCGCACGACCAGCATTCACACAGTCATGGTCATTCCCATAGTCATGGAGAAGGCCACCACCATCATGGCGTTTACCAGCATATTGGTCACCCAATGGGGCCTCGTACAATGATTGGTGAAAACATTTGTTGCTGTTTTATGGGGCAATTTACAGCCGATATTCTGGAAGAAGAGAAGCACAGAATTAATGACGATTGCACAAAAACTGCATTTGCTCATAAAAAGTAATAGCAGGTCTTCATCTCAGTTTTATGTGGTCTAAATAGGTGTAAGGGAGGCTGAATTTAAGCCGCCTCCCTTTTCTTCTTTTTGCTTTTTTGTAAAAAGTGTGCCAAAAAGTAACACTTTTTCTTTTCTTTATTCCTTTTTTACTTCCTCCCTTATTTATTATTTTTTCTTAACGTTTTGATTAGTAAGGCTTAATTTTATAATTCTTGTGTGCTCTTTAAAATTGGTATAAACGTTGCCTGTCTTTAAAAGTTGAATATTCAATTAAATAGTGTTCTAAGGTTTGATTGTTTCACGTCCAAATTTTGATTTGTTCAAACTTTAAGGAGAGGGTTATGGGTTATAAATCTAAGTTGTTTGCAGGTGTAGCGTCTCTTTCTCTTCTCGCGGCACAAGCATTTGCCGCAGGAAGTACTCGTTTAGAAATTCAAAGTGCTTGGCCGCTTACGCTGCCTGCCAGCGGCGCCAGCGCAGAGCATTTCGCTAAGCAGCTAGAAGTCAGTGGGGCTGATTCGCTGAAGGTGCGATTGTACTCGGCAGGTAAACTGGTGCCGTCTTTGCAAATTTTTGATGCAGTGCAGCAAGGTACTCTCGATGCAGGCTACACCTCACCATTGTATGTTGCGGGTCGTTTTCCTGCGGTACAACTTTTTGGTGGAGTGCCATTTGGCCCTGATGCACTTGAATATGTTGGTTGGATATACAACGGCGGCGGATTGGATATTTGGAGAGAGATCTATGCGAAACAAGGTGTTGTAACCGTGCCATGTGGCATCATGGATTCGGAAGCTGGCGGTTGGTATAAGTTTGAGATCAACTCAATAGACGACTTAAAAGGTAAGAAAATTCGTTTCGCAGGTTTAGCCGGCGAGGTGATGAAGAAGTCAGGCGCTTCGGTTGTTCTGTTGGGAGGTGGAGATATCTATCCAAACCTTGAGCGAGGCGTAATCGATGGTACTGAGTTTTCAATGCCTGCAATCGATGCTGCAATGGGATTTGAGAAAGTAGCCCCTTACTATTATTTGCCTGGATGGCATCAGCCTGCGGCGATTACAGAATTAATTATCAATAAGCGAAAATGGGATCGAATGAGCGCACAACAGCATGCGTTAATCGAAAATGCGTGCAAAGATACGATGCTTTGGACCGTTACTTCGACATCCGTTGCCAACTCGGAGGCAATAGAGAAGTTTAAAGCGGCGGGCACTGAAATTAAATCATTTCCACCGAGTGTATTAGAGAAATTCAAATCGTCAACCGACGAGGTATTAAAAGAGCAATCAGAAAAGAATGCGGACTTTAAACGAGTATTGGACTCGTTGAACGCGTATCGCGAAAAAGTGGCATTGTGGTCGAAAAACCGTTCTTAATCTTGTAGCCATCGCAGGAACTCGCCTGCGATGGCGCTCACCTTTATTCTATTTGGTTGAGTGAATTATGTCGTTTCCTCGATACTTATCGCAGAAGATTGATTATGTTTCTGCACTAACAGGTAAAAGCGCTTCCCTTGTATTGCCTGTTCTCGTTATTACTATTCTTGTTAATGTCAGTTTGCGCTATGTGTTCAATATTGGATTGATCGAACTTGAAGAGTTGCAGTGGCATTTAAACGCTATTGTGGTTGTTCTATGTTTGGGTTACACCTTTCAGCATGATGAACACGTTCGTGTTGATGTCTTGAGTCATCGCTTTTCACCTAAGACACGTGCTTGGTTAGAAATCATGGGGTTGTTGCTACTCTTCTTTCCGTTTACCGCACTTGTTACTTGGCATACTTGGCACATTGCTGCGTACTCATGGGAGCTTAGAGAGGGCTCGCCAATGCCATCCGGTCTTCCTGCTCGTTACTTGATAAAAGGTGTTATGGCGCTCGGTAATAGCATTTTCGTTCTACAGGGCTTTTCTATTTTGTTGCAAAAGCTGAGTTTTGTTGCAGGCAATTCAAATGAGCAACATACCAAGTCGGGAGATACCATATGAGCGTCGCCTTGGTCATTCTCTTATTTTCGGCGTTCTTAATATTCCTATTTACCGGCTTTCCTGTTGCCTTTGTTTTAGGTGGCGTTGGCGTATTATTCGCTGTGTTAGGCAGTGTACTCGCCGATGTTTGGGGCTATTACGATGTTGCAGAAATCCGTTCGATAGGTTTTGTTGCAAACCGTATATTCTCGACGATTTCAAATTACTCTTTGATCCCGATGTCTATGTTCATCTTTATGGGTTACTTGCTCGATCGTTCTGGTGTTGCCGAGCGACTCATAGCGGCAATGCATAAAGTATTGGGAAGAACGCCTGGTGGGCTGTCGATCGCCGTGGTTTTCATCGGCGTCATTTTAGCCGCTTCTACTGGCATTATTGGTGCGTCGGTTGTTCTACTTTCGACGATTGCTTTGCCGTCTATGCTAAACGCAGGTTATGCTCGTTGGCTAAGTGCAGGCACCGTTGGCGCAACGGGCTGCTTAGGTATACTCATTCCGCCGTCTATTATGCTGGTGGTCATGGGAGATCAGCTTCGTTTGCCTGTTGGGGATTTGTTTACAGGCGCAATACTTCCAGGCCTCTTGTTAGCGCTGTGTTTTGTGAGCTTTATCTTTATTGTGGCATTGATTCGGCCTGAGACGATGCCGGCGACGAAAGATTCGGCGGAACGTTTTGATCGTCGGGCATTGTGGGATCTCGTTGGCGCGCTGGTGGTGCCTCTCGTTTTGGTGATAGCGGTCTTAGGATCGATTGTCGCCGGTATCGCGTCACCAACGGAAGCATCGGGTATAGGTGCAGCTGGTGCAATGGTGCTAGCAAAAGCAAATGGGCGACTAAGTTGGAAGGAGCTAAAAGACGTGTGCTACGCAACGGGTCGAACCGTAGCATTTTTATATGCTCTGATTTTTGGTGCTTCTTGTTTTTCCGTCGTCTTAAGAGGCTACGGCGGCGACGAAATCATTGAAAATGCGTTGCACTTCCTATCGCTTGGTCCAAATGGCACATTGATTCTAGTGCTTGGTATCATCTTTTTGCTGGGGTTCTTTTTGGATTGGATGGAAATTGTGCTCATTGTTGCACCGCTTTTAATGCCGATTCTGCTGCAATTTGGATTAGACCCAATCTGGGTCGCGGTATTGATTGCGATTTGCTTGCAAACTTCTTTTCTCACGCCGCCCGTTGGAATGGCATTGTTTTATATACGTAAAGCCGCTCCGGCGGAGTTTAGCCTTGCTGATATTTATAAAGGTGCGATTCCCTTTGTGCTGTTACAACTGTTTGTTTTAGTGCTTGTTGCGTGTTTTCCTCAGTTGGTAACAGGTTTACTTTGACGTCAGTTCTAAGTAAGACGACGAGCCAAGTTAACGTATATTGAGCGAGCGCAGAGTAAGCGAAAGCAGTCACTAAAAAAGTAAGCGAAAAGGAATAGTAGCGAGAAAAGAGCGATGCATGGCATCGCTCTTTTCTCTGTGCTGTTACGTGTTAAGCCTGAGCTTTTACTTCGGGTTGTGGTTGCTTTTCAAACTTAGTTAATAGCGTATAAAAAATAGCGGCGCTTAAAACACCGACAACAGGCGGTAGAATCGGGGTGAAGAACGCACATGCACAGGCTAAAAAGTACGCGGCTAATCCAATCCAATTGAACGATGGTAAGTTCGCTTCAGTAAGCTTGGAGTAGTGTCCTTTATGTTTTATCCAAAAATCCGCCATAATGACGCCACCCAGAGGTGGGATAAAGGTGCCAAGTAAAATCAAGTATGGGATCAGGTAGTTGTACATCCCGCCCAAAGCGAGAATGGTGCCAATAGCGGCGCCAGCCAGTGTAACCAATTTACGTTTGTCTGTTCTTAATAAGTTACAACCTGCCACTGCGAAGTTGTAAATCGTATTGTCTTGAGTCGTCCACAGATTCATAAAAAGCATTAGGATAGCGAGAGAGATTGAGCCTTGTGCAATCATGACATCAACGATGTCTGCTTGTTGGTACATTAGGCTGCCAAGCGCGCCAGTAAGGACCATTAAGCCATTACCGAGCACAAAGGCCGCAAGTGTGGCGTATATAGCGACCTTTCCTGATTTAGCAAATCGACTCCAGTTTGTCGCTTGTGTACCACCGCTCACAAATGTACCAATGATAATGGTGATTGCGGTTGTAAAACTTAAACTTCCGTCCGACTCGCTCGAAAACACGCCTTGTATTTCTGTAGTATCAAGGAAGCCTTTGTATAGGCTGATTAAAATAAAGATCAACATGGCAGGAACAGCGATGCGTGAAAGATAGTCCATGCCTTTGTAGCCTATCATTGCTGTAATACAGAACGCGAACCCAAAAAAGATAGTGAGAGGGACTTCAAGCGCTGGTGCTAAAGAAAGGGTTTTGACCAAGACAACCGCAATGGTTGCCGCCCCCCATGCGTACCAGCCGACTTGAGTAAACCCGAGCAGCAGGTCAGATAGTTTGCTGCCTTTTTCGCCAAAACAAAAACGCCCCATTAAAATCGCGTTTAGGCCACTTTTGTATGCAATGTAACCCAATGCTGCTGCGTATCCGCCCAACAGTAAATTGCCTATCAGTATCGCGAGTAGCATTTCTCCCACGCTAAAAGCTGTGCCAATTTTACCCCCTGCAAACATGGTTGCAGTGAAAAATGTGAATCCCATCAATACCATGCATGTCGAAAACATACCTTTCCTAGCGGATTGTGGCACTTCTTCTAAAGGATAATCAGTTGCTTCACTCATAATAGCCTCCATTCGATAGAATAGTTAAAACTGACTTTTTAGTCAGTTAGAACAAAAGTTAAGCAACCAAAGTGCCATAACATGAAAATGGGATGTATTTTCACTAAGTTGAATGTTTGGTGTGGGTTTATTAAGGAATATACAGAAAAGTCTTAGGAACTTCTGTGTATTGGCTTTGATCGTCGAAATGACTTCTATTGAGAGGGGGGGTTCTCAGTAGGGTCTAACTTTGTCGATAAGTGAGTCATCATAAAGTCTATAAAAACGCGTAGTCGAGTAGGCATATAGCGAGTTTGCGCGTATTGCATGATTATCGAGCCGTGATAGCTGCTTTTGATGTGCCAATCTGGCAGCACTTGAACAACATCTTGCTTGTCTATTGCGTCTTTTACAACAAAGTCATGAAAAATTCCGATGCCCAGCCCTTGTTTAACGCCGTTTAAGCGCATTTGAGAGTGGTTGACGGCGTAGCGTCCTTTTACTGACAGTGAAAAGGATTCCTGAGAGTTCATAAATGTCCAAATATTATCTTTATCGTTTTCCGCTAGATACAGACAGTCATGCTTTGTTAGATCGTTTGGGTGTTTTGGTGTGCCTTTACTAGATAAATACTCTGGACTTGCACAGACCATTAATGCGGTTTTACCGATGTCTTTCATCACTTGGTTTTCGTCAGGCTGGTCGGTCAGGCGAAATGCGATGTCTATTTTGTCATTCAATATGTCGATGTGTCCGTCAGCAACGCGCAGTTTAAGTTGAATGTTAGGATGTTCGATTAAAAAAGGCACGACCAATGGCTGAATGACTGAGAACAGAAAGGCTTCTGGAGCGGCAACGGTAAGCTCGCCAGCCGCTTCTGAGTGTTCGGCGTCCGACAGTTCTACAGCATTTTGAGCTGCGTTGGTCATGACTAAGCATTGGTCGTAAATCTTTTGCCCCGTCGCTGTGATGACCAGTTTGCGAGTAGAGCGTTCCAGCAGTTTTACGGACAGCGCTTTTTCTAAGCGTGTAATCAACTTACTTAATGCAGACGGGGTTACGCCTAATTTATGACTCGCCGCCGTGAAGCTTCCTTCATTCACGATAAGAATGAACGTCGCTAAATCGGGAAGTAGAGGGATGAGCTGAGGCGTCATGTGAAACGTGTACCTGAAAACGAAGTGTGTTTGTAGCATATTATAGATCTTGGATTGATTAATAGCTTTAATTTGGTCCTTCAATTCACAAATGATTTTCCTCGCTGCTATCTAATGCAATATAAGCACATGACATACACTTTTTAACAAGATCTTTAAAAAAGTGAATGCTTCTATTTAGGAAGCGATGAATAAATTCAACGTTAGGAAAGTGTCATGTCTTCTGAATTTTATAATCAACTTCAAACGCAGATTAATACTCTAAAGCAGGAAGGCTTGTACAAATCTGAGCGTATTCTGACATCTGCTCAGAAAGCGTCGGTCAACGTCGCTTCTGGTCAGAGTGTTTTAAATTTTTGTGCAAACAACTATTTAGGATTAGCGAATCACCCGAACCTGATTGAGGCAGCCAGTGCAGGGCTGGATAAGCATGGTTTTGGTATGGCGTCAGTTCGATTTATATGTGGAACACAGGACATCCACAAAACATTAGAGAAGAAGTTATCTGATTATCTTGGAATGGAAGACACAATACTGTATTCGTCGTGTTTTGATGCCAATGCGGGTCTGTTTGAGACTTTACTAGAAAAAGAAGATGCCATTATTTCAGATTCTCTGAATCATGCTTCCATCATTGACGGCGTGCGCCTTTGTAAAGCCAAGCGGTTTCGCTATGCAAACAATGATATGACTGATTTAGAGCAGCAGCTTATCGCAGCAGACCAGTCTGGCGTTCGCCATAAAATGATTGTGACAGATGGTGTGTTTTCGATGGATGGCATTGTGGCTAATCTGCCTGCTGTCTGCGACCTTGCGGATAAATACAACGCGCTTGTGATGGTGGACGACTCTCATGCAGTGGGTTTTATGGGAGATCATGGTCGTGGAACCCATGAGTATCATGACGTTATGGATCGAGTTGATATTATTACAGGTACGTTGGGCAAAGCCATGGGTGGCGCGTCAGGCGGATATACGTCCGCGAAAAAGGAAGTCGTTGATTGGCTTCGTCAGCGTTCTCGTCCGTATTTATTTTCTAATTCACTTGCACCAGCGATTGTAACTGCCTCAATTCGTGTGCTGGAAATGCTTGAGCAAAGTGGCACGTTACGAAGCCAACTTTGGGACAATGCGAATTACTTTAGAGCGCGAATGAGCGAGGCAGGGTTTGAGTTGGCTGGAGCGGATCACGCTATTATCCCGATTATGCTGGGTGATGCGAAAGTCGCTGCTGAGTTTGCAGAAAGGTCATTAGAGAAGGGGGTATATGTTGTCGGCTTTTCTTATCCGGTTGTCCCGAAAGGGCAAGCACGGATACGCACACAAATGTCTGCTGCTCATACCAAAGAGCAGCTCGATCACGCGATAGATACGTTTATTTCGGTGGGTAACGACATGGGGATTCTAAAGGAGCAAGCATCATGATTGTTTCACGTGCTACTATGGACAGCTCCAGCTCCAGCGCTATTTCTAGTAACGGTAACCGTATTCGGTCCAATGACGCAGAGCTTGGGTATGAGTTAGAGCATCAGGCAAACAGTATCAAGGCGCTTTCTAAATTAAAAGCGAAACCTGGGCTCTGGATGACTGAGGTAGCAAAGCCTACTCCAGGTCCTAATGACTTGCTTATCAAGATAAAAAAGACCGCGATATGTGGAACTGATGTTCATATTTACAACTGGGATGAGTGGGCGCAAAGCACGATTCCTGTTCCTATGGTGGTCGGACACGAGTACGTGGGAGAAGTGGTAGAGGTTGGAGCTGAAGTAAGAGGCTTCGATATCGGAGATCGGGTGTCAGGAGAAGGGCATATTACGTGTGGGCATTGTCGTAATTGTCGAGGTGGGCGAACGCATCTTTGCCGGAATACGATTGGCGTAGGAGTGAACCGAACGGGTAGCTTTTCTGAATATCTAGTATTGCCTGCTTTCAACGCGTTTAAAATTCCTGCTGAAATACCGGATGATATTGCTGCGATTTTTGATCCTTTTGGGAATGCCTTACACACCGCTTTGTCTTTTGACCTTGTTGGTGAAGATGTGTTGATCACGGGGGCTGGGCCAATTGGCATTATGGCGGCAGCGATTGCTAAGCATGTTGGTGCGCGCCATGTGGTTATCACTGATGTGAATGAATATAGACTTCAGTTAGCAGAACGTATGGGAGTGACACGGGCAGTAAATGTTGCGCGTGAATCCTTATCTGACGTGATGGATGATCTAAAGATGACGGAAGGGTTTGATGTTGGTATGGAAATGTCAGGTGTTCCTGCCGCTGTCAGCGACATGTTGCTTGCCATGAATCATGGTGGCCGCATTGCTATTTTAGGTATTCCGCCATCCGATACGTCAATTGATTGGAAGCAGGTTATTTTTAAAGGTCTAATTATCAAAGGTATCTATGGGCGAGAAATGTTTGAGACTTGGTACAAAATGGCCAGCCTCGTTCAGTCTGGACTCGATTTATCGCCAATGGTTACGCATCATTTTTCGATTGATGAATTCCAAAAGGGTTTCGATGTAATGCGCTCGGGTGATTCCGGTAAAGTGATTCTTGAATGGTAAGTTGCTCTCTCACTCACTAGCTCAAGGAGAGACGCCAAATCACTCAATATTGGCGTCTTTCATATTTTTGAGTCGCTTACTTAAAGCAGGTTGCGATATTCCTAACATCTGTGAGGCAAGAGACTGATTTTGATTCGCGCGAAGCATGGCTTCATTAACCAGTATTTCTGACAATTGATTAAGGGTTGGAAGAGGCTGGTTTTCTGAAAACGTGACTTTTTCTTCACTGAAATTTCGAATATCCGTTTGTTCTAGTAATGGGTCGAATGGCCTTGTATCTAATACCTCTCCTTGACTTTGACTGACACTGTCGTAAACCAGTGCTCTTAGTTCACGGGCGTTGCCTGGGAACGGATACTGGATCAATCTGGGGGCCAAATTTTTGGGTATTTTTAGTGTCTCTTTGCCCATTTCTTCACAAGCGATTCGCATAAAGTGCCTGAGCAATAACGGGATGTCTTCAGAGCGCTCGCGCAACGGGGGGATGTCTACCCGATGTGTTCTCAGGCGATAGAATAAATCTTTTCGAAATTTTCCTTCTTGCTGTCTTTCTGCAAGGTTTTGATGGGTCGCAACAATGACTCTCGCTTCGATTCTTTTTGGACGGTCACTGCCTATCGGATAATATTCTCCTTCTTGCAGCAGCCTTAATAATTTGACTTGAGAGGTTGGGCTTAAGTCTCCGATCTCGTCTAAAAAGAGTGTACCACCTGAGGCTCTTTCTACTAAGCCTGAGCGCTGCTTATCCGCGCCAGTAAAGGCTCCCTTGGAGTGACCAAATAAGGTGTCGGAGAAAATATTGTCATCCAACCCAGCGACGTTCACCGTAACAAGCTCACCGTGTCGCTTACTGGCAGCGTGCGTTGCTCTTGCGATGAGTTCTTTTCCAACACCGCTTTCGCCCGTAATTAGCAAGGGCTGGTTACTTTGCCCGATTGACTCTAAATAGCGGAAGACAGAATGCATTTGCGCATTTGCGGTAATAATAGCGTCAAAGCAGTCTGATTGTTTAAGTGTATTGGATAAGAGCTGAGCGCGAAGCGCATGGTTTTCTAGGTTCAGTTCTTGGGTATGGATCGCGCGCTTTATGGACTCTAGAATCTGTTCTTGATCCGCTGTTTTTACAATGTAATCAAACGCTCCTTTTTTTACGCATTCCACGGCGGCGTCTACTTGATTTAGCCCACTGAAAATAATGACCGTGATGTCTGGGTGTTCTTCGGTAAACCATGTGAGCAATTCTTGACCTGATATTACGGGCATTGTTAGATCAAGGAGGACGAGTCCCACTTTTTCAGAGTTAATAATCCCTTGAACGTCTTCTGGCGCTGAGCTAGTGATTAGGTTGTTATAACCTTGGCGTTCTAATGTTAATGACATGCTTCGTAAGAACGAGGTCTCATCATCAACGAGTAAAATTTTAAATTGTGGGTAAAAGCGTGTACTCAATTCGAACTCCTAATCTAAGTTTATCGAACGCCAGTCGGGCGTTAACCGTATCCAATAAACTGTTTACCGCTCGTTATGCTAATTCTTGCTCTCGCTCTAGTGGATCGCTCACGTGTTCAATCGCTGGCAAAATGGCGGTGACTGTCGTACCTTTTTCGAGTTCCGATTCGAATGTTAAGCGTCCTTTGTGGGCTTTAATTATGCCAGCAGAGACCGATAAGCCCAATCCTGTGCCGCCAAGTTCTCGTTTAGTAGTAAAAAATGGGTCTGTTAACCGAGGTAAGTTTTCGGATGAAATACCATTTCCTGTGTCTCTTACGGTTAAATAGACGGATTTTTGATCAAGGCTTAAATTAGAGCTAATCGCAAGTTGCTTCTCGCTGTTTTCTGAACCTTGCAGGGCATCACACGCATTGATAATAAGATTGATGATGACTTGTTCAATTCGCTGTGGGTTTGCCATTATTTTCGGGGACCGTTGATCTAAGTGTATGGAAAATTGATCAGTGGATTTCTGTATCGATTTTTCGACCAGCCTGATGGCCGCCTTAATGAGTTCGTTAAGATCGACTTCGTGAACGATTTCATCAGGTTGAGCCCGCGCAAAGTCTTTTAGATCGTTTACAATATTGCGGATTCGCTCAGAGCTTTGTTGCATTTCTTCGAGCAGGAAAGGCAGCTCTTGCTTGAGTCTAGGGTAGGGGAGCCCCGCAACAGAGAAGCTTGGGTCTTGGGCGTATATGTCGTCGAGTAAGGGTAAAATATCGTGCCACGCGTCTTTTAAAATCGGTAAATTGAGCAGTAGAAGCCCGGTAGGGTTATTGATTTCGTGCGCCACGCCAGAGACAAGAACGCCAAGAGAGGTCATTTTATCTGCCTGAATAAGTTGCTCTTGTTGCTCTTTTAATTGTCGAGAGCGCTTTTCGACTTCTTTGCGTAATAAGGCTGACCAAGTAGTCACTGCGCCCAGTATTAAGATTAAAACGAGAATGGTGTAGAGCGCGTATTGCCCCCATTTTTTCCATTGTACTTTGGGTTCGTTAAGTGCGCCGAGCCACTTGTCATAAATCTCTTGCTGCTTTCCTGTGTTTTTTAAAATAGCCAAACCTTCACTGAATAACGCGATGATTTCCTCATTTTTAGGGAGGGCGCCATAGCCCAGCCTTTGACCGGATACCGGACGGCCGACAGGGTGGATATTGTGGAGTCCAAGTTCTTTACTTAAGTACAAACTCGGTAAGTTGGCGGTGAGTGCAAAGTCGTGTTTGCCAGACGCTAATAGACGAAGCGCTTCAGCATGTGTCGCGGCGGGAATAGGGACAGCATCTGGCACGGCTTTTTTCAGGTATTCGTGCATAATGCTCGCGTTTTGCACAATGACTTCTTTACCTGCCAGTTCGCCGATGGTTTCAATCTCTGGAGCCCCTTTTCGCGCAAAAATGGATTGATTGGCGATGGAGTGTGGCGAGGAGAACAAGATGCTTTTTGCTCTTTCTTCTGAGAAAGCGATGCCTTGTAATACATCGAATTGACCTGTCTTTAGACCTTCGTAAGCGTGACGCCAGTCCGTGAGGGTGATTTCGACATCAAACCCCATCACCTCTGCAATGGCGTGTGTGATGTCGACTGTGTATCCAGTCGGCTCTCCATTTTCATCTGCGAACTCATACGGGGGGTAATTGTAATCCGCACCGATTGTTATAACTCTTTTAGAAAGGTGGTGCTCTCTTGTTTTCGCATCGACAGTTCCGGCAAAAACTAACAGGCTAATCAGTGCTAGGAGGTAACGTGGAATGGTTGATCGCATTTGATTAAAACTTCAACAAACTTTGTTGGGCGGCAATATTAACGAGTAATGTAACGAAAATGAAGAATAATTGAATTTTCTGTTAGTGCTGTATAAAAAACAAACTATAACTTTTGTTATGGCTATGCATTTGGTTATAGCCAGTCTGATTTAGGGTCAGAAGTGCGCCCTTCATGACATAGAAATTTATTTGACTAACAAATTCCACTGATATTATCTGAGTAGCTATAACAAAAGTTATAGCTTGATATACGAAGTTTTTGTAATGAAATTATAAATAAATTTTAATAAAAACAACACCTTGTGTTGAGTGTGTAAACATTGGCATTGTCTTTGCCATGTTCTTCCTCGTTTTTTTAACTTAATTATAAAAATACGACACAACGAGGAATTTATGACTATCAAAAAAACTATCTTATCGTCGCTTTTTGTTGGCTCTATGGCTGTATCAGGTGCTGCACTAGCCGCTGAAACTCAGTTCATTTCTATTGGTACTGGCGGCGTGACCGGCGTTTATTACCCTGCTGGCGGTTCTATCTGCCGCATGTTAAATAAAGGCCGTAAAGAGCATGGTATCCGTTGTTCTGTTGAATCTACAGGTGGCTCTGGTTACAACGTAAACAGTATCCGCGCTGGAGAATTGGAATTTGGCGTTGCGCAATCTGATGTTCAAGCGGATGCTTTGTCTGGTAAAGGCCAGTTTAATAACAACCCTTATCCGAAACTACGCTCTGTTTTCTCTCTTCACCCAGAACCGATTCACATGATGGCACGTGCCGACTCTGGTATTTCTTCACTTGATGATTTTGTTGGTAAGCGCGTGAATATCGGTAATCCGGGCTCTGGTAACCGATCTATGATGGAAATGCTGATGAAGGAAAAAGGTTGGACCAAAGACAACTTTGCTTTCGCAGCAGAACTTAAATCTTCAGAAATGGCACAAGCGATCTGTGATGATAAGTTTGATGTGACTATCTTCGTTGCAGGATTGCCAAACGGTTCCGCTCAAGAAGCAACCACGACGTGTGATATTAAACTGATTCCAATGACGGATTCAGCGTCTATGTCTGTTATCGAAAAGAATGGCGCGTATTCTCAAGCGATCATCCCAGGCGGCATGTATGCGGGCAACCCAAATGATGTACCGACATTTGGTCCGAAAGCAACGATTGTAACGTCAACAGATGTGTCTGATGAAGTGGTTTACCGTTTAACAAAATCTGTCTTCGAAAACCTAGAGTCTTTCAAACGTTTGCATCCAGCATTTGCACGTTTGCAGCCTGTTGAAATGGTTCACACGTCTCTAGTCGCACCGCTACACCCAGGTGCTGAAAAATACTACCGCGAAGCGGATTTAATGAAATAGCCTGATTGGGCTGTTTCGCTAGGGGTGATATGTACCGCCTCTAGTTTCCTTACTAAAACGTCGGCGTTTGTCGACGTTTTCTCTTTTATTTGTGTTTACCGGAGTTCCGTATGTCTACGACTACTTCTGAACCTGCTTCTAATGACAAGCTTGAAGAGCTGGTGGCCGAAGCGGATACAGGCAAGCGTGTACCGACAGGGAAGGTCGCACTGTCGTTACTTTTTGTCTTACCGTTGTGTTGGTCATTGTTTCAGCTATGGATTGGCTCACCTCTGCCTTCTCAGTTTGGTATTGGTTTTCTAAATGACACCCAATCTCGTGCACTTCATTTGGCTTTTGCTGTGTTACTGGCTTTCTTGGCATTTCCTGCTTTCAGTAAGAGTCCAACATTAAAAATACCGGTGCTTGATTATCTTTTTGCGTTTGCAGCCGCGTTTTGCGCGTCTTATTTGTTTCTTTTTTATGATGATCTAGCCATGCGTCCTGGCTTGCCAACGACGTTAGATTTGGTCGTGTCTACATTGGGACTGGTTCTTACCTTGGAAGCGGCTCGTCGTTCATTAGGACCGCCGTTGGCGATCGTCGCTATTATTTTCCTTTTATATGTATTTTTTGGTGACGCATCTTGGTTGCCGGAAGTGATTCGCTGGAAAGGCGCTTCACTCGAAAAAGCCATGACGCATATGTGGTTGACGACAGAAGGTGTTTTTGGCATCGCGTTGGGGGTTTCTTCTGGGTTCGTATTTCTGTTCGTTTTATTTGGTGCTCTGCTTAATCAGGCTGGAGCCGGAAATTACTTTATACAAGTCGCGTTTTCTTTATTAGGGCACATGCGTGGTGGCCCTGCAAAAGCGGCTGTTTTATCGTCGGCAATGACCGGGCTTATTTCGGGCTCATCCATTGCGAACGTTGTCACGACGGGAACCTTTACTATTCCATTAATGAAGAAGGTCGGTTTTAGCCCTGAAAAAGCAGGCGCGGTCGAAGTTTCGTCTTCTGTAAACGGTGTCATCATGCCGCCAGTGATGGGCGCGGTTGCTTTTTTGATGGTTGAATACGTAGGTATTCCTTATATTGAGGTGGTTAAGCACGCCTTTCTTCCCGCGACCATATCGTACATCGCCCTGTTGTACATTGTTCATTTAGAAGCGATGAAAGCAGACATGAAAGGTCTGCCTCGCTCTACGCCTGCACGCCGTTTTTCTGAGCAACTGATTCGCACGGGTATCATCGTTTCGAGTATGTTGATCGTCCTCGGCGCGCTTTACTATTTGATTGTTGCGATCAAATGGCTGATGGGTGATTTTGCTCATATCGCGCTTGTGATGTTGGTTGTAGGTGGCTATTTCGGTTTGCTTTTTGTGTCGTCAAAAAGTGTTGATTTGGACTTGGATACAGCAGGTGGAAAAATTGAAAAACTGCCAATTTTCGCTGATATCTATAAGTCTGGTTTGTATTACTTAGTGCCTTTGGTCGTACTAGTTTGGTTCTTGATGGTTGAGCGTAAGTCGCCAGGTCTGTCGGCGTTCTGGGCTTGTATGCTGATGGCGTTTATCTTGTTTACGCAGAAACCCTTAAAAGCTTGGTTTAGACAAAAAGGGAAGCAAAGTAGTGTGTCCGGTCTTTCTTCTGAGTGGAAGTCGGGATTGGTTGATCTGGTCGACGGCCTTAATACGGGCGCTCGCAATATGATTGGTATTGGCGTGGCGACGGCTACTGCTGGCATCATCGTAGGGACGGTCACACTCACAGGTGTCGGTCAGGTTATGGCGGAGTTTGTCGAGCTAATATCTGGCGGCGTATTAATCATTATGCTACTTATGGTGGCCTTGATTTCGCTTGTTTTGGGCATGGGCTTACCGACGACAGCAAACTATATTGTTGTTTCATCGCTCATGGCGAGTGTCGTGGTTGAGTTAGGTGCTCAATCTGGCTTAATCGTGCCAATGATTGCCGTCCATATGTTCGTATTTTACTTCGGTATTATGGCGGATGTTACCCCTCCAGTTGGGCTTGCTTCCTTTGCTGCGGCGGCCGTATCGGGCGGGGACCCTATTAAAACTGGATTTACCGCGTTCTTTTACTCGATGCGTACCGCGTTACTGCCATTTTTATTCATCTTCAATACGGATCTTTTGTTGATTGATGTAACCTGGTGGCAAGCCATTTTCGTATTTATCGTGTCATTGACCGCCATGCTTGTATTTGCTGCTGCGACTCAAGGCTACTTTTTTACCCGCAGTAAATTATGGGAAAGCGCTGTGCTGATTCTTGTTGCATTTACTCTGTTTAGACCGGGATTTTGGTTGGATCAAGTCGAAGCGCCTTATAGCCATTTTAAAGGCAGCGAGATGGTGGCGTACATTGACGCTAACCCAAGTGCATCAGAGATTCGACTTTCTGTAGAAGGAGAGAATCTAGAAGGGCGTTGGGTCGAAAAGACCGTGAACCTACCTTTGAGTACTGCGGGTTCTGCTGCGGACCGACTTTATCAGGGTGCTGGCTTAGAAGTGCGTAATGAAGATGGAAAGACCTATATCGACAATATGAACTTTGGCAGTCCAGCAGAAAAACAAAAACTGGATTTTGATTGGGAAATCACGGGCGTTGAGGTTGAAAACAATCGACCTGCGAAAGAGTGGTTCTTTATTCCTGCCTTCATACTATTAGCTTGGGTTGCAATGCGTCAGCGTAAACGCGCGTAAATGCATTTTAGATAACCTCAGAAAACCTCTTTGAAAGTATAAGCACATGGAAGTCTTATACTTTCCTTTTTTAGTTTAGAGATCTTTGCTCGACGACTTTGCTTGCCTTCTTTGCTCTCTAATATGGCGTTAAAAATGGGCTCAAAGAGCTTAGCCATAGACTCAGCCTTTTCATCTATTTTAGTGTCGTATTGAGAGGTCGTGCAAAAGCCTCCCATTAGTTGAGACTTAAGCTTTCCTAAAGGTTTCATTGTTACAGTGACTTTCGCTAACCTCAACTAAGGAAGAGAATCATGCCCCGTTACCGTCACTTTGCCGATTTTAAGCGTCTTGTTAAACATGCAAATAGTCACTTTGAAACACACCTTAGAAGTGGAATTCATGATTTGATAGAAGTGCTTCAGGATGAAAACTGCAACTTGACACGGGTTCAAGAAGCGTTGAGTCAAGTTAACGCGACTCGTATTCGAAAATACCGTGAGGCGCTGTGGTTTTTGCAAGCATCCTACCCAGGATTGAAGCTGCGCACATTAAATATCGGAGAGAAAGGTAAGGCCGAAGCGGTTAAGTTTTCTAGAATGCCTTTGACTGCTGCTTACGATCCAGCAGCAATACCACCAGTAAGACATAACCCTCCTTCAAACGCTTTGGGTAAAACGGTTGAAGAGTGGTTGATCAACTATACTGGTAGCGTGTTGATTGTTGCAGTGCACCTGTCGAAGTACATTCAAAATATGGATGACGTTTTTAATGAACGTAGCGTGCGTGATCATATGAAGTCGGTCTTACGCATAGGTAATTTAACGGGCGCTGAATTAGCGTGCCTTCATATAAAAACCAAACCATTGTGTGATGAACTGGAAGTAGAAGCTCGACACTATGGTGCAAGGCGCCATAATTTTCTGACTCCGAGGTATCACATGGGAACCACTCATGCAGGTTTTAGAGCACTGTGTACTGGTAAAGACGCGGTAGTAGTGATGGGGTTTGATGCCAATATATGCGTAAACGCCAACCTGTTTGGAACGAATGAACCGGCGGCAGGTGGTGTCGGAGTAGCAACGCCATTAACCGCGATTGCTGATGTGGTGACATCTCGTTCGGTTTTAGTAACGGATGGTGTGATATGCCCAGCAATGGGCGGGAGAGAGTGGGGGCCTTTATATTTGACGTAGCCTTTAGTCTATCAGGTGTTGCTTGTTCATACCTTTCCTAATGGTATTACGTTGAAATGCTGAGTTAAAAGTATTGCCGAGCTCCCTTTAGAGTAGGTGTCATTTTATGACTTCTGCTCTAAGCTCTATTTTACACTTCACTCAGCTTACTTTGTTTAGGAGCTTGTCTATTATGATTAGCTTGTTTACCTCTTAAATAGCTTCGTTCTTATCCCTTTTATCCCTATCGTTTTTTATCACCAAGATATTACCGCCAAGTATAGATCGAAATATTGAGTGGTCGCTTTAGACATACAAGCTCAGCTATTACAAACAGTGTAGGACTTTTGTAACTTTCTATAAGCATAATTTATGATAGGGCGTAGAAGAAAGGTATAATTTTCATGTTTTTTTACAACTTTCACTTTACTATCGTGCGCGCTGGGAGGCTACATAACGAGCGATCAGACTAGCTGTTAGAATTGAATCAAAGAATGGAAATAATAATCGTAACTTTTGTGAGGTAACTATGAACAAGAAGATCATTTCATTGATGTTGGCTTCCGCTATTGTGCCAGCATCTGTATTCGCAAGTGAACACTCATTATCTGGAGATGTGATTGCTAAGCAAAGGCAAGAGCTGGCGGAAAACACGTTTGGAAAAGGGTTCGGACCACAAGCGCCTCGAGATATTGATGCGCCATATGGTAGTAACAAGCGTACATTCTCAACTGCACCGAAATACCAGAAAATGAACCTTTGTAATATTCATTTTCATAAAAACGCTGAACATAAAGGTGGACAGTTCACAACGTTTGCAGGACAAGGCGATGGCCATGGTTACAATAGTGGCTACAAGTACGACGGCGTACTTACTAAAGCAGAGCTAAAGCCAGTTGCAGATATTTGTGACAGTAAGCATGGCGGTCTAGATTCAGGCGATACGATTGAAGTGCATTATGTATTTTCAACTGCTGACATTGAACCTGGTCCAACGCTTGGTTCATGTTTGAGCCCTGATGTCATCAACAACCCTCAATTGCGTGTTGAATCACAAGTATTTGTGGTTGTGAACGATGACAAGGCTCAGAACTTTATGGACCTTGTAGCGCATGAGAAGCAAAACGGCTTGTACCAAGCGACGGGTATTCCTAGTGACACAGGTAAGCCGATTGAATACGCGGGTTCTACAACAGGTCCTGGTTACAATGAAAAAGGTTCTCCATTCCAAGTAACGTGGAACGTTCGTCCACTTGTATCTAAAGTGAACATTAAAACGGTTGGCGAATGGTGTGAAGGGAACATCTTTAAGGAAGATCACGCTCATGGCGTACGTAATCTAATTACGAACCCAGAGCTTTTGTCTCAAATTCCTTAATTTGAACTTCTCAAGCTTCATACAGACTTTATAACAGTTTGTATGAAGCTTCTTGCATATAGATAGGCTTTAGGCATGTGCAAAAAGAGGCGATCTTAGACTTCAGTCGCGCTTTCCTGCCTCTTCTTAATAATCTGGTTGCGGTCAATTACTTTATTTCTGCCTGTTTTCTTCGCGGCGTAAAGGTAAGAGTCAGCTTGCTGGAACGTTTCGAACAAGCTTTTTTCCTCGTTGGCATAGCCTACCCCAATACTAATCGACAGCTCTTTTAGCCCCCCTAACGTTGACCTTTCAACGGTTTGTCGCACTTTTTCTGCGAGCGAGAAACACTCTTCATTGCTTCTACTTTTGACGAGAATGATGAACTCCTCACCACCCCACCGACCAACGCTATTACTCGCTACTGTGAGTTTATTTAGCAAAGCGGCAAAGTCAGCGAGAACCTTGTCGCCCACTAAATGGCCATATTGATCATTAACTTGTTTAAAATGATCGATATCTATCAATAGAATGGCATAAGGCTGTTTATGATTTATCCAGTTTTCTTCTGCGTGTTTAAATACATCTTCAATGCCTCGACGATTCAAAACGTTTGTTAGTTGGTCGATCATCGCATGTTGTTCAAGTGTGCTCAGTCGTTCGTGAGTTTTAGTATGTTCCACTCGCATTTGTACGACCGTCCAAAGCAATACGATATAAACGGTATGAGCGATGCCTATATTTAAAACAACACCAACCGTATCATCCAGTGGGTAGTGTTGAATCAGTGCGAGGTAGTGTCCGATTAAGGTAACTATAAAGGACGCTATTGTCACGATAACCGCTTTACGCACCTCCAAAAACAAATAGGCTATTACGTAATTCAACCCTAGCCATTGAGCTGAGTTTGAAAATAAGCCATTTTCTGCCATGTGGTGCCAAATGCTGCTGCTGGTCAGGTAACCCGCAACAATAAGGTAGGTAGTAAGATGAAGGGATTGCTCAGATGCCTTTTTTGTTCGACTTAATAGATAGATTGTGGCAAATCCTGCGATACATATAGGATAAGAGGCAGCGTCAAAAAGCGCGATGATGCCACTTGTATAATCAATAGACCAGATGGCCGCGAACGCACTCATTGCGAACAGGAGGAGACCGCGAAATACATGAGGTTTTAGCAGCGCAGCTTCTGTGGTTGAGGACGTTTTTCGAATAATATCCATAAGAATACCTAGATTTCCTAGCTGCTCGTTGTACGGGTTTTGGTAGAAGAGAGCGTTGTGTTTTTCGATTAATCTCGATAAATAAGATGGATTCTCTTTATCATTATGCTCTATTGTATCGAAATAAAGTGATATCTCAAAAACACTTGATTTGATAGTAGATGATCCGGTCATTTTGATTTTACGATATTGTATTTTTTTGTACGTTGATGAAGCGAGTGAGTGCTGATTATGAATACCGAGCATCTAAGTAAAATGAAGATACACTTCGTTATTCTGGTTGTCCTATGTGCGTTCGCTTTGAATTCCATTTTATGTCGTTTGGCCCTTGTTCAAACTTCGTTAGATCCGATGTCTTTCACAACTCTTCGTCTCATGTCTGGCGCCTTGGTATTGGCGATGTTAGTGGTCTTAACTAATAGAAATGAAATAAAAGGTAGGAGTGAAAATAGAGAGAGAGGTGAAAACAGAAGTGAGAACAACACACTTTGTTTGAACGCTGCTTTTCTTAACAAAGGATGGATTACGCCTTTAGCACTATTGGCCTACGCAGTGAGTTTCTCATTCGCATATGTATCGTTACCGGCAGGTATTGGAGCATTGCTGTTGTTTGGTGCGGTTCAATTCACGATGATCGGTTATGGCTTATATTCGGGCGAGAGGTTGAATAAAAAGCAATGGTGTGGCTTGTTCGTTGCGATATTCGGAGTATTGGTGCTCTTTCTTCCCGGTGCGTCGGCTCCTAGTTTAATCGGGAGTGCGCTTATGTTGGTATCTGGTGTTGGGTGGGCCGTTTATACGGTTCGAGGAAAGGGAGCATCGAACCCTATTCAAACGACGGGGATTAATTTTTTGAAAGCGAGCATCTTGTCGCTATTTATGTCACTACTTTTTATCTCGGAATTTACGTGGGACAGTATGGGCGCGCTCTACGCGCTATTGGCCGGTGGGGTGACATCAGGGCTGGGGTACGCGCTTTGGTACTTTGTATTACCTTCATTAAAAGTAACGACAGCAGCGACATTGCAGCTTAGCGTTCCAGTGATTGCTATTTTTATGGGAGTACTGCTGTTGGGAGAACAAGTGACGCTGCATTTGTTTTTATCCAGCCTAACAATACTGGGGGGCGTTTTTCTTTATATTTTAGCTGGGATGGCTCCGCGTGTGAGATAAACAAGCTTGGCTCTTTTGGTGTTTCTGTCTTTAGGCGGATGATAGGCTTCAACGATCCGCACGCTGAAGCCTTTGTAAATAACCTTCGCGAACCGTGTTACTTAGGCGTTAATGTGAATGTGCCTGTTGGGGTTACTGGAAGGTATTTCTTATAGAAGTCTAAGTAGGCTTCTTCGGGGTTAAGGTCTGCAAACGCCTCTGGATAAAGGGACTTTGCAAAAAATTGAATCATAGCACCATCAAGAATGGTTCGGCAGGCACCGTGATAGGCTGCAAATAAGCGGTTCTGTTTTATGGCAGACACACTAGACCAGCCGAGACGCTTTTTAAACCCTTCTAAACGCGCTCTCGCTATGTTTTCTGAAATGCCTTGTCCCATAACGATGCCATCACTGGCACTTGCTGATTCATACCCTGTCATGACAATGATATCTGGGTTCGCAGCAATGACCTGTTCTGGGTTCAATTTTCCCCACCATTCAATATAAGGTGCCGATATATTGTCGCCACCTGACATAGTCGAAATGGCTCCCCACATATTTTTGCCAAAAGTGTAACCCATGTCGTTTACGCCAGATGCGCCATACTCCACATAAATCTTTGGTTTTGCTAGGTTTTTCGCTTTTAAACGAGTCGATATTCTGTTGAGGTTTTCTGTGTATTCGTTCGCTATCTTTTCTGCGCGTTCTTTTTGTCCTGTAATTACACCGATGATTTTCGTGCTCATTACATGGCGTTGTAGTGTTTGAGCATTGTAGTCAATGACAACAATAGGGACACCAGCATCCTCTATCTTTTGCGCTTGCGTGCCAAGTGCCTTGAACTGCCAATCTGCAAGTAGCAGGACATCAGGCTTTAGACTAATGACCTGTTCGACAGAAAAAGCTTGAGATCCAATCTTCCCTATCGCGGGAATAGTATTTAGTGACGGGCGATGTTTGATGTACATTTCCCAATTTGCAGGACGTGCTTGCCATATGTATTTAGAGAGCCCAACGACCTTGTCATATGCTTGTTCCGTTCCAATGGCCATATAATCTTCAGGGTAGAAACCAACAATAACCCTCTGAGCAGGTGCGTCAAATGTTACCTCTCTCCCTAATACATCATGGATTGTTGTCTCTTTTGCCCAGATGCTACTGGCTTGAAAAAATAGGGTTAAGCTTAGTATTAGGTATTTAAACATTAAAGGCACACCGTTTCAGTTTAGTTAATTAAGATTTTCAGTTCAGATTTATTGCCTTTATGATAATGGTTCTTATATGATATTGGAAATCAATATTTCTATTGATTCTAAATAGAAATCTAGTAGTATTCTCGCAAATGGAAATCTGGTATGAACCAGATACTTTAATTCCCTCTTAAAATACTCTTGGAAGGAGAGGTAAATGCAGTTTGGTAAATGGTTGATGGCGTCAACAATTTCTGTGGTATGTTCCGTTTCAGCTCAGGCGCAGGTGATAACCGATGTTTTAGATCGTAAAGTAGATATCGACCTACCTGCAGAGCGAGTTGTACTGGGCTTTTATGCTGAAGATTACATGGCGATCGGTACTGAAGCTGCTTTTGATAAAGTAGTGGGTATTTCTCGCGACACATGGGAAGCGTGGCGCCCTGCAAGCTGGAAGCTTTACACTGAATATCGTCCTTCCTTAAAAGACATTCCTGATGTTGGTGAAGTTGAATCACAGACATTTTCTATCGAAAAAGTGTTGAGCTTAAAACCGAGTGTTGTTGTATTGGCGGACTGGCAATACAAAGGGCTAGGCATGGATGTTGATCGTCTAGAAGATGCTGGTATTCCAGTTGTCGTCGTTGACTATAATGCTCAAACGCTGGAACGACACCTTAAAAGTACTGAAATTTTGGGTGAGCTAACAGGTCAAGAAGCACGAGCGAAAAACATAGCGAACGAGTATGAAGAGACGATTGTTTCTGCTCAAACGCGAATCTCAGACGCAAACCTTCCAAAACCTCGTGCTTATGTAGAGTTCGGTAAAAAAGGACCTGATCAGTACAGTTTCACATACGGTAAAAATATGTGGGGCGCGATGGTTACGGCAATGGGTGGCGATAATATTGCTGCGCCGTATGTTGAATGGTGGGGACCTATGAACCCTGAGCAAGTTATCGCCTCTAAACCAGAAGTTGTATTTATCTCAGGCACCGAATCTGGCGCTAAAGGTAAAGCCATGGTTATGGGGCAGGGCATTGACCCTAAAGTGTCCGTTGAGCGTTTGAAAGGCTTTGCTAATCGTGCGGGCTGGTCTGAAATGCCTGCGGTGAAGAACGAGCGACTTCATGGTATATACCAAGGGGCTTCCCGTTCAATCTTAGATGCTTCTATGGCGCAGTACATTGCAAAATCTCTTTATCCAGATCTGTTCAAAGATGCGAACCCTCAGCAAGCGTACTTGGATTTCTATAAAAAGTATTTGCCTGTTACGCCAACAGGAACATTTGCTATCTCTATCACGGAGTAATGGGTGGCATGTAATTGACGCTCATTTATAATGGGCGCTAATTATACTTTGCTCAGAAAAAATTATGCATTCAGACTCTTTAGCGAGTGCAATACAGGACCAGCGTCGCAGTGAAAAGCGTCGCTGGTTTGTTATTTGTGCGCTCTTTGTTGTTCTTACCCTATCTTTCGTACTCGATGTCGCAACCGGGCCTTCTATGCTCAGTGTTGTTGAGGTGTCGAGAGCACTTCTGCAATTTTTCGGTTTACCTTCTCAGGTTGATGTGACCACGCTTGTTATCGTTACTGAATTACGCTTGCCTATCGCTATAATGGCCGTGATTGTTGGGGGTGTGTTAGGAGTAGGGGGCGCAGAAATGCAGACTTTACTTAATAATCCAATGGCGAGCCCTTATACATTAGGCATGGCTGCTGCCGCAGGCTTCGGTGCTGCGCTGATGCTTTACATCGGCTCACTAGGCTTAAGCTCTAATGTCGCCGTACCAATTGGTGCTTTTGTGTGTTGCATGTTGGCTGCTTGCCTATTATTTGGTCTGGCATCCATGCGACACATTACGTCCGGTCAGCTCATCTTATCCGGTATTGCTCTGCTGTTTTTGTTCCAATCCATGTTGTCTTTAGTTCAATTCATTGCCTCTCCTGAGCTTAGTCAGCAAATTTTGTTTTGGCTGTTTGGGAGTTTGTCCAAGAGTAGTTGGACAAATCTAGCCATTGTTGCTGGTGTGACAGCGGTAAGTATGGGTCTGTTGATGAAGGATGCATGGCGCTTAACGGCTTTAAGATTAGGTGAAGAGCGAGCAAAAAGTCTTGGTGTGAACGTTAATAATTTGAGGCTTAGAACCTTATTTATTGTCGCGGTCATGACGGCTACCGTCACTAGTTTTGTAGGGATTATTGGCTTTATTGGTATTGTCGCGCCTAATATTGCACGTATTTTGGTAGGGGAAGATCAACGTTTCTTTCTGCCTTTATCGTTTATCATTGGCTCCTTTTTACTTTCTAGTGCCTCTGTCCTTTCGAAGGTTATTGTTCCTGGGGCATTGTTTCCAATCGGAATTGTTACCGCAATTATTGGGGTTCCATTTTTCTTTTGGCTAATAATTGGACGTCGTCGGTAAGCATATGAATCGAAAAATAAGTGAGCGCGCTTTAGGTGCCAAAAACTGTTTAAGTGTCAGAGACTTGCATGTCAAAATTGATCAGTTGACGTTGGCAAAAGGTATGTCGTTTGATCTATGTCCAGGTGAAGTAACGGTTATTATTGGCCCGAACGGAACGGGAAAGAGTACATTGCTCAAGACTCTCTTTGGCGACATTAACAAGCAGCAAGGCGAGGTTTCTTTTCAAGGCATAAGCCTGAGTAAAAAAGTGTTGAGTAAATGGCGTCAGTTTTTTGGCTACATGCCACAAGACATCCATTTAGACGTTGAGCTTAGTGTACTTGAAGTCGTTTTACTGGGTCAGCTAGATGCACTTAGTTTGCGTCTCGATGAATCAATGGTCACAGAAGCGTTGAATGCGCTAGAACAGATAGGGTTGTTGCACTTAGCAAATCGTTCTGTGAACGCATTGAGTGGTGGCCAATGCCAAATGATATTGTTTGCTCAAGCTATGATGCGCAAGCCAAGTATTTTAATGCTTGATGAACCTGTCAGTGCGCTCGATCTGCATTTTCAGCAGGTCTTGCTTGATTATCTAGATAGGAAAACGAAAGAGAACGGGTGGGTCTCTTTGATGGTGCTGCATGACTTAAACTTAGCCGCGCAATATGCGGATAATTTGCTGGTCGTAAAGGATGGGTTGATTGTTTCCAGCGGTGCACCCAAGGATATTCTTACCCCTCAGTTGGTGAAAGATGTTTATGGTGTTGAGGCCGAGGTCACCGTTGATGGGCAAGGTGTCCCCTTTATTCGTACTCGGCGATCGAGCCACAAAAAGGCCACAGAGATAGAAAATAGAAACGTTGAGAAAACGACAACGATAAAGGAAACGGGAGTTTCAAATGTATATTAGAAGTATGACACTGGTTTTTGGTCTTTTACTTGCAACCTTCGGTGTTGCTAAAGAAATCAAGATAGAAATGTTGAACTACGGCCCAGAAGGCGGCATGGTTTTTCAGCCTTCTTTTGTTCGTGCTGAACTGGGCGATATAGTGACGTTCGTTCCGACACACGCAGGGCACTATGCTCAATCCTATGTAGTGCCGGAAGGCCAGTCAGCTTGGAAATCTACAATGAATCAACCGTTCTCGATTACGCTTTCACATGAGGGCGTTCATTTGTACTATTGCCCACCTCATTTAATGATGGGGATGGTCGGTATGATTCAAGTTGGTAAACCCGCAAACCTAGAGGTGATCAATGCAAAAGTAGGGCGTTTGAAGTCTAAAGTCGCTTTAAAGCCTGAACGTGTCGATGCACTGATGGAGCAGATTCAGGAATAACGAACCCTCTATTAAATCGAATTCCTGATTTCTCGAAAAGTGAGTTTTTTAAGTTAGTCAAGGCGTGTTTATGTTTCACTTTCTTGATCTAATGTTAATGTTCTAGGCAGGCGTATCTGAAAGTGTGCACCTAACGATGCGTCTTGCTCGACAACGCGAATATCGCCTTTTAACTTCTGTGATATAAGGTTGTAAATCACCGACAGCCCCAAGCCTGACCCACCATTGGATCTATTTGTCGTAAAGAAAGGGGTAAAGACATTTTTGGCAATAGCATCATCAATACCGACGCCATTATCTTGATAATCAATGACAAAATCGTCTTTCTGGATAAATACTTTTATATAAATAAGGTTGTGTGGCCGATCTGACTCTCTAAAACCGTGAATACAACTATTGTTGATAAGGTTGGTGAGTATCTGGTCGATAGACTCAGAGTAGGTGGTGATGGTTATGTTTTCCGGTATATCAATTGCGAATTCGACGCGATAGGGCTGATATATTGGCGTGAGGCTGCTAATTATGGATTCTATTAGTGTTTTTAAGTCTAGTTTTATCAATGCACGGTGACTTTGATCAACCGAAGTCTGCTTAAATTCGCGCACTAACGTTGCCGCTCTATGCATGTTCACTTCGGCAATATCATGCGCACTTTTCGCTGATTCGACGAATGCCATGAAGGTAGATTCGTCTAATGTTCCCGCGTCATAGGCGTTTTTTAGTTTATTAACCTCATCGCCTAGGATGGAAAGAGACGTAATTGCGACGCCTAACGGTGTATTAACTTCGTGCGCTACACCACAGACTAATTGTCCAAGTGCCGCCATTTTTTCCGATTCGACGAGATGGTTTTGTGCAGTTTGTAAGTCTTCGAGTGTTTTCTTTAGATCTGTATTTCGTTTAAGAATCTTTTGCTCCAGCTCCAAATTAGCATTTTTAAGTGCATGTTGAAGCTTGTTGTTTTGAGTAGCAAGAATGACTCTCCCAAATATGTCGGCGAGGGCAATAGCAAATTGAATGTCATCGTTATCAAACTCAGGTTGATGTGCCTGTCGCCTACCTTGAATGAGTCCAACCATCTGACCTTTGTAAAAAACGGGCGTTAAGATAAGAGTATGATTGACTAGGTCAATATTAGAGACCCAATACGCACTGGTTAATTGGGCTCTATCAAGTGTTAGGTAGGGGAGGTTATTGAGTGAGTCGATCAGAGCCTGAACTTGTGTTTCATCCATCGACGAAAATGGCGAAGGTGACGAATCATGGTTATCTAAAATAAATGAACATACCATAGAGCCGTTATCATCTAACAACCAAATACTGCCATCTTTAAGATAACTCGCTCTTACATAAGCACTCAAAACCACGTTTGACGCTTCATGTATATTGCCTGAATCAATGACTGAATTTCGCAGTAATTTTGATAGATATTTTTGATGTTTCATAATCAATGCAATTCCTCTGGATCAGGGAATTTTTCACGTATTTTCATGATTGCATCGAAGTTATTAATGACTAAATCACATAGTGTTGGGTCAAAATGTTTACCCTTTTGCTCTTCTAAGAAATTCGAGATGTCATCATTGTTCCATGCTTTTTTATAGGACCGATTTGACCCTAGGGCGTCAATAACATCGGCAATGGCCATAATTCGCCCCTCCAAAGGGATATCATTACCTTTGGTGCCATTTGGATAACCAGAGCCGTCCCATTTTTCGTGATGGGCAATCGAAACCATCGCACCCATCCTAGGAAGGCCGTGTTTTGACCTACTTAGCAATTTGTAGCCTATTGTGGGGTGAGATCGCATAATATCCCACTCTTCATCAGTTAACTTGCCTGGCTTATGTAGGATGCTTTCGGGCACGCCAATCTTACCTAAATCATGCATCGGAGCTGCATGCTTTATCATATGGACATGTTTGTCAGGTAAGGTTAGAAGGCCGCCGATGTACTCACAAATATGAGCAACGCGTCGAACATGCGCTCCTGTTTCTTTTGAGCGTTCTTCAATGGCTTCACTTAGCATCAACATAAGTTCTTCTTGAACATTCTCCACCTCACGTTTAGCACACAGTTTTTCGAACGCTAACGCGAGATTAGCGGTAAATAGCGGTAGCAAACGAGAGGTATTGCTTTTAAGTTGCCCTGTGAAGTGGAGGTGTACGATAACGTGGCTAAACTCATCGGTCGAAACTTGATGGGTTACATAAGATTCTCCAGAATCCATGACCGTTTGATCAGAATCGGGAAACGCCATATTTTGATTGAATTGTGTTAGCGCTTCGCTTAACTCGTCTAGTGATTGGTCTTGTTTAATACTGCTGTTTGAGACGTAAAATTGATTTTGTGACTTCTCTGCATAAGGGATGTATGAATGGTAGCTGACACCTAAATGCAGGTCTGGTTGCTTAAGGAACGTGCTTAGCTCTTGTTGTGCTTTAATTAGAAAGTCATCAACTTTAGAATGCTTCAAGACAGACGCACATGATTCGAGCATCTGTTCAACTTTTCGCTGATTGCTTGCAATCACTTTTAAGTCTCGATATGAGCGTAACGAAGCAAATACTGACGTTCTTAATCGAATGGCAGTCACATCGGTCTTGTGTTTGTAGTCATTAATTTCATATTCTTGAATGACTTTCTCTTCAGGAGCTTGCCCCGGTTGTCCTGTACGCAATACCAATCTTATGTGTTTGTTGTTTTGAGTTTCTCGAATCCATTTCACTAGGTCTAAACCAGCATGGTCGGTTTCCATTACGACATCTATAAAGGCTAAAGCAATGTCTTCATTTTGCTCCAATATCGTCTTTGCGTCGCTCGCTGAGGTCGCTTCGAAAATTTGAATCGGGGCGTTATCAAAATGAAGGTTTTTGAGCGCCATTTTTGAAACAGAGATAATGTCTGGTTCATCGTCTACCAATAACACTTTCCATGGTCGGCTCGTTGCCTTTTCCTGGCTAAAGGTTGTTTCGGCGGCCTTTTTTTGGGCTAAGGCAAAGAGCGAATTTTTCATGTCGGGTCCAACCTATAAATGGATTTCTATCATTACTATTTAACGCATTAATTGTGCAGATAGTATGCACGATTTGCGTTCGTCACTGGCATTTGGCGACATTGTTTTATTAAAACGTGAGTGTGCTCTTTATAAGGTAGCAGTGTATCAAGCGAAATTTCCGTTCAGTGGGGGACCGTCACGAATCTTTCATGACAGTGTCATACCAATTTCTTACGATGTTTGTGTAATTGTTGACCAAATGGATAAAAATTTGGTATGACTATAGGGTATGACATGATTTATTTGTTATGCCTGAAATCGTTGGTAAAGGGGGGCTATTACGTGACTGTGAATAGACTCAAACACAAAACGTTTACTGAAACCAAAAATATAAATCAAACATCAGTAAGCAACATCCAGGATCCTTGAAATGAATACAATAACTAAAGCATTGATAAGTGCATCGGGATTGACGTTAGCGTCAGTGTCGCAAGCTCAGCTTATTATCAGTGAATACGTTGAGGGGAGCGGCTATAACAAAGCGCTCGAGCTATACAACACCGGTACAGAATCTGTTTCACTTGCAGATTATGTGATGACTCGTTATGTGAATGGTAGTACAACCAACTCCTACAGCATTAGTTTGGGGGAAGACTCTATTCCTGCGGGCGGTACGTATGTCCTTGTTGAAAGCAATAGCAATACCGACGCAGCGCTTCAGGCAAAAGCAAATAGAATCACATCGCTTAACTTTAATGGCAATGATCCCGTCGCGTTGAAAAAAGACGGTGTCGTTGTTGATTTCTTTGGTGAATACACAAGTTCAAACTTTGCAAAAGACAAAACGTACGCTCGAACTGATTTAACACCGTTGTCTGACGGTGAGTGGAACAGTGCTGCATGGAATGTATTGGCGAAGAACGATTTCTCCGGCTTGGGTGTCGCGCCTGATGGCTCAGTAACCGAACCAGTCGTATTTAGCTGTGAAGGCCAGACGCTGACGCCAGTCTATGATATTCAAGGAAATGGCTCGACCAGTCTTTTGGTTGGAGACAAAGTGTATACAACGGGTGTTGTGACACGTGTTGTTTCTAGTCTGTATAAAGGTGTATTTATACAAGACGCGGCTGGAGATGGCGATGAATCTACATCAGACGGATTGTTTGTATTTAGTTCAAACATACCAAGCGATGTTGAAGTGGGTGATGAGGTGTGTGCTCTTGGTGAAGTAAAAGAGTATTACAACCTAACTGAGCTTGTGTTAGATAGTGATAGTATTGAAGTGTTGTCAGAAGGCAATGAGCTTGCTGCGACACCATTAGAGCTTGAAGAGGGTTCTTTGCTGCACGATCAACTGGAAAAATACGAAGGCATGCTTGTATCGACAACTGACAGCGATCTTGTTGTGACTCGTCCATATAGCTTTGACTATGATTCTTACCGAAATAACATGGTGTTGAGCTTCCAATCTCCTCTTTATAAATCAACGCATCTTTATATTGCTGGTTCAGACGAAGAAAAGCAGTTAGCGGAAGACAACGAAAAAGGCGCTTTATTTGTCGATACGGATGCAAAAGCAGCTGATGGCGTGATTCCTTATTTTTCTGACTTTAATGCAGAAGATGGCTACATTCGAATGGGGGATGAAGTTCAAAACTTGGAAGGCGTTATTGGTTATAGCTTCTCTCAGTACCGTTTGATTCCTGTGGCGGACGAGAACCTAGCCAAGTCAGACTTTGAGCATACGTTTACGGATCGTTCAAACTATGGGCCAGAGTTGTCTAAAGAAGGTGATCTTCGTATAGCCAGCTTTAACGTTCTAAACTTGTTCAATTCGCCATTTGACGGTGCCGAAAATCCATTTGGTGACAACCGTGGAGCGGAGTCGCTAGAAGACTACAATTTGCAATTGACGAAAATTGCATCTGCGATCACCTTGTTAGATGCAGACATCGTCGGTTTGATGGAAATTGAAAACAATGGGTTTGATGAGACAAGTGCAATTGCTGCCTTAGTGGAGGCTGTTAACACAACGCAACCTGCCAGCGCTGCGCCATATGCATTTATTTCAGCGGACGCTGGCTATGTTGGCTCAGACGCAATAGCAGTCGGACTTATTTACCGCCCTAGTGTCGTAACGCCTAAGAAAAAAGCAGTATTGATTGATATGCCAGAGCAACATGGTACTGACGCTGAAGGAAATCAGTTTGATAAGTATCAGCGCACAGCATTGTTGCAAACTTTCAAGCACAGACGTTCGAGAGAGCGTATTTCAGTGGTTGTGAACCACTTTAAATCCAAAGGGTCAGGATGTATTGAAGATGCCAACAGAGAAGCGTCTGATCCGCAAAGTAACTGTAGTGCTTTCAGAGTGTCGGCGGCGGTAGCGCTTGGGGATTACTTAGAGCGAAATGTACGAGGTAAGGTTATGATCTTAGGTGATCTTAACTCATACGGAAAAGAAGATCCGATACGAGTGTTAACCGACTACAATGCGTTTGATCCTGAGTTCCCAGTTTATACGGCTGAGCAAGCGACGCTGAATGGAGCGCCTATTAATGACGGCGAATCTGTCGAAGTGACACGCAACTATGGCTTTACCAATTTGGTGCCTCACTTCCAAGGAGATGAAGCTTTCTCTTATACCTTTAATGGTGAATTGGGAAGCTTAGATCACGCGTTGGCAAACTGGCAGTTAATGAAGCATGTTGTGGATGCAGATGATTGGCATATTAACTCAGCGGAATCGAATTTGTTTGAGTACTCTAGCGAGTTCACTGGCGATTTAGTTAAGTCAGACAATGCGTATTCATCTTCTGATCATGATCCTGTTGTGGTTGAGTTAAAAATGCGTCGCTGGAACCATTGGTATGGTTGGCATCATCGTCCGTGGCATGCTGGTTACCTATTTGGTTACTGGAATGAGCATTCTAATTGGCGCCATCAACCAATGAGATGGGGCTGGTGGAGATAAGCAAAGCGGGTGCTTTGTCTTTATCTCCTTCAAGTACGCTTTGAGCGATAGGTTTATATTAGCTATTGCCTCTATTTCACCCTAGGTGATTTGGTGAACGAGAGTTGATTAAAGGGCTGCATTCTAAATGTAGCCCTTTCTTTTTTTAACCAGTGTGGTAAATTCCGCGGCCCTTTAAATTTGAATCTAAGAGAGGTAAGCATGTACTGCGGTTTTGATTATGGAACATCTAATTGTGCTATGGGTGTTTTTGAAAATGATGAGCCTCAGTTGATACCTCTCGAAGCAGGGAAGGCCTTCCTACCATCTGCTTTGTATGCCTTTAGTCGTGATTTCATTACGGAAGGGGTTGCAAAGTCTATTCAAGATGATGCTGCACGACGCGAGTATATCGAGAGCCGAAAGGCGATTCTAACACGTGCGCAAAGAGTACGACGAGAGGAAGACTATCAGGCTGATGACCAAGTTGTTTTTTATGGTCGTGAAGCGTTTTCAGAATATTATGACTACCCGGATGAAGGCTATTTCATTAAATCGCCCAAATCCTTTTTAGGTGGCTCAGGGCTTCGAACGGAGCATATTCGTTTCTTTGAAGACATTGTTACGTTAATGATGTTGAAAGTGAAGCGTGCAGTAGAAGCGAAAACAGGTATACCATTGACCCAAACGGTAATTGGTCGCCCTGTGAACTTTCAAGGGATCGATGCGGAAGCGAGCAATAAACAAGCGTTAGAAATACTGAGTGTGGCGGCAAAACGAGTGGGTTTTCTTGACGTCGAGTTTCTATTTGAACCAATTGCCGCAGGTATGGATTTTGAACGTCGACTAGACAAAGATCAAACGGTTTTGGTTGTTGATATTGGTGGTGGAACAACGGACTGCGCCATGGTCAGAATGGGACCAAGCTATCGAGATAAACTGGACAGAACCGCGGACTTTTTAGCGCATACTGGTGAAAGGGTTGGCGGTAACGATCTGGACATTCAGCTCGCTGGTAAAGAGTTTATGCCTCTTTTTGGGATGGGGGCGCCTTTGAAGACAGGGCTTCCTATGCCTACTCAGCTATTTTGGAATGCGGTTACGACAAATGACGTGACTGCGCAGGCTGTATTCAACAGTTTGGAAACGAAAAAGCAAATAGAAGAGCTGAGATTAGATTCCAAAACCCCGTCCTTATTAGACCGCTTTGCATACCTTCGAGAGCATAAGCATAACTTCCATCTGGTTCGAAACTCAGAGGAAGCAAAAATTAACTTGTCGGACAGTAATGAGACGCTAATCTCGCTTGAATACATAGAAAAATCATTGTCAAAAACGCTTTCTAGAGACCAATTAGATTCAGCTATAACACCGCCTCTTGAAAAGATGATGCAGTTAATGTCTAGCGCTATTGAAGAGGCTGGAGAGACGCCGGATGTCATATATATTACCGGGGGCTCAGCAAAATCGCCTATTATTCAGAAGCAGATACGAGAGCGTATTGGTGATATCCCCGTTCTTGATGGCGACCACTTCGGTAGTGTTGCATCAGGCTTGACAGTCTGGGCGCAGAGAATTTTTTCCTAGCGGTGTCGCGATAGTGTACGCTTTGTCTTAAAGTTGTTTTGTCTCAAAGTTGCTTTGTCTGGGAGTTGCATAGTGATAGTGCAAGTGCACGATTAATTATAACTGTTTTATAGTAAAACAGTTATAGTGACTTACTTTATTGCACTCTAAATAAAGGGGAATGTTGTGTTATCCAAAGCCAGACGGCTCTTCAAAGACCTTTTTACACTCAATGATGTTAAGCGACCATGGCACCTTTCTTTCATTGCAGCGTTGTGCGTCGGCTTACCAGCTATAATCGGTGCAGCGTTAGAGCAGTTCCCACAAGGTATGCTTGCAAGTTTAGGAGCTATGGTCGTGCTTTACATGCCAAACACACGCACCGCCCATCGTATAGTAACGCTCAGCCTATGTAGCTTCGGCTTTATTTTTTGTTTTATGGTTGGGTCTCTCTCGACTTTCGTAAGTTGGCTTCCTCCATTTGCGCTGTCTCTTGCGATGTTTCTAGTCGTCATAATGTCTCGCTATTACTTATTGCCTCCGCCTGGAAGTTTTTTCTTCGTATTGGTGACAACGATATCCATTGCGATGCCATTTGATCTCCCGTCTTTGCCAACTAATATCGGTTTGTTGGCCATTGGTGGAATGACGTCGTGTGTTGCTTGCTTTGTGTATAGCTTGTTGACTGGGGCAAATACATTGCCCAAAACCGAGATTAAATTAGATGCGCGCGTCAACGCGATTGTTTTAGAAGCGCTTTTCGTATCGGTCTTTGTGGGTGGGTCTTACGGCATTGCACTAGCACTGCAAATGAACAATCCGTATTGGGTGCCAATTTCATGTGCTGCAATCCTGCAAGGTGCGACTTTTAGACAAGTTTGGCATCGAAAAATCCATCGCATAATGGGCACGTTGGTTGGGATGCTCCTTGCATCGGCAATTTTCTTTTTTCACCCTAATGCTTGGGTTCTCGCCTTCCTTATTCTCATTCTACAATTCGCCATTGAGATGTTGATTGCGAAAAATTACGGTTACGCGGTTATTTTTATTACCCCGTTAACGGTCATCATGGCGGAGGTGACGAATACACAAGTGTCGCCAGCCTTACTGCTTGAATACCGCATTTTTGACATTGTCTTTGGTAGTATTATTGGCTTTGTTGGTGGCACTATTTTTCATAAAACTCAATGGCTTACGTCTCTTGAGAAAAAAATGGATGAACGAAAGTCCCTGTCTCTCTTGCTCTCCAGAAAAAAGGACTAAACCTCGATATCTAGCCCAATTTAACGCGTGTCATAATTGTCATTTAATTGTCACTGGACTGTCATTGATGCTCTGTACATTAAGTTCGTCTTTGAGGAAAACAATAACCTCAAGCAACGAATGAGCTTTGTCTGGTAGCGAAGCTCTACAGGCAATAACGGTGGCTTTGAGTGGTACAAAGCCATTGATTGACAAAATATAAAAGGGCAGAAAAATGACTATCGAGAAGCATGAAGAGTTAAGCTTTGACGCGTTTGATGAAATGGTTCGTCCAGCGCCGGAAGTAGTAGAGTTTGAAGAAGTAGCGAATACTATGGTTTCTCGCCGTGGTTTCCTATCTGGCGGTGCAGCAGTAGGTGCGACGGCATTTGTTATGGGATCTACTCTTGGTGCTGCTCAAGCAGTTGCTGCTAATCACAAGCCAACTCGCTTAGCGTTTGATATGGTGAAAGCAACAACAGCGGATACGATTACCCTTCCTAAAGGTTATAAGTGGGATGTATTGGTTTCTTGGGGTGATCCACTTTGGTCAAATGCACCAACTCTAAATACCGCAACAGGCGGAACTGGTGCTTCTCAAGAGCTTGCATTCGGTGATAACAATGACGGTATGGCATTCTTTAATGCGAATGGCCGTTACGTTATGGCAATTAACAACGAGTACGTAAACCCGAAAACACTGCATGCAAATCGTGAAGACGGTGTGCCAATGACTGCTGATGACGTTCGTAAGAACAAAGCGGCTCACGGTGTGTCTATCATGGAAGTAGCAAAACGCGGTGGTAAGTGGAATGTTGTACAAGATTCAATGTATAACCGTCGTATTACGGCTGACACTGAAATGGAAATCACTGGGCCTGCGCGTGGTCATGATTTAGTTAAAACTTCTGCTGATCCAGAAGGTGTATTGGCAAAAGGTACTTGGAACAACTGTGGTCAAGGTCAAACACCTTGGGGTACTTACTTAACGTGTGAAGAAAACTTTAACAGCTATTTCGCAGCAAGCGATGGAAGCTACAAAGTACCAGCAGAGCTTAAGCGTTACGGTGTAAGTGCTAAAACAGGTCGTTATAAGTGGGAAATGGCTGACGAGCGTTTTGATCTTTCAAAAGAGCCAAACGAACCAAATCGTTTCGGTTACATTGTCGAAATTGATCCAATGAACCCGAATGCACGTCCTAAGAAGCGTACCGCTTTAGGCCGTTTTAAGCATGAAAATGCAGAAGTAACGATCGCTGCAAATGGTCATGTTGTCGTTTACTTGGGTGATGACGAGCGTGGTGAGTTCTTATACCGTTTCGTTTCTAAGGGTAAATACCAAGTAGGTGGTGATAATTCTGAGCTGCTTTCTGAAGGTACGTTGTACGTGGCTAAGTTCCACGAAAACAACAAAGGTGAATGGCTTGCATTGACGCCAGAAACCACAGGTATGACAGAAGCGGATATCGCGATCCATACTCGTTTGGCAGCGTCTAAAGTTGGCGCAACTACTATGGACCGTCCAGAGTGGGTTGCTGCGAATCCTAACAAAGTTGAAGCGTACTGCTGTCTAACAAACAATAAGAACCGTGGCGTTAAGCCGAATGCAGGAGGCGACGAAACGCCAGCCGTTGGTCCAAACCCACGTGTTAAAAACAAGTTTGGTCAAATTGTTCGTTGGGAGCCAATGAACGAAGATCATACTGCAGCTAAATTTGATTGGGATCTGTTTGTTCTTGCGGGTAACCCAGCTGTGTTTGATGACGCGTATGCAGGTTCTGCTAACGTCAATAAAGACAACATGTTTAACTCTCCAGATGGCCTTAAGTTTGATCGTAATGGCCTTCTATGGATTCAAACAGACGGTAACTACTCGAACGAAGGTGACTTCGCTGGTCAGGGTAACAACCAAATGTTGGTAGCGGATACTGAAACTGGTGAAATCAAACGTTTCATGGTAGGACCGACTAAGTGTGAAGTTACTGGTGCAGCTTGGAGTGCAGATCATACAACTATGTTTGTTAGCATCCAGCATCCAGGTGGTACTTGGCCGACAGGTTCAACGCCACTATCAAGTGTTATTGCTATCTCTCGTGAAGATGGCGAGATGATCGTATAGCAAGTAATGCTTTCGTTCGACGTTAGATCATTAGAAAAGCCGGCTCCTTGAGCTGGCTTTTTTTATATGTGCTCATTTTCATGGAGAATTAGATAAACGTGGGGAATTGGTTGTGAATCTTATTCATAAACGGTATAAAAATTGCTTATACAAAAACTTATTGAGCAAGATCATTCTTTTTCATTTTCTAAGGTGACATTGAGAATTAAATTTGTAAGTCTATTACAAAAAGTAATACGTTGATTAAAGTTCCATTAAAACACCTTAGAAATGTGATCTGCTTTGTGTGATGTTAAGAACGATGCAATTTAGTCTCTTGATCAGTATGTGTAAACGAACATGGTTTAAAATAGCTCTTACAACAATTTGATATTTTAAGGATCGTCGAAATGATTGCTATTAAGCAAGTCAGTTCATTTCTCCTACAATTTGTTTACGAGGGCGACTAATGTCGAAAAACTTTGATTTTTCTCAGTCGCTCTATTTGAAACAAGCCGTTTTAACTTTTTTGCTGGCTATCTTTTTAAGCGTTGTCCTGAGTTGTTTGCAGTTTTATCAGGTTTTAAAGTACCAAAAAGCACAGCGAATAGAAGAAATAAATCAACTACTTGATGTGATTGAAGAGCCTCTAGAGCAGGCATTATTTAGAATTGATAAGGTGCTAGCTCAACAGCAAGTTAACAGCTTACTAAGCCGATCTGATATTTCCAAGGTGGTCATATTGGATGAAAACGGTGCTCAGTTTGTAGCATCGAGTGTGTCTTTTGCTAAGCCGAATTTAAGTAAATGGTTGGTTGATGTATTAATTGATGAGGAAACAGGACAATCAAGGCGTCTTGAAATGGTGTCGCCTAAGCTGTTTCTCGGTTCGATTACTATTCGGTTAGATCGCTCTTCACTCGCCCATCAAATTTTGACTTACAGTATTAGTGTTTTTGTACAGAATTTATTCAAGGATCTTATCCTCGCTTTTCTGATCTCTTTGCTTTTTTATTATGTTGTGACTCGCCCTGTTGAACAGCTTACCCGAGCATTGTCTAATATTCCGGATACTGGACGCTTAACCCTGCCTAAATCCTTCGAAAAGGATCATAAGTACGACGAGCTGGGCCGACTGAAGGGGGTGTTTTCAAAATTATGGGGGCGCTTGTCTACAGCCTTGGCGGACGTAGAACGAAGTAACTTGCACACCAAAGCGATTATAGACCATGCCGCTGATGCTATTCTGTTGCTAGATGAAAAAGGTTGCATTACTTTGTCTAATCCGGCTGCTGAGCGTCTTACAGGGCAGACGAGCGAGCAACTGATCAATACAAAAGTGTCATCACTCTATGATGACCCTTGGATTTCAATGTCGGAAATCTTAGCAGATATGCATTTAGATCAGTCGATTACGATTGAGACGTATTTTATTTCGCATGGGAAACGTATCCCAGTCGAAATACGCATTGCGAAATACGAAATTCACCGGGTCGTTGAAATCGTACTGCTGGTACGTGACATTACAGAGCGAAAAAGTGCGGAAGAGCGTATCAATCGTTTAGCCTTTTATGACTCTCTAACTCGCTTGCCAAATAGACATTTCTTTGTAGAGCGACTCAATGAGCTGTTAGATGAGTTGCGTATTAACCGTCGTCAGTCCGCTTTGATTATGTTTGATTTAGATCGTTTTAAAAATATAAACGACTCTTTGGGGCATAACGTTGGCGATGAGCTTCTATGTAAGGTGGTCGGCGCCATCACGCCTTTACTTCCTGAAAAAGCAATGTTTGCCAGAGTGGGTGGTGATGAGTTTGTTGTTTTGTTGCCTGAGTTTTCTCAAGAGGCAGGAGAGCCGAATCGCTCATTGGTCGAAATATCAAAAGACATCTTGTCTCGATGTAATGCGGTGAAGAAAGTTGGCGAGCATGATCTTCATGTCAGTGCCAGTATCGGTATTTGCTTATTTGATGGAAGTAATGAGACGTCGACATCTATCTTAAAGCAAGCGGACAGCGCTCTATATCGAGCTAAGGAAGTCGGTAGGAATACCTACGAGTTTTATAAAGAAGATATGCAGGCGATATCTGACGAATATCTAAAGATGGAGCGTGCTTTGTTTCTTGCGATGGAAAACGAAGATTTTGAGTTGTATTACCAGCCTCAAAACGACGCATCTGGGCGGCTGATTGGTGCAGAGGCTTTGATTCGCTGGAATGAGCCTACGCAAGGTTTTATCTCACCCGCCAAGTTTATACCCATCGCAGAAGAAATTGGTTTGATTGTAGAATTGGGGGAGTGGGTACTTCACCAAGCGCTAAGGGATGTTAGTCAATGGCGTGCCGAAGGTATTTGGGATGACTCATTACAGGTGTCGGTCAACGTCAGCCCTATGCAGTTTCAGCATGCTGGCTTTATGCAAATGCTTAAGTCCGCGATTGAAACCTTTAATGTTCCTCCGCATTGTTTGGATTTAGAAATTACAGAAAATATGCTGTTGTCGGATTCGGAGTCCAGTTTGGATTTAATGTATCAGGTTCGGTCGTTAGGTGTTAGTTTATCGATAGACGACTTTGGTACAGGGTATTCATCTTTAAAATACCTAAAGTCACTTCCAATTAGCCGATTAAAAATTGATCAGTCTTTTGTTCGCGATCTCCTAAGTGATCATAGTGATGAAGTTATTGTTCTTACCATTATTGCTATGGCAAAAGCACTTAATATCGATGTCTTAGCGGAAGGCGTTGAAACTCAGGCGCATCAAAATCGGCTTACTGATATGAATTGTACTCTATATCAAGGTTATTACTTTGGTAAACCATCACCTGCACACCTTTTCTCTAAAGCGTGGTTGTCAGTTGTTAACGTCTAGTAGACTATGGATTAGTTATGAAGTCCCCAATCCCTTTTTGTTCACGTTTAACGTCTAATGAACAATTGTTATGGATAGACAAGCTGTCTAACTTGTTGCCTGAAGAAACTATTCGACCTTGTTCGGAGTTATCTGATTTAGAGCGTCACGCTGCCGATTTTGCTATTGTTGCGAACCCTGATCCGAAAGAACTGTTGACGTTACCTAATCTCATATGGGTACAAAGTGTATGGGCTGGGGTAGAGCGCATGTTGGAAGAGTTACCTAATGTGTCTTTTAATATTGCTAGAATGGTGGATCCAAATCTTTCGAAAACGATGTCTGAAGCGGTTTTGAGCTGGGTTCTTTATTTGCATAGAGATATGCCTGCTTACCTTAAACAGCAACAAAAAGCAGAATGGCATCAGCACTTTGTTGCTCAACCGGAGGAGGTGCAAATCGGTGTGCTTGGGCTTGGCGAGTTGGGTCAAGTATGCGCGAAGAGGTTGAAGGGCAATTATTTTAGAGTAAGCGGTTGGAGCCGATCACAAAAAGAGTTAGAGGGTATCGAGTGTTATTCAGGCGAAGAAGGGTTGGACTCTATTCTGTCTCAAAGTGATATTATCGTTATCTTATTGCCGTCTACGCCCAGTACGAAAGAGCTTATTAACCTTGAAACGGTTAAAAAAATGAAGCCGGGCGCTCAGATTATTAATTTTGGGCGTGGTCCAATAATTGACGAAGATGCACTTTTGTATGGCCTGAATACTGGCCTTATCAAACATGCAGTGCTTGATGTGTTTAATAGAGAGCCTTTGCCTCGTTCTCATGCGTTCTGGACCTACCCAAGCATTACCGTATTACCGCACATTTCTGCGCCGACGAATCCTGATACCGCCAGTGTGATCGTCGCGAATAATATTCGAGCGTATCGTAATCTTAATATGCTGCCTGAATGCGTAGATGTAAAAAAAGGGTACTAGGGAACGTACGAATAAGTCTTGTTAACTTTCTTGCCAATATGCTCATATTGGACGGCGACACTTGTCTCCAGACATTTACTTCGAATAAAGAAGCGTTATTCACGCTGAAGCCAGTGGACTTGTTCATGCGTTCCCTATGGCTGTAGTGTGAAAAGCAGATTAGGTGTTTCGTATATTGAGCCTTTTGTTTAAGACCGTTAATATGGCTTGTAACTGTCCTTAAACGGTCTTTGCCCCCGCCTTTTTGATGAGGTGTAAAATGAAAACAATAGGGAGTCTAATATGCCACACTGCATTGTTGAATACAGTCAAAACCTAGCGCAGGAAGTTCCTCCAGACGAATGGCTTGAAGCCGTAAAAAAAGGGTGTTTAGAGTCCGAGTTGTTTGAAGAGTCTGACCTTAAGCTGCGAGCGGTGGCTTATAAAACCTATATGACGGGCGGTCAAGAAGATGCATTCGTGCATGTTGTTGTTAAAATTCTTGAGGGTCGTACTCAGGCTCAAAGAGCGATGTTATCAGAACAGGTTTTGCATCAGCTAACGCTACTGGCTGTTAAACATATTAGCTTAACGGTTGAAGTCGTTGAGATGGAATTGGCAACGTATTCCAAACGTGTTGTGCTTGATTGATGGTGGCTCTGCGCCAAGTTGTGGCTGAGACAACAAAGAATATTATTCGAGTCATTGTTTTGTTGGCTGTGATAGGTAGTTGTGTCGTGAATGTCGCTTTTGCCACCTCTCAACAGCTCGATGGTAGTGAGGCATTAAAGACAGAGGACGAAACTTCGCTGGGGATTCCTTTGCCAAAAGAGCCAGAGGTCCCTGAGAGCATACAACAGCGGGTTCAGCAAGATGGTTTGATTCGCCAGCGAACTTTAAGGGAGCAGAGCTCGTTGTCAAACCCATTTGTTTTGACGCCACACCGCCCCAATTATTTTTTACCCGTTACCTACACAGACGATCCTAACGGTAGAGAGTTTGTTGTAAACGACAGTAGCGACGGGGTTCTTGACAATGTTGAGTTTAAATTTCAACTAAGTGTGAAATTTCCCGTGGCGTATGACATTGTTGGGCGTGGCTCTACTCTGTGGTTCGCTTATACGCAGCAAGCTTTCTGGCAAGCGTATAATAGTAAAATATCAGCACCCTTTAGAGACACCTCTCATGAGCCAGAGGCGTTTATCGTGGATAAGCTCGATGGCCAGTTTTTGGGCGTCACACCTTCGTACATAGCTTACGGAATCAACCATCAATCTAATGGTCAAAGTGGTGCGAGGTCTCGTTCTTGGAATCGTCTGTTTGTTGATGTTGTTTTTGAATATGAACATCTTGCCGTGTCGATTAAGCCTTGGTACCGCATACATGAAAACCGTGAGGACGATGACAACCCTAATATTGAGCGGTATCTCGGTTACGGTGAAGTGGCGGCAGTCTTAATTGATGAGGATTACAGCTATGACGTAATGATCAGAAATAATCTTCGTTCAAGTAATAAAGGCGCGATACAGCTTGGCGTTAATTTCCCTCTTTGGGGGAAAACACGAGGGTATGTGCAATACTTTGAAGGTTATGGTCAATCTCTCTTGGATTATAATAATCATGTGCGAAGTTTAGGTTTTGGAATTATGCTTACCAATTGGCTTTAGAATCAAAGATTTAAAAGGCCATAAAACTGACCTGTAAGCATATGGTCATCTTTTTGTCTTATTTCTGACACATTTTTCTCTTAGGGTGTTACCTAGATTTAACTAGGAGATAAACCATGAACAAAAAGTTCCTACCTCTTGCAAGCGGGTTATTGGTTGCAGCAATGCTAACGGCATGTGGCCAAGGCAACGTAAAGTCCTCTGATGATATGGCTTCTGCTGAAATGTCTTTGAATAACGAAGACATGTACGAAGTGCATCATGAAGGCCGTATTTATGTTTTTGATGATAAAGGTATCTACGAAAGCTTCATGGCTGTCGGTGAAACCGCATTCCGTAAAGTTCGCATCGGCGAAGGCCCACATGGCGAAACAATTGTTTTCGGTTTGACTGGCGCAGACAAAAAGAAAACATCGGGCATCGCGAGCGTCGATATGTACGATGGTAACCTAGAAGGCGCAGAAGACTTCTACGGTGAAATGCGTACAGAAGGCCGTATTTATGTTTTCCAATCTCTTGAAGAGATGAATACGGCGCGTACAGTGGGTGAAGTGCCATTGCGTTACACTGACATTGGTGCGGGTCCAAAAGGCGAAACAGTCGTTTACGCTTTGAATTCTAGCAACAAGAAAAATAAGCCAGAAGCGCTTATCGCTAAATTCAAAGCAATGAACGGCATGAAGTAAGCTTACGCTGAATATGCTCTGAATTAGCAATTCCCCCAATAAAAACGCTCCAATCACTGGGGCGTTTTTATTTCCGGTACGGTATTTTTAGATGACTCTTGCCTCAATTCTCACGTCATAAAAGCGTCATTAAATAGCCACCTTACTGACATTTATACTCGGTACATTACTGATAATAAGCAAAAAATCAGCTAATCGAGGTGGTGATATGCCTTTTCTGAAAAGTATCCACGCATTGGATGTGCAAACCTTTTATTGGTGTATGGCTCGTAAACACCGTGTATTGATTACCAATATGAGTAGAGCTATCTCCAAGACGGCTGATGGCCCTTTGTATGCAGTTTTAGCAATGGTGTTTTGGTACGTTGGTGAGACGGCTTGGGTGATTATCATGGGAGCGGGCTTCACTGTAGAGCGCTTATCTTACTTGGTACTAAAGAAAGGCTTCAAACGAAATCGTCCTGCCGATATATTAGACAACTTTAGCAGTTTTATTATTCCTTCTGATAAATTTTCATTTCCCTCTGGTCACACCTCAGGGGCGTTTTTTATGGCGTTTCTTTTATCGGAATGGTTACCTGACTTTCAAATTGGTTGGTATGTCTGGGCTTACCATGTTGGGTTGTCGAGAATTTTTTTAGGCGTTCATTTTCCAACGGACACGCTTATGGGCGCTTTGCTTGGCTCTAGTTGTGCAATGATGGCGTTAACAATGGTTGGTATATGAAAATATTATATGGTGTTCAAGGGACTGGAAATGGTCATATTACGCGTGCTAGAGCAATGGCTGATGCTTTTGAGGGATTGGATATCGAAGTTGATTACGTCTTTTCTGGCAGGGAAGAGAAAGACTATTTCGATATGGAGGCCTTTGGAAATTATCGTACTTTTAAAGGCCTGTCTTTTGTCGCGAGAGACGGTAAGTTAGATTTATTTGCTACTTGTCGCAAAGCGTCTTTGCTGACCTTGCGAAAAGACATTAAGCGCTTAGATCTAGACGGCTATGATTTAATTATCACCGATTATGAGCCGGTTGTTGCGTGGGCAGCAAAAAGAAAAGGAATCCGTTGTATTGGGTTTGGTCATCAGTATGCCTTTAATTATAACGTCCCTAAACACAAAGGCGACAAATTGGGAGCGTGGATTATGTCCAATTTCGCGCCTGTTAATGTCTCATTGGGGGCCCATTGGCATCATTTTGGCAACCCTATTTTACCTCCTCTGATGCAAGAAAAAGATACTCAATACTCTGTTAGTGAGAAGGACGTATTGGTGTATCTACCGTTTGAGAACAGTGAAGAGGTGATGGATTGGTTAGAGCATATACCGGGATACCATTTTCGCTTTCATTGTAATGACATTGAACCAGGTATATACGATAACGTGACCGTTTATCCGTTTTCGAGAGGCGGTTTTCATAAGAATCTAGGTGAGTGTCGTTCCGTACTTTGCAATGCTGGCTTTGAGTTGAATTCTGAGGCATTAATGCTGGGGCGTCGAATTTTAGCAAAGCCATTGAAAGGGCAGATTGAACAACATTCGAACGCCTTGGCCTTAGACTTATTGGGTATTGCAAGTACAACCTCTTATTTGTCGAATACCGTGATTCGTAAATGGTTACAAGAGGGTTCGGTGGTAAAAATTGATTATCCTGATGTTGCAAGTGCCGTGGCAAAATGGATCTGTAACGGCGCTGAAGGTTCTATCGAAGAATTAAGTCGTAGCCTGTGGGATCAAGTGTCTCCCATACCTGGTTTAGATTTTGGTTTAGGGGACACTGGAGAGTTCAAGCTTGCAAAAGCGTACTGATTTAGTTACCTAATATTTGTCATAAAGGCAACGGGTTCATTGTTTTCTATCCGTTGCCTTTATTTGTACCTTCTTTTTATTCGTACTTTTTGTTAGTGGCTTCCTAGCTTAGTGTTTCGTTAAAAAATGCAATGGTTCTGTCCCATGCACGTTCTGCAGCTTCTTCGTTGTACCTTGCAGTCGAGTCGTTGTGAAATCCATGATTTACACCTTCGTACATATACGCTGAATATTTTACGCCGGCATTTTTTAACGCGCTCTCATACTCTCCCCAATAGCCATTTACTCGTTTATCTAGTTGTGCGAAGTGAAGTGAAAGCGGTGCTTTAATGTCCGCTACAGGTAACTTAGGTGGTGTGCCGTAATACGGCGCTCCGGCATTTAAAGTTGCCCCCAGAGATGCGGCAAGTTGGTTGGTTAAGTACCCTCCAAAGCAAAATCCAACCATACCGAGTTTGTCTGTGGTGATGTCATGTTGCTTCAGTAGGTTGGCAGCGGCGATAAAGTCCGCTTCTATTTTTGCTCGGTCGAGCGTTTTTTGCATCGCTCTGCCTTCGTCATCATTACCAGGGTATCCACCTAGAGAGAACAGCGCGTCGGGTGCAAAGGCAACGAACCCTTTTTTAGCGAGACGTCGAGCCACATCTTTGATGTAAGGGTTTAGGCCTCTGTTTTCGTGGGCAACCAAAACGGCGGGTTTTTTGTTATCCATTGATGTGTTTGCTGGAATGACTAAATAGCCTCGCCCTTTTTCGTGTCCTTGTGGTGAGTCAAACTCCAAATAAGACGCGTTTATTTCTGGGTCATTAAAAGACACTTGCTCTGCCAATGCATAATTTGGGATTAACGCACTCGCAACTGCCGATAAGGACAGTCCAGCAATCCCCAGCGTTCCCAGTCTCGAAATAAATGTCCGGCGGTCAATGTCGCCATGGGCGTATTCGTCATACCAATCAAATGCTTCCTGAGGTATTTCGATCGTTTCTTTTGCTTGCTTGAGTTCAGTCACGTGTTCACCTTTCCCTTTTCTGATGTATGAGCAGTTTAAGAAATGTTCCGACTACCGGTTTTGATTACTGGTTCTGGGTTCAAATACATCGTCTAATAAAGTTTTTTAAACAACTTTATTAGACGATGCCTTCACTTTACGATACGTTCACTGTCTATGGATTGGTTTAGTTACGGAAGGTATGAACAAGTCCACTGGCTTCAGCGTACGGATAACTCTTCTTTATTCGAGGCAAGTGTCGCTGTTCAATATTGAGCATATTGGCAAGAAAGTTAACAAGAATTAAAGAGAGTTTAGCCCTCGCCCTTTGGGTCTTTCAGAGAAACAGCCTATCTTCGTTGAGAGTGATTGAAAGGTATTAACATTTCTGCTCACTCTCGCCTTAATAGCCTGTTTCTCTGATAAGACTGAAGCTCATAAGACTTATTCGTACCTTCCTTATCTGATCTAAGTTTTATAATCAATCGTAGAAGAGATATTGATGGTTGTATTATTGAATTTTGCTATCGGTTAGATACCTCTAAAATACTAGGAAAAAAATTGCATGCGAGAGAAACTACCCATCTTAGTGACAGGGGGAACACAACGCTTAGGCTTAGCGATTGTCCATGCGTTATTGAGAAATGGATACGAATTGATTGTGACTTATCGAACACCCAAGGCATCGGTTGATGAGCTTAGAAAAATGGGTGTTAGGTGTATTCGATCAGATTTCGAAAATGCTAATTGTATTGCCGAATTGGTGGAAACAATCACTCAAGATTGCCAAGGGCTTAGGGCGATCATTCATAATGCATCGGATTGGCAGGCTGAAGACGAGGTGTCATACTCAGCGTTGATCGAAAGGATGTTTAAAATCCACGTCAATGCGCCTTATGAGTTGAATATGGCTTTTTCAGAGCTTTTGAAGCATGCGGCGTGTAGTGGTGAAGATCAATCAGCGGATATTATCCATTTTACGGATTATGTTGCGGAAAAGGGGAGTGACAAGCATATTGCGTATTCATCAAGTAAGGCGGCTCTTGCAAATTTAACATTATCATTTGCAAAAAAGTTGTCACCTCACGTAAAAGTGAATAGCATTGCTCCATCTCTTCTAAAGTTTAATGATAAAGACGATGAAGAGTATCGTGCGAAGGCGCTGGCGAAATCACTTATGCAGATTGAACCGGGTGAACAAGAAGCGGTAGCGGCAGTAGAATACATTTTAAGTAGCCGATATATGACTGGAAGAACAATTGCTCTTGATGGAGGACGGCATTTAGCTTGAGGTCCATTGTTATGAGTTTATGCCCAGTTAATTTAGGATTTTAGGAATTTATTATGAGCACTGCAATTGCAGAAGAGAAGTCTTCTTTAGAGTTGATCGGATTGTCCGAAGAAGCAGTAAAAGTGCGAGATGCGCTCGTTAAGCACGGTTTAGAGACACCGATGATTGAAAACGGATTGTCGACTGAGGAGAAGTATCAGCGAATCAAATCCGCCTTTGAAGACGTTGTGTACACACTCGGTCTTGATATGAACGACGATAGTTTGGCAGAAACGCCTCACCGAATCGCAAAAATGTATGTCCGAGAAATATTCTCGGGGCTAGATTACGCTAAATTCCCGAAAATCACGGTCATTGACAACAAAATGAATGTTGATGAAATGGTGAAGGTGAACAATATTAGTTTTACAAGTACCTGCGAGCATCACTTTGTCACTATTGACGGGTTTGCGAAGGTGGCGTATCTACCTAAGAAAAAAATTATAGGGTTATCAAAGATCAACCGTATTGTTAGATTCTTTGGCCAACGGCCTCAGGTGCAAGAACGTTTAACGCAGCAAATCTTAGTGACACTGCAGACACTTCTTGAAACCGATAACGTCGCGGTAAGTATAGAAGCCACGCATTACTGTGTTAAAGCTCGAGGTGTTATGGACGCTAGTTCATCGACGCAGACGACGGCACTAGGTGGGTTATTTAAGCGCAGCGATAAAACTCGAGGTGAGTTTTTATCTAACTAGTTAGCTGAATGATTTACTTATAATGTAAAGAAGGGCTTTTTGCCCTTTTTTTAATGAGAAAAATATGAAAAACGTATGGTTTCCCGCAAAAAAGAATGGATGGGGTTGGCAAGCGCCAACTTGTTGGCAGGGTTGGGCTGTGCTGGCGGTGTATCTTGCTCTTTTTATTTTATTAACCAGCCTTATTCATCCTAAAGAAGCGTTGGTTAATTGGGCTATATCGTCTGTGGCTTTGACCACTGGCTTGTTGTTTGTTATTCGGGTCAAGGGAGAGGCTCCTAATTGGAAATGGAAAAAAATAGAAAAGGAAAAGCGATCTTTATTTCGGCTTGAAAAGACGTTAGACCAAGAAGCTGATAGTCAAAACGGCTCTAATAAAAAGAAAAACGATTAATGTATAAAAATAGGTTGACTCAGTTTTTCAATTCCCTATAATGCTCGCCATTCCTATGCGGGAGTGGTGGAATTGGTAGACACGCTGGATTTAGGTTCCAGTGCTTCACGGCGTGAGAGTTCGAGTCTCTCCTTCCGCACCATATTCGAAAAGCCAGTAGTTACTATGTAATTACTGGCTTTTTTCGTTTCTGGGTACTTTATTTGTGGCGGCATATTTCCATATACGCCGCCCATCTGTTTTGGTGTTTATTCTTCTTTTGTTTCTAAGGTTTTTCTCGCGACTATTTGAGGGAATAAATACATCCAAATACCAACCACCGCAAGCGTTCCTACCCCTCCAAGTATAATGGCGGGCACAACTCCGAACCATGCTGCCGTAACGCCTGACTCAAATTCCCCTAATTGATTTGAACTACCAATAAATATGGAATTTGCGGCTGCGACACGTCCACGCATGTCGTCGGGAGTTTCCAATTGGACCAATGTTGAGCGAATCACGACGCTGACCATATCCGCCGCACCTAATGTTGCTAAAACCACCATGGAAAGAATCAAGTTCTGAGAAAAACCGAACAAAATGGTCGCGATACCAAATATGGCAACGGAGCCAAACATGATTTTGCCGACGTTATGCTTAAGAGGGAATCTAACAAGGTATATAGACATGAGCAACGCGCCCACTGCAGGCGCACTTCGCAATAGTCCCAACCCCCAAGAATCTGTTTGGAGAATATCCTTTGCAACAATAGGAAGTAAAGCAGTCGCGCCGCCAAGAAGCACAGCAAACATATCTAAGGAAATGCACCCGAGAATGGTTTTATTGTTTTTAATAAAGCGAAACCCGCCCAATAAATGGGATAGGTCCACAGGCGCTTTTGAGGAAGACGTATAATTATATTTAAGGAGAAATATCAGAATACAAGAGAGCAAGAAGCAGCTCATGCTTGAAAAATATAGCGTGGGTGCGCCTAGAAGAAACACCAGTCCACCTAAAGCAGGGCCAGCAATAACGGATATCTCGCGAGCTGATGCAATGGCGCTGACGGCTCGAGATAACATGTTATTAGGAACGAGATTTGGAACAATGGATTGGTTTGCTGGCAATTCAAAAGATCTTGCCATGCCCAATAACACCGCACAAAGGTAGATCACGTTTGGCGTTAGGCTATTGACTAAATTGGTATACGCCAGCAGTAAGGCTGTTATCCCCATAATTAGACGCGTAATAAAGCAAATCAGCCGACGGTTATAACGGTCTACAATATGGCCTGTAATGAGCGTCAGTATTAGTTGTGGAAGAAACTGATATAAGCCAACTAACCCCAATGCGAGAGGGCTGCCAGTGAGATCATATATTTGCCAAGACATACCGACCGCCAGCATTTGAAATGCAAATGACGAGGCGATCTGGGCAAACCAGAACTGAACAAAATTTGATTGCTTAAAAATAGATTCGGATTGCATATTCTTTCCAAAAAAACATAAAGCGCCAAAAGGCGCTTTATTGATAGTCGGTGTCCTTATAGTACGGTGCGTACTATAAAATAAAACGGTGTGATATGTCCTATAAAATAGAAACGGCCCTTCCTATTTTTGGTTCACTGCGCATAAACTCATAGAAGCGCATCGTGTACCCACAAGTTAATGGTTCTGACACGTGATTCATTAGGGTATGTGACGAAGATTGAATATTAGGGATGCCGTTAAAGCTAATAATATCAAAGCTATTTGGTTGTAAAATAGATGTCAGCCTTTCAATTACATTGGAGTTGGGCGTGCTCAAATCCAAGTTGGTTTCAAAGCTAACGTAAGAGCTTTCTTCTTGTGGGGTAATGTGGATTGTTGCATATTGATGGCCTTTTATCGCATTCATAGAATAGCCAAACGGCGCGAAAACAAAGTCATTTATTTCAAACCCTGGTAGCAGCTTATCCAGCTCGAGCAACTCTCGAATTGTCGCGGCGGATTGATGTTCGCTCCTCAAATATTGAGCGGCGTCGCCGTGGATATGGTACATCAAAAGTTCGTAGGTGTAGTCGTCCGGTGTTGCCACATAAGGTTTATCTAGATGATAAACGTAGTTGTGGTGTGTGTCTAAGTTACCTAACTGATAAGCTTTACCCGATAAATTTTGTTGAAGTTTATCGATGTCTTCACTAAAGGATGATTTTTGTAAGTGCGAAAGGTACTCATTCTTACGCTGAAAGATGAGTGATAGAAGCTGGTCGCTTTCATAGCTTTCAAGGAAACTAAGGACTGCACTTACAAGCGTTGTTGTTCCGCACGTTAACATCACAAAATGATGATCCCATACGAATAAACTTGATTCGGACAAGAGATAGGCGTCACATTGCTCGTTGGATACGGTAGAGAGTATCTCCGCGTTTGCTTGAGAGACAATGTTGCTCCAGTAATTTTTTCCTAGTGATCGAAGTGATGGAGCAAGCTCACTGACGACCACTTCAACCTTTTTTTCGGAACCTTCAAAGAACATCAATTATTGTTTCCCCCTAACGGCTAAAAATGCCTTTTTTTTAAAAGGGGTATTGTATCTATATTGCTAAAAATCGATAGCAATTTTTTAGATAATTTAGTTTAAACTCTTGCTGAATACTTGGCTTGGTGGAATACCAAAGTGCTGATGAAAGCGTCGACTAAAATGGCTGAGGCTTTGGTAGCCTAAATCATAGCTGACTTGTGTAACAGAGCCGTTTTGTTTTAATTTTTGGTAGGCAGTGCTCATGCGTCGCTGATGTTGATATTCCGCTGGCGTGCAACCTAAGTGGCGTTTAAATTCTCGGTAAAAGCGACTACGGCTCATGCACGCCATTTTACTTAATTCGTAGATATCCAAATGCTCAGCCAAGTTGGTCTCTATCCAAGTAACGGCTAGATTCAATCCATTTGCTTCAGGGTCTTGCTGACAGTATTTAAGAAGCGTCTCGCGGCCGTGATGGCGCAGAATTCGTGTCACCAATTCACTGACGCCAAAATCAACTAATAAGTCTCGATCTGGGTCATTTTGGACAAAGTCGCTGACGAGTCGTTTAAGTAGGTGCTCGGTTGCCTGATTATGAAGAGTATGGAGAGGTTGATCTGCGCTGAAAGTATAGGGCACATAAATGGACGAAGATTGTGTCACATCATGCATTCTATCGCACAGTTGAGCAATGCGTTCAGAAGATATTTCAATGGTTAAACAGGTCGTGGGGGCGTCCATATTGGCATCAGGGAAGTCGATAAACACTTCTTCTTTCGGGGCCAAAATAAAAGATTCATGAGGAAGAAAAGGAATGTTTTCCTCGCGTTTAGTATGCATTACCTTTGAACCTGTCACCATACCGCAATACAGTAAAGAGTCTGCTTTTAGGCTTACCCGATTGGCTTGCTCATAGGTGTCATAGACACTGAGCTCCGATTCTGGCCCCGCATAACAAATACGATTTTCTATTAGCTTTGATGGTTTTACGGATTTATTTGTTCTGGCAATAACCTGTTTCAAAGTCTGCTCCATGAAGCCTACCCTACCTATTTTTTATTGTTACTTATGATGAGAGCGTGCCCTAAGTCTATACCTAAATGTACCAAGATGGGTTAAAAAATTGAGTTCGAGACTAGCGGGCAAGCTTTTTAGACTCTCAGGCAAGCGTTTCTTTGTCGTGCTGACTAAATTCAGGGTTCAAATAAAATAAATAAAACGGAGAGCTCATATGATTTACGCAAAACCCGGAACCGAAGGTAGCGTTGTTAATTTTCAGAGCCAATATGAAAACTTCATTGGCGGAGAGTGGGTTGCACCTGTAAAGGGTCAGTATTTCGATAATGTCAGTCCTGTTGATGGTGATGTGTTTTGCCGTATTCCTCGATCTGGTGAAGACGATATTAATTTGGCGTTAGATGCCGCCCATGCCGCGAAATCTGCGTGGGGAAAAACATCCGTTACTGCCCGTTCAAATATCCTTCTAAAAATAGCGGATCGAATCGAGCAAAACTTAGAAAAAATCGCCGTTGCAGAAACCTGGGATAATGGTAAAGCGGTGCGTGAAACATTGGCCGCCGATATTCCACTGGCGGCGGATCATTTCCGCTACTTTGCTGGGTGCCTACGTGCACAAGAGGGCAGTACGGCAGAGTTGGATGAACATACCGTTTCCTATCATTTTCATGAGCCTTTAGGTGTTGTTGGTCAAATTATTCCGTGGAACTTCCCGATTCTGATGGCCGCTTGGAAAATCGCGCCTGCTCTGGCTGCGGGTAACTGTATTGTCTTGAAACCTGCAGAACAAACACCAGTTTCCATTTTAGAATTGATCAAGGTGATAGAAGATCTGTTGCCCGCAGGCATTCTCAATATCGTAAATGGTTTTGGCGCAGAAGCAGGGCAGGCGCTAGCAACCAGCAAGCGCATTGCCAAAATCGCTTTTACAGGCTCAACGCCCGTCGGTTCTCACATTTTAAAATGTGCAGCAGAAAACATCATTCCATCGACCGTCGAGTTAGGCGGTAAGTCTCCTAACATTTACTTCGCAGATGTCATGCAGCAGGAAGACGCATTTGTTGAAAAAGCAGCTGAAGGTTTAGTCTTGGCTTTCTTTAACCAAGGTGAAGTTTGTACGTGTCCTTCTCGTGCGATTATTCAAGAATCGATTTACGATGATTTCATTGGTCATGTTTTAGAGCGTGCAGCAAAAATTAAACGTGGCAACCCTTTAGATACGGAAACGCAAGTCGGCGCTCAAGCCTCACAAGAGCAATTTGATAAGATACTTAGTTATATTGATATTGGTCGTAAAGAGGGCGCACAGGTGCTATGCGGTGGTGCGGCGGAGAGTTTAGATGGCTTTAACAACGGTTTTTACATTCAGCCTACGTTAATGAAAGGCAATAACGATATGAGGATCTTCCAAGAGGAAATTTTTGGTCCAGTCGTGAGTGTTACTACTTTTAAAGACGAAGCTGAAGCGCTTGCTATTGCGAACGACACTGAATTTGGTCTTGGTGCAGGGGTATGGACTCGAGATACCAATTTAGCGTATCGCATGGGGAGAAACATTGAAGCTGGCCGTATTTGGATGAATTGTTATCATCAATACCCTGCTCATGCGGCGTTTGGTGGCTACAAAAAATCTGGTGTTGGCCGTGAAACTCATAAAGTGGCTCTGGAACACTATCAGCAAACTAAGAATATGCTAGTTAGCTATGATATCAACCCATTGGGCTTCTTTTAGCGACTTGTAGATAGCGGCTTCTAAAGCTTTGGGTCTAAGTGGATAAGGTCGAGATGGATAGGATTGAGATGAATAACTAATATCGACATAACAATACAAAGTTGTTTGTCTCGTCCTAAAATACGTTGACGATTTTTGTTAAGCCAGTATGGATTCCATGCTGGCTTTTTCATGTACTTCTTCAGGTGTTTTCATATTAAGGCTTAAGTGTGGTCGATATCTATTATAAATATCAATAGACTCACTTACATGCCTTTCTAAGTCTTTAAAGGTCCTACACCGTTCAACCAAAAATTCTTGCTTCAATATGCCATTCACCCTTTCTGCTAACGCATTTTGGTAGCAGTCATAGCCATCTGTCATCGACGGTCGTATTTTATTACGCTGTAATTCTTTTTGATAAAGAGCCGAGCAATACTGCGACCCTCTGTCTGAATGATGCGTTAATGGCTTTGTCGTTTTACGAGACTGAACCGCTTTCTTTAAGGCTTTAACGACATTGTCTGCTTTCATATCATGACTGAGCTTATATCCCATGATTTTTCGATTAAAAGCATCTGTCACAAGCGAGAGATAATGCACACCTTCATCACTTTCAACATAGGTAATATCGCTTACAAACACCTCTTCTGACCTTGTCGGTTGATGACCTATTAAGAGATTCGGGTACTTCTTCATCCAATGCTTACTGTCCGTTGTTTTGGTATAGCTGCGTTTTGGCTTAACCAAGAGACCTTCTTCTCTTAAATAACGAAACAAGCCATCTCGACCGAGTTTTATATCCCGTTCTTTAAGCTTGTCTTTCAGCAAAAAATATAACTTTCTTGTTCCAAGTCTAGGCATGAAACGACGGATATCCATGACCAAGTCTTTAATGATTGATAGACTATCCTGTCGTATTAACTGTCTCTGCTCTTGTTGGTAGACGGCCTGCCTACTAATGGCAAGAACGACTTAAACTGATTTTTTCTTCAGCTTGAAGGCATCTCGCTCCTTGGCTATATACTTTTTTCTAAGGCTCATCCCGTGCTCAGCGTCCAGAATATCAACCACCGTATTGAGTAAACGATTTTTCAGTTGCTCATCTTCCAACTCTCGCTCTAGTCTTTTGATTGTTTGAGCGGGTGTTTCTTTTGCTTTCGGGGATTTAGACATGGGTCGCCTCACTTTGGTAGACCAATCCATTTTGCCGTGTTTTCGAAGCCAAGTCAGCACTGTTGATCGGCCTTGGATTCCATAGATCTTTTGAGCTTGCTTGTAAGTCATGTCGCCTTTTTCGACGGCCATCACTATCTGTAGTTTAAAGCCCATTGTATAGTCACGTTGAGTACGCTTGCGCTTGGTATTACTTGATGTCCCCATAATAGGTCTCCTAGGTGTAAACCTATTTCAGGACGGAACAGTTCCACAAAAAAAGCCGATGCTTATTTAGCATCGGCTTTTTAGATTAGATAACAGGCTCATCGTCTATGAGCGATCTAATACTTATTTGTATTTCTTGAACTCACCAGCACGAAGGCGGGTCATGTAAGAGTTTAGTTCTTTCTTAACGATAGGCATTAAGAAGTACAAACCAATGATGTTCACGACCGCCATTGCAAAGATAGCAGCGTCAGAGAAATCAATAACAGGACCAAGACTAATTGATGCACCAATGAATACGAAGATACAGAAAATCACTTTGAACGTTAGTTCTGCGCCTTTGCTCTCACCAAATAGGTAAGTCCAAGCTTTTAGACCGTAGTAAGACCAGCTTAGCATGGTAGAGAATGCAAACAATACAACGGCCACTACAAGGATGTATGGGAACCAGCTAAACGCAGAAGCAAATGCAGCAGAGGTTAAGGCAACACCTGACGAACCGTCAGCTGTCTGAATCGTGCCAGATGCATTTAATACATATAGGCCTGTTTCTGGATCAGTGACTAACTGTTGAGTGATGATGATAACCAAAGCCGTCATCGTACAGATAACAACGGTATCGATGAAAGGTTCTAGTAGGGAAACAAGACCTTCGGTAATTGGCTCGTTGGTTTTTACCGCAGAGTGAGCAATTGCAGCAGAACCGACACCAGCTTCGTTAGAGAACGCAGCTCGTTTAAAGCCTTGAATCAAGGCACCAACCATACCGCCTGCTACGCCCAAACCTGTGAAGGCGCCTTCGAAAATCTGACCAAATGCCCAACCGATTTTATCAACGTTCATCAGGATGATAACAAGCGCAGCACCGACGTAAATAACACCCATGAAAGGCACTACTTTTTCGGTCACGTTCGCAATCGATTTGATACCACCAACGATAACAAGGAAGACCACTACAGCGAATATAATACCCGTGATCCAGCCTGGGTAGTCACCGATTACACCACTCAATTGAGCGTGTGCTTGGTTTGCTTGGAACATGTTGCCGCCACCAAGTGCACCGAAGATACAGAAGATAGCAAACATGACTGCTAGAAACTTACCGAAACCTGCTGGTAGACCACGTTCTATAAATCCTTTGGAGATATAGTACATTGGACCACCTGATACACGCCCGTCTTCGTATTCATTACGGTATTTAACACCCAGAGTACACTCTGCGAATTTCGAAGCCATACCTAAAAGACCTGCTAAGATCATCCAGAATGTCGCGCCAGGACCACCGATGCTAACGGCTACTGCAACCCCTGCAATGTTACCTAGACCAACCGTTCCTGAAAGTGCTGTTGTCAAAGCTTGAAAATGGCTCACTTCACCCGCGTCGTTTGGGTTTGAGTAGTCGCCTTTTACTAGGGAAATCGAGTGACCAATTGCTCGGAATTGGATGAAACCAAAATACAATGTGAAGACACTTGCACCTACTACCAACCAAAGGACGATCCAAGGAAAGCTTGTACCAGGAAGTGGAGAGAAAATAAGGCTGACAAACCAGCCAGTGGCAGAAGAGAAAACACTATTAATAGTTTCATCAATAGAACTAGCGGATGCTAGAGAGCTGAAAAGTGAAAAAAACGAAACGGTCAAAGCCGCAAACAGTTTTGAAATCATAGAAAATACCTGAGATTAGCTTACGACAGTGACTGGAACATTAGAGCTCATGACAAGGTTAGCGGTAACACTACCGAAAACACGTGCACTTAAACCTTGTTCTGTCGAGCGAGCAACGAAGATTTGTTCGGCGTTGTTTTCAACTGCCATGTTGTTGAGAATGGTCGATGCTTTACCATGAATAACACGGCCTTCAGCTTGAACGCCATCATTCTTTAGTTCTTCCAAAAGAGGATCAATGACGCGCTGCTGGGCACTCTTAATCTCATCTAATTTCTGCTTATGGCGAATGGCATTTTCCTCTGTCGTTTGGAACTTGTAAGGAGACCACTCGACAACACACACAAGCAAAAGCTTACACTCGTCGCCAACTAAAGTAGCTTGTCTTTTTGCAAAGGCCAAAGCGCGGTTACTAGCGTCACTACCGTCAACTCCGACTATAAATGTAACGGACATAATTCCCCATCCTTTCGTTTATTATTATGCGCACCATTTTGGGGCTACATACGTTGTTTCACTATTATTAAACTGAAAGTTGATTGAGAACTCAAACTAAATTTGCACTTTTTAGCCATATTTAATGCTATTTTTGCTTCATAAGAAGGTTTTCCTCCGTCTATTCGTCTAAATAAGCAGATATTCTTGCTGTTTTATGAGAAATTACCCGCTAGGGGTTTTATCTGAAACTTGGATGTGTAAAATTGCCGTGCCTCAAAATGTGACAGTATGGTTTCAGAAATATTTCCATAATGTTGCGGGTTGGGCGAGAACTGGATTAAGTGCATGATACTAGCCTGTTTATATAGGGATGGGAAAAGGTTGCTACTCCGTGATACTTAGCATTGTTTAACTCTACATAAAGAACTATTTATGGATTTATCAAACAACACCACCGAATCGACCACAACTTCTCGCAGCTCTGACTTTGTTAAAGTTCTTATTGCTTTAGCGTTTATTTGTTGCGCAGGCTATTACGCATCTTCAAATGGCGTTGAAGTTTCCAATTTGTCTATCTTAGCTATCGCCGCCGCGATAGGTGCTTATATGGCGATCAATATTGGCGCGAATGATGTCGCCAATAATGTAGGCCCTGCGGTGGGCGCAAAAGCATTATCGATGACAGGTGCCATTCTGATTGCCGCTATTTTTGAGGCAAGTGGCGCTCTTATTGCAGGCGGTTCCGTTGTCGGTACAATAAAGAAAGGTATTATTAACCCTGCAGCTATTGCTGATGCGACGACTTTTATATGGGTCATGATGGCCGCTCTATTAGCAGGTGCGATCTGGCTAAACCTTGCTACGTATCTTGGCGCACCAGTCTCGACGACACACTCTATTGTTGGTGGTGTTATGGGAGCCGGTATCGCAGCGGGTGGCTGGGATATTGCTAACTGGAGTAAAGTGAGTGCGATCGTTGCTAGTTGGGTGATTTCTCCTGTGTTAGGGGGGCTCATTGCAGCGGTATTTCTTTTTTATGTGAAGCGTGCAGTCACCTATAAAAATGACATGATCGGCGCAGCTAAGAAAGTCGTGCCTCTTCTCATTGCGATTATGGTGTGGGCGTTCTCGACCTATCTGATTGTTAAAGGTTTGAAGAAACTGTTCAAAGTTGACTTCGTTAGTGCGCTGAGTATAGGTCTTTTGATCGCCATTGCAGTCTATCTTATCGTTCGACCTATGATTGCAAAAGTAGCTTCTACGCTGAAAAATGAAAAAGATTCTGTGAATAGTTTATTCACGTTACCACTTATTGCTTCTGCCGCGTTATTGAGCTTTGCTCATGGTGCAAACGATGTCGCAAATGCGATTGGACCGTTGGCAGCGATCAATGATGCGTTAATTAGCGGAGGGATATCCAGCAAAGCATCGATACCATTATGGATTATGCTAGTGGGTGGTATTGGTATTGCTGTAGGTCTTGCATTATTTGGTCCTAAGTTGATTAAAACAGTGGGTTCAGAAATTACACATCTGGACAAAACGCGTGCGTTCTGTGTCGCAATGGCCGCTGCGATTACGGTGATTATCGCCTCTCAATTGGGTCTTCCTGTTAGTTCAACACACATTGCGGTAGGTGGAATATTTGGTGTTGGTTTCCTGCGCGAGTATCTAAAAGCGGCGTACGAACGAAAGCTTAATGAAGTGATGGAGCATTCTAAGCGAGCAGGTCACGATCTGGAGCAAACATCATTATTTGTAGAGCGCTTCAAAAATGCGGATGTCGATGAGAAGCGAGCGATTCTGAGTGAGCTTAAGTCAGAAAAGAACATGGCGCCTATCTCGAAGCAGGATCGTAAAAAGCTAAAACGAGCGACCAAGAAAGAGTTGGTTAAGCGCTCTGCGTTACTTCGAATTGCTGCTGCTTGGGTTATCACTGTGCCTGCTTCTGCACTACTGTCGGCCCTAATTTTCTACACGTTAGTGGGATTCGATCTTGTAAATAGTTGATCTTATTACGCTCATCTTGCAGGTGAACGTAAGTCAATGACAAAAAAGGCTGGATTAACCAGCCTTTTTTGTTTCTTGAATTGTAATCTTTTGTGATATAAATAACGGGAACTAATTTTATAGATCTCTCTTTTTGGCGTTTTAGAGCCGCAGAATTGATGAACTCTTTTATTTAGGATTGATTCTGAGGTACTAGAATAGAAAAGGTGAGGTTTAGATTCGTAGTCACTTCTTTAAACTATGCTTTAGAAAAGGGACTTGAAGCTTCTTAAAGTGCAACTTTCCGATGCGACCCTTTTCCAAGGATGCTAAACATTTTATGTTACGTTTAGAAATTATTCTAATTGCTGCAGGCTTAGCTTTTCTGTTTTCTGTTGCGCTCGCTATATCAATAATGCGGTGGCGTAAAAAACAACGCACTTTGCAGTTGGAAGCGAATAATTTGTTGCTTAAACGCTGCTATAGAATTGATGAGTTGCTAAGCGTTCTTTCAGACCGCTATATTCCCATTACGACAAAGCTAGTGCTTGTTAATTATGTTCTTGAATCGATGGTAACAGTAAAATCGCTGCCTAATTCGATTGCCTTAATTGAGAAGCAGGAAGAGTATATTGGCCTTCGTAAAGAGTTAATGTATGCAGAACAAGCGACAAAAAAAGAGAAGGTCGTTGCGCAGGCCGAGCTGGTTAGGGTTCAAGGAGCATTAAAGGCGTTGATAACCTTGGTGAAAGCGTTTGCATCAAACAAAACAATAGACATGGCGTCTGCGAAGCAACAACTGACTATGATTCGGTACGGTTACCTTTTAGCTCACTGTGATATGTTGATGAAAGAAGCGCGAGATGACCTTGATTTAGACAAAAAAGCCCGAGCGTTGGAGAAATATCGTACGGCATTGGCTGAAATGGAAACAGTTAGCTTTGTTCCTGAGTCAAATAGTGTAATAAATACACTAAAAAATAGAATCCAAGCGATTGAAGGTATATTATTTAAAAAGAAACAAAATGAAGACAACGGATAGCTTCTGAACACTTAAATCTGCCCTCTACCTATGTTGGATGATATTTCGAGCAATTTTATGACGTTACTTGTATTAGAAGAAATATGACTGCAATTGCTATTACACTGATGTTGATAGCAATTGGGGGCTTTATTGCGTTTGCTATCTATTTACAATTAAAAGAACAAGCCCGTCTAGAACGCTTACGAAAATCCGCAGCGCTTGGGAACCAGACGCGTCAGTTAAGGCGCTACCTTGACGATCTTCCTCCACAATATCAGCCTAAGGATATGCGCATTTGGATTTTGCGCAGATTGGTTTCTGTATATGATGAATTAATCGATCTGCAAGCCGATGATACGTTGCGTCGTCACCGTGGTTTTTTTGTTGAAGAGCTGAAACAGTTCGAGGAAAGCAAAACGAAGCGTAAAGCAAAGCCGATTAATGATGAATTGCAAATTAGTGAGCTACGACGGTTATTTGATTCTTTTTCTGCCTATCTTGATTTTGCGAAGCAAAACAAAAAAATTAACCCCGACTTGTATGTTCGCTATAAGGACTTGTTTAGCTTTTATGGTTACCGTGTTAATGCCGATTACCATGTCTATATGGCTCGTCAGGCCTTCCTGACGGAAAAGTTCGACAAAGCGATTGAATTGTACAAAGAAGCAATGTCACAGCTTGAGCCTATCAGTGAAAACCCTGAAGCCAAATCTGCCATCGCGGGTTATCAACAAATCATTGATGAAATAGAAAGTGATTTGGAGCTTCAGCGGCAGGAAGAGGCGCTTTCGTCGAACACCGAAGAAGATGAGCAAGCAGAAGAAAATTTGGATGATGAATGGAGTCAGTTTATGGATCAAAACACATTCAAAAAGAAGAAACATTTTTAATAAGTTGAACTCTCGGTCGAATTCTCAGTTGAGTTTTAATCCATACTAGTCGATACGACTTTAATTCTTACATGTAGTAGGCACACTCGTGACATTGAACTTGCTTTCTGTTTTTGTTCCCACTTTTTTCTTTGTTTCCATTACCCCTGGCATGTGCATGACACTTGCTATGACATTGGGTATGACGGTCGGTGTTCGCCGTGCTTTGTGGATGATGGTGGGGGAGCTCGCTGGAGTCGGTCTCGTTGTCGTTCTTACTGCGATTGGCGTCGCAACTATCTTGTTGAGTTACCCGAGTGCTTTTCTAGTGTTGAAATACGCTGGTGGTGCCTATTTGGCTTATTTAGGTGTTCAGATGTGGCTTTCAAAGGGGAAAATGGCGATCAAGATGGAAGAGGAGGTAAAACCCGCTTCTAAAATCGAGCTTGTTACCCAAGGCTTTTTGACCGCAGTATCGAACCCAAAAGGTTGGGCGTTCTTTGTTGCATTGCTTCCCCCCTTTTTATCTGCCGATTCCTCTCTGCTTTCTCAATTATCGATTTTAGTGTCTATCATTCTTGTACTCGAGTTTATGTGTTTGTTGATTTACGCTGCGGGTGGACGCAGTATGAAGTCTCTGTTGATGAAAAATGGCAATGTTAAAGCGATGAATCGAATCGCAGGAACTTTGATGCTAATGGTCGGTGTTTGGCTTGCCTTTGGATAGCGCTTAATTGCATTGTTATTTTTAGCGTGTGTATCTTTAGCGATCAAAGTTTAATTGCTTTTCTTGTACGTTGTTTTCTTTTTGTAGGTTGTTTTCTGCCCCGTACCTTTTGATCCTCTTTTGGTTGGCTCCTTTTTTGTTGAGCTTCGTGACGAGCTTGATCGACGTGCTTTCCATGCTGTTTTGGCGGGCGTACTTTTAGCGAGCGACGTTAATGACGTTAGAGGAGTATTTCTCGCTTCATTAAGTAAATGCGTTAATGTCGCTTCGAGGGATGTCATAAAAGCCTCATAAGAAGCTTGCTTGACGCTGATCGCACTTAACGTTGACTCCCAAACTGCCGTCATATCGGGTGTTATGGTCGAGCGTGGCAGACAGCTGACAAATAGCCTTCCTGCCTCTGTTGCTTTGATTTTTTTGCTGTCCCTAAACAGAAACTGACGCTTGAACAAAAGCTCGATAATACTTGCTCGGGTGGCTTCTGTGCCAAGTCCGTCCGTTTCTTTCAGTATGTCTTTGACTGATTTGTCTTCGACGTACTTTGCGATTCCTGTCATGGCCGCTAATAGGGTGGCGTCTGTAAAGTGAGCTGGAGGTTTGGTTTGCTTTTGAACGACTTCGCCTAAGCGGCAGAAAAGAGGGTCTCCTTGAGTTAGCTTTGGTAAATTTGGTTCGGTCTCTTCCGTTTTTTTGTCGTCATTGTTTAAAGTAGCGCCAAGAAGCGACTTCCATCCAAGCGTTAGCGGTGTATTCCCCGTTGCCGAGAAGGTACCACCCTCGATTTCTGCGACGATTTTCGCGGCTAAATATTCATAATTTGGATAAAACTGCATTAAATATTGTCGGACGACGAGTTCGTATACCTGTTTTTCTCTATGACTAAGTGAGGCGTATTTACCACTTTTTTGGGTTGGGATGATGGCATGGTGTGCGCCGACTTTCTTATCATTCCAAGCACTGCTTTTTAGATGTGGGTTTGCGTTTTCACACCAGTTATTGATTTCTGAAGAGGTGCTTTTTAGTACTTTGATAATTGACGATATTTCTGACATTTGTTCTACGGGTAAATATCGGCAGTCAGAACGTGGGTAGGAGATCATTTGGTGCTTTTCGTATAAATCCTGACAGGTGTCTAAAACCTGTTTCGCGGACAAGCCCCAACGTTTGGCTGCATCGATTTGTAAGCTAGATAGGCTGTAAGGGAGAGGAGGTGACTGTCGCTTGGTATTGTATTCCGCTTTCACGACCGTCCCTGGTTTGTGTGTAATTCGCCTTGCTACATTTTCTGCTAGTGCTCGATTAATAACCCTTCCATCTTCATCCATGTGTGGTTTACAGGCGTCACTTGGAACCCAATTTGCAACAAAGTGTTCATTCGCTTCGGTGGCTAAGTGGGCATGTACTTGAAAATAATCTTTTGTCACAAAGTTTTCTATTTCCAAGTCTCTTTTAACCACAAGCCCCAGAATAGGCGTTTGTACCCGACCTATTGATAGTACGCCTTGGTATCCAGCTTGGCGGCCTTTGATAGTATAAGCTCGGGTAAGATTTAGTCCATATATCCAATCGGCTCTTGCTCTTGCGAGTGCTGATCGAGACAGTGCTGAATATTCACTGTTTAGCTTGAGCTTACCCAGCGATTTTTTGATAGAAGAGGGCGTTAGATCGCTTACGAGTAGGCGTTTTGTCGTTTCAAGCTTTTTCTTTGGGACGTTCGTGTAGTGCAATACTTCATCTACCAGTAGTTGCCCTTCGCGGTCAGGGTCACCAGCATGAACCAATTGATCGGCTTGCTTAATCAATTTTTTTAACTTGCTAAGCTGCTTTTTTGTTTGGCTTTTTTCTTGCCATTGCCAGTCGTCGGGAATAATGGGTAGGTGATCGAGAGACCAGCTTTTGTATGCAGGGTTATAAATGTGCGGTTCGGCTTGTTCTAGAAGGTGGCCAATACACCATGAAATACAGTCACCGTTGGGGAGCCAAATACACCCATCTTCTTTTTTTTGAGGGGAGGGAAGGGCTGCGGCAATGGCACGAGCTAGACTGGGCTTTTCGGCTATATAAAGAATCATAAAAACTACTGCATATATGGGTATATATACAGTAGTTTATCGAATCTTCAGAAGATTTGTAAGGTGTACTGTTTATATCGTTATTTGATCGGTACAACGAGTACGGGTACATTACTATGATGAATTACCTTATTCGCGGTAGAACCAATGATCATCTGACCAATCGTGCTGTGTGTGCGACTGTTCATAACAATGAGATCAACGTCTTTTGATTTTACCGTCTGCTCAATAGCATCCGCGGGTGCACCTGTCGTAATCAATACTTCAGGTTTTGGGATGCCCGCTAAGTCACTTTTATGCTCTTCTAAAAAGTTAGCGAGTTGGGTTTCTGCTTTATCAGTGGTCGCTTGCAATGTTTCTTTTCGAACCATTTCCAGCGTTTCTTCCGGAATGTAATTGTTAATCATATAAGAAGAATGCGTCGTCAATGGTTCCATCGCATGCATTAAGACAACGTTTGCTTCATTGATTTTTGCTAACTGCATAACGTAGCCAAGCGCTTCGCTGCTTTTGTTGTCTAAAAGGTCACAAGCGTAAAGAATAGTATTGATTTGGGGTAACATAGCTTTTCTCCTTAGAGAGGCTTTTGCAGTACGTCTATTCGCTGCGCCCTCTTATTGTTTAGGGAATATCTCCCGACAACTTTAGTGTAGCCTCATCCCAAATATTCGAACTGATATAGATCAATAGTACTTATTGCTTTTTCAATTGTTCGTTGTTCGTAATGAGCGTCGAACAAAAAGCCTGTTGCGGCTGAAATTAATACGAAGCTAGCAAATGCAACGGTCCAGCGATTTTGTTTTTGGCTGCATACTTCCGTGTTTTGAGGTGGCATTTTATTCATAATGTTCTTTTTCCTTCGCGAATAGAGCGTGAGCAAGAGACGATGATTCTAATTATAAATGATAATCAATATCATTCAATGTTTTTATGTCTTATATTTGCTCATTAGGTGTTTCTTGTTGTTTCTTATTAAGTTGGCTGCACGAGTCCCAATAAATGGTATCTACGGCCATATTTTAATGATGAGTCTCTAAGCAGCGATGTTTTCGTTTTTGGATGAGGTGTACCTGTCGTCAGTCAACTGTTCGTTATGTTAATATTCGGCTTCTTTTTAAAATGACTAAGAGTATTGAACATGTCAGAACTGTCTTTCGACACGAATGAAGCAAAAATTGCCTACGGCATAGGTCGTCAAATTGGTGATCAACTTAAAGGTGGAGATTTGGGTGAATTGTCTCTTCCACATCTATATGCTGCCATTGAAGATGCGTTAAATGGTGCTGCTATGCGTGTACCTGGCGCTGAGTTGGAAGCTGCATTTGCGAAGCTTCAAGAAGAAATGGAAGCAAAATCTAAAGAGTCTGCCAAAGAAGTAGTTGCCGCTGGCGAAGCATTCTTAGCTGAAAATAAAGCTGCTGAAGGCATTCAAGTGACAGACAGTGGTTTGCAATACCTTGTTCTTGAAGAAGGTAATGGCGCAACACCGACTGCACAGTCTACTGTAAAAGTTCATTACGAAGGTCGTTTGACTGATGGACAAGTATTTGACAGCTCAATTGCACGTGGTGAGCCAATCGAATTCCCATTAGGTGGCGTTATCGCAGGTTGGACTGAAGGTCTTCAGCTAATGAAAGAAGGCGCAAAATACCGCTTCACTATCCCTGCTGAGCTAGCATATGGAGCTCAGGGTGCAGGCGCGATGATCAAGCCTCATTCTGTACTTGTATTTGACGTTGAGCTTTTAGAAGTTAAATAAGTTTGATGTTAGATTAAAAATGGACGGTGCTGCCGTCCATTTTTTTAAATTTTTCTTTCCATGCGAACATGCGGTTTACCCGCATCCAGAAAGATCTTCCCGTCTGTTTTGAACCCTATACGCTCATAAAACACCTGAGCCTCAATTTGAGCGTTCAAAAAAACACTGTCTAGTCCCATTTCACGAGCTACCTGAACGGCACGCCTCATAAGCATAATCCCATAGCCTTGACTACGGTAGTTGGGGAGAACGGCTAACCTAGATATTTGTCCGTTCTCAGTAAGTCTGCATACGCCAGTAGGAACCGCGGTGGTGCCAAATGAGACAAAGTGTACAGCTTCGTCATCTTTTCCATCCCACTCGTCTTGTTCATCGAACCCTTGCTCTAGAATAAAGACCTGTTTTCGAACGAAAGTCAGTTGGGCTTTGCTGCTTTCCCAATCGGACGTAAGCACTTTCATATTGTGTATCCTCGTGTTCTTATTCTGCTGGTAAGGCGACCAAGGCCTGACGTTTTAAAAGAAAGCGTAACAAGGGCTCTAGATCACTTGATTGAGATAAATCTAGGCCACTAAAATCAAACTCTGTGTCGTCGCTCACCGCTTGGACAAAGGATGTGAGTTCAAGCGGAACCGTCATTTTTTCGCCATTACAGTACACAGAGGTATGGTCGCCACTTTGATAATAGCAAATACGAGCGTCACCTGGTCTGATAAAACTAGCACCTTGTATTGCTAATTCAAAAGCTTGATCTTCTTCTTCCTGGTTTAGCGCTGGGTTGAACTCAGGGTACTTGCTTTCACTCATTGTCTCGCCAAGCCAGTCTTTTAGTAACTCTGGTTGATCGATGAGCTCAATTAATTTTGTACGCAGGTGGTCAACATCTGATTGGCTAATCTCTCCGTGGTGGGCGCGCTCTAGAGGTTCTTCAGCACAGAATCGACGCTTTTCAAGAGATTTGTCTTCGCCTAATTGCTCTTCTATTAACGAATTTACCCCAGAAAGCGCTTCGCTTGAAGATGGAGCACGAAAACCAATGGAGTAAGTTAAGCATTCGCTATTGAGTGCTCTTCCGTTGTGAGCAAAATTAGGCGGGAGGTAGAGAATATCCCCAGGTTCTAGATCACATTCAATGGATGGGGTACTAGGAAAATTGTCGAGGATGTGAAGTTGAGTACCCTCAACAGCAGAGTCTTCGTATTCGGTCGGTTCTGCGACTTGCCAGCGTCGCTTTCCTGACATTTGAACTAAAAATACATCGTATTGGTCATAGTGTGGGCCAACACTGCCGCCTTCAGTAGCGTAGCTGATCATCACATCGTCTAAACGCCAGCTGGGTAAAAAGTAAAAGCGCTCTTTTAATGCTTGTACTTCTGGAACCCAATGATCGACGGCTTGTACCAATAACGTCCATTCTTTTTCAGGTAGGTTTTGGAATGTGTCTTCTTGAAATGGACCTTGCATTAGTTGCCATGAAGTCTTTCCATTTTCGATGACAATTCGTGCTTCCGCTTCTTCTTCCATTGATAAGCCAGCGAGTTCATTTGCATCTAGCGGAAGTTCGATGTCCGTCAGTCCCTTGCGAATAATAAGAGGCTTCTTTTGCCAGTATTCGCTTAAAAAGGTTTCAAGTGTTATTCCGCCTAAAATGCTGATCGGAGTATCAGGTGTCATGTTACATTCCATTTCTAGTTGCGAGCATTCTGTGATTAGCTTGTTCGTATAGTGTATTCGAACCGTGCTGGAAAAAAATAGGGCGTTGACTCTTTAGAAGAAACCAACGCCCTATATTCAGCATTTATTAACGTTGCCGCTAAATTAGCTGTTAATTGCGAATTGCTTTTGCTTGAGCCGCTGCGTTACCAACATACGTTGCTGGCGTCAGTGCTTTAAGCTCTGCTTTTGCTGATTCTGGAAGTTCCAGAGTATCAACGAACTCACTGATGGTTTCCTGATCGATATCACGTCCACGAGTAAGCTCTTTCAGTTTTTCGTATGGAGATTCGATGCCGTAGCGACGCATAACCGTTTGAATAGGTTCAGCCAGCACTTCCCATGATGCATTCAGATCATCATTTAAGCGCTGAGCATTGATTTCTAGCTTGCTGATCCCTTTAAGTGTTGCTTGGTAAGAGATTAAACTGTGGGCAAGGCCAACACCTAAATTACGCAATACAGTGGAATCGGTTAAGTCACGCTGCCAGCGAGAAATAGGCAGTTTGGCACTTAGGTGGTTCATAACCGCATTTGCGATGCCTAAGTTACCCTCTGAGTTTTCGAAATCGATTGGGTTAACTTTATGCGGCATTGTTGAAGAACCGATTTCGCCAGCAATGGTTTTTTGCTTGAAGAAGCCCATTGAGATGTAGCCCCATACATCGCGATCGAAATCGATCAAGATTGTATTAAAACGAGCGATTGCATCATACAGTTCGGCAATGTAGTCATGTGGCTCGATTTGGGTTGTGTAAGGGTTCCAAGTTAGGCCAAGTGACGTAACAAATTGTTCAGCATGAGCTTGCCAATCGACATCAGGGTAGGCAGATAGATGGGCGTTGTAGTTACCTACTGCACCGTTAATTTTGCCTAAGAATTCAACTGCTTCAATTTGCTTAAGTTGGCGACGTAGACGCGCTGCGACGTTTGCCATCTCTTTACCAATTGTTGATGGCGATGCCGTTTGTCCGTGTGTGCGAGACAGCATTGGTTGATCAGCATGCTCAATAGCAAGGCCTTCGATGGCTTCTGTTACTGCTTTCAAGTCAGGCAACACGCCTTCAGCTAATGCTTCGCGAAGCATAAGTGCGTGTGAAAGGTTGTTAATATCTTCCGATGTACATGCGAAGTGAACAAACTCAGAAACGGCGGCAAGTTCAGCGTTATCCGCCATTTGATTTTTAATGAAGTACTCGACCGCTTTCACATCGTGGTTAGTCGTTCTCTCAATGTCTTTAATCGCTTGTGCGTTTTCTTCACTAAAGTTTTCCGCCAGATTGTCTAGCAACTGATTCGCTTCAGCGCTAAGAGCAGGCACTTCGGAAATTTGAGGGTGATTTGACAAAGCTTGAAGCCAGCGGACTTCAACAATAACACGCATACGTAGTAAGCCAAATTCGCTTACAGAACGACGAAGTACGTTAGTTTTAGAGCCGTAACGACCGTCGATAGGAGAGATAGCATTTAAGCTGGTTAATTGCATTGAGATAACGCCTCGACCATGTGGTTTTCAGGGAGCCGCTATTATAGGTGAAAGTGGTTTCGAGTTCTATTGGAACAGAGGGATAGATAGAAAAAGACCCCCTCCCATCCTCCCCCTTAGCAAGGGGGAGGTGTAAACCATTTGGCCTATATTTCCCTCCCCTTTATAAGGGGAGGGCTAGGGAGGGATCTTAGAGTTTGCTAAAATTAGATCGCAGCAAGAATCTCGTTAAAGGTTGCGCTTGGACGCATTACTTTAGTAACGGCATCCAGATCCATGTGGTAGTAACCTTCTAGACCAGCATCTTTACCTTGAACAGAGTTAAGCTCTTCAACAATCTTAGACTCATTTTCGACCAACGCTTTTGCAACGCTTGCGAACTTGTCAGCAAGTTCAGCATCGTCAGTTTGAGTCGCTAATGCTTGAGCCCAGTACATTGTTAGGTAAAAATGACTTCCGCGGTTATCAATATCACCTACTTTACGAGATGGAGATTTATTGTTATCCAGCAGTTGCTCAGTCGCACGATCTAGGGCAGCAGCCAGTACTTTTGCTTTAGCGTTATCTTGCTTAATGCCCAATTCTTCAAAAGAAACGGCAGTTGCAAGGAATTCGCCTAAAGAATCCCAACGTAAGTAGTTTTCTTCTTGAAGCTGTTGTACGTGCTTAGGAGCAGAACCGCCTGCACCTGTTTCGTACATTCCGCCACCATTCAACATAGGAACGATCGATAGCATTTTCGCTGATGTGCCTAGCTCCATGATTGGGAACAAGTCGGTTAGGTAATCACGAAGTACGTTACCAGAAACCGAGATAGTATCTTGGCCACGCATCATTCGCTCCATAGAGAAACGAATCGCTTCGTTGTAAGACATGATATGAATTTCAAGACCTTCAAGATCATGATCCTGCAAGTATAGTTTTACTTTTTTGCGTAGTTCATTATCGTGTGCGCGCTCTGCATCTAACCAGAAAACTGCAGGAGTGCCAGAGTTACGAGCTCGTGTAACACCTAATTTTACCCAGTCTTTAATCGGAGCATCTTTTGTTTGGCATGCGCGCCAAATGTCGCCTTTTTCTACGTCGTGTTGCATTAGGACATTGCCTTCTGCATCACGCACGCGCATTGTACCGTTTTCTTGAACTTCAAACGTCTTATCGTGTGAACCGTACTCTTCTGCTTTTTGAGCCATAAGGCCAACGTTAGGTACAGTACCCATTGTTGTTGGATCAAATGCACCGTTTGTTTTGCAGAAATTGATAACTTCCTGATAAATACGAGCGTATGTGCTTTCAGGCATAACGGCTTTAGTGTCTTTAGTCTTGCCGTCACGTCCCCACATTTTACCAGAACTACGGATCATAGCAGGCATAGAAGCATCAACAATTACGTCACTTGGTACGTGCAGGTTTGTAATACCACGAACTGAGTCTACCATTGCAATTTCTGGACGGTGCTCGTAGCAATCGTGGATAGATTCTAAAATTTCGTCTTGAGTTGACTGTGGAAGAGTTTTGATTTTATCGTAAACGCTGCCGATACCGTTGTTTGGATTAACGCCAAGTTCATCAAAAAGGTCGCCAAATTTATCCCAAACTTCTTTGTAGTAAACCGTTACAGCGTGACCAAATACGATAGGGTGAGATACTTTCATCATGGTCGCTTTTACGTGCAGTGACCACATGATACCCGCTTCTTTTGCTTCTTGAAGAGATTGCTCGAAGAAGTCGCGAAGTTTGCTTGCACTCATGCGCATTCCGTCAAGTACTTCACCTTCTAACAAAGGCAACGTTTTCTTAACGTCTACTTCGCCTGATTTGTTTACAAACTCAATGCGTACTTCTTGAGCTTTGTCCATAGTGACGGATTGTTCAGAAGAGAAAAAGTCGCCATCACGCATATAGTCAGCGTGAGTTTGAGACGTTTTTTGCCATTTACCCATGGAGTGAGGGTGTTTGCGAGCAAAACCTTTTACTGCTGCAGGCGCACGACGGTCAGAGTTACCTTGACGCAGTACTGGGTTTACAGCACTACCTAGCACTTTAGAGTAGCGAGAATTAATTTCTTTTTCTTCATCTGTTGCTGGCGCTTCTGGGTAGTCAGGGATTTCGTAGCCTTGTGATTGAAGCTCTTTAATTGTTGCCGTTAATTGAGGAATAGAAGCACTGATGTTCGGCAGTTTGATGAAGTTAGCATCTGGATCTGCAGTTAATTCACCTAGGAAAGAAAGACCGTCTTCAACTTGCTTATCTTCAGGTAGGCGGTCAGTAAATAAAGACAATACGCGCGCTGCCAATGAGATATCCGTCAGTTGCAAGTTGATATCAGCTTCTTTTGCAAATGCCTGAAAAATAGGCAGTAAAGATGCGGTAGCAAGTGCTGGCGCTTCGTCTGTCAGTGTATAGTAGATAGTGTGCTTTGACATGTAATTCCCCTAACGTTTATGGCCTGATTGTTTGCCAATGAATAGAAGGTGACTTATGGTCGCCATTCCTTTTAAAAACCTCAAAATGACTTTTTAAGGTTTTTGTTTCGACATCGTGTTTTACATTTAGATATCGACTTCGAGTGTCGTCCAAGGCCAAATGTGCGTTTTTATCAAATGATGTCGAGTATAAACTCGCGAATATAGTACATAAAATTAATTCAGAGTGACATTGCAGGAGGATATAGTGGGAATTGATGCCGCCTATATAGTCCTATTTTTACAGGCGTGTTTACAATAATTGCTTAACTTATATCCGCCTAAAATTCTCTTAAATTATTGTCAAATAAATATTTTTTCAAAAGTGTGTTATGCGTCTAGGGCTTTTAGTAATGCTTTGCGTTTAAAAACTAAATGCCAGCGTTTTCCTCCCAATTGACGCCAAAGCATCGATGCTCGGATCCCTGCCATTAAAATTGCGCGCACTTGGTTAGCAACATGGGGCTGTTGCAGAAAGCGACTGTCGCCTTGCACTTGGACACGAAAAGGGAGTGTACTTAAGGTATCTTGATACATTCCTGCAATACCAGCGATGACGTTTTCATGCATGGCGTCTTCGTAGTGCTCCGATTGGCGTTCTATTTGCTGTATTCTGTTTCCTATTGCGCTGAGCATATCAGGGTATTTTCGAAGTTTGTTTTCGAGGTGAACAAGGCTTAATGCGTACCTAAGCGTTTCAGGGTTAACTTCTGCTCTGTCTTTGCCAAATGTTTGGCGCGCAATGCGACGTCCAAGGCTTAAGTTTTGTTTATAGTCCCATTGGCCGCCATAAATATCTTCAGCACTGTTCGCGTTAACGGTAAGGATACTTTTGATTAAAGGCAGTGTTTCCTCTCTTGGAGCGCCGCCACTCTTCGCAAGTTGAGATACGAGGTCGGCAGCCTGAAATACGGCAGATAGAGCGATTGCTTGGTGTTTTTCTTGTTGGCTCACTGGCTTATCCAAATCTAAAGGCTTGTTCTATTGATCAAAGGCCCATGCTGTCATGATTAAGCAATAGGCGGTCTGACAGATAGAACAAACAAAAGTTAACTCTTATTAAATGCGATGTTAATGATTCCGCCGCCTAGACAGTTTTCGTCGAGGTAAAAAACTACGGACTGCCCTGGTGTTATAGCACGTTGTGGCTCTGAGAAGCTCACTTCAATACGACCATCTTTCAATTCACTGATGGTGCAATCTTGATCGGGCTGGCGATAGCGGCATTTTGCTTTGCACGTTAGTGGTAATGATGGTTTCTCTCGTGCAACCCAATCAAAGTTATCAGCGATAAGGTGTGTTTTATACAGAGAAGGATGCTGTCCACCTTGGGTAACTTGAAGCACGTTGCGTTCTAAGTCTTTTGCGACAACGTACCAAGGTTCATCGGGATATTTGGATAGACCACCAATACCTAACCCTTGTCTCTGCCCAATTGTGTGATACATCAGACCGTGGTGACGGCCAATTTTATCGCCTTCGAGAGTTTCAATATCACCAGGTTGAGCAGGCAAATATTGTTCTAAGAAATCTTTAAAGCGTCGCTCGCCAATAAAACAAATGCCAGTACTGTCTTTCTTGTTATGAGTTATTAGGTCGTGCTCTTCCGCTAGACGGCGCACTTCTGGCTTTTCAAGTTCCCCTACTGGGAAAAAGGTCTTAGCGATCTCACCTTTCCCAACGGCGTAAAGAAAATAGCTCTGATCTTTGTTGTTATCAAGACCTTTTAATAGAAGCGCATTGCCATTTTCGTCGAATCCTTTGCGTACATAGTGGCCTGTTGCAATGTAGTCCGCTTTTAAAGCCATCGCGTATTCAAGAAACGCTTTGAACTTAATTTCTTTATTACACAGAATATCGGGGTTTGGCGTTCTTCCCGCTTTGTATTCCTCTAAAAAATGTTCAAATACGTTATCCCAATATTCGGCGGCGAAGTTAGCGGTATGAAGCTTGATTCCAAGCTTGTCGCAGACGGCTTGAGCATCTGCTAAGTCTTCTTTTGCGGTGCAATACTCTGTTCCGTCGTCTTCATCCCAGTTTTTCATAAACAAGCCTTCTACTTGATAGCCTTGTTGCATAAGGAGTAGAGCCGAAACGGATGAATCAACGCCGCCAGACATGCCGACGATTACTTTTGTGTTGGAATTTTGTTCTGAACTGTTCATTGGGTCTCAAAATGTATTGAAGCTTGTCTTCTTCTGAATCGTCGAGGTAATTTGTCGACCTAGCTCAGCGAAAACTTCACATCTATTGGGTAAATTAGTCTAATTGTACACCAGTTAGGTGAAAGGGACGATACGCTTGTATTGAACTTAATATTTGCTGCATTTTTTACAGATCACTGTTTTTGCAGGTAACCATTCTCACAAGTCGTTGTTTTTCTATTAAGTACTGATCTCCATAGAAACAACGACCTATCCACAAAAACAGCAAAAAACACTATAAATAGTCATTACAAATTACGTTAAGCGGAATTAGTGACGCATTCCGCTTTTGTGATGACAGAAAATCGTCTATGCACTTTTTCACCAATGGGCTTCTTAGAGCGTGTTTTTCGATCTCATTCTCATGAACCCACATGCTTTCAATTATATCGAGATCCAGCTCTTTTGATGTTTGCTCTATGGCATCACACACAATGCAAATTCGGTGGTAGGTATCTGCTTCTGGATGGGGGGTCAATGTATAGAAGCCGAGAACGCCTTTAGGCTCGACCAGCCAGCCTGATTCTTCTAATGTCTCTCTAATGACTGCGCTCGTGAGGCTTTCGTTATTTTCAACGTGGCCTGCGGGCTGATTGAGCACTTCTATGCCGTCTTGTATTTCCTTTACCATCAGGAAGTGATTGTCCTTTTGAACGATGGCGGCTACGGTTAGGTGGGGTTGCCCGTTTTTTTTGCTCAAATTCAGATACCTGTTCACGAAGTTGTGATGTCAGCTCAGCGATTTTGGATTCACCTGAGCGTAATGAGTCTACTGTATAAGGGCCAATTGAGTAACGAATTAGCCTTAGGGTAGGGAAACCGACCGCGGCAGTCATTCTTCTTACTTGGCGGTTTTTCCCTTCTGTGATAGTAAGTGCCACCCACGACGTGGGGATGTTGGCTCTGTATCTAACGGCAGGCGTTCTATCCCAAATATTCGGTTGGTCTATTTTTCTGCATTCAGCTGGCTTTGTCATTCCATCCTTTAGTTCAACACCTCTGCATAGCGAGCCTATTGCGTCGTCAGTAATCTCTCCCTCAACTTGTACCCAATAAGTCTTGGGCATTTTAAATTTAGGGGATGCGATTAAGTGCTGGAGAGAACCATTGTTTGTCAGCAGCAGCAATCCCTCGGAGTCGTAATCTAATCGACCTGCAGCGTAAACGTTTTCGTCGTCTATGTAGTTCGCTAATGTGTCTTTACCATCGTCAGCCGTGAATTGGCTTAACACATGAAAAGGTTTGTTTAAAATGATGAGCTTTTCCGGCATACAGTGTCTGTCGTTTTTCTAAAAGATGTAGACACAATGATACCACCTTCCAAGCTTATCCTGTAAGGGAAGGGTGAGCCTGATTTCATACGTTGTATCGAGCAAAAACGTAATCAGGCTGGCTGTGTTTCTTTGTTCTCGACAGCTTCTTCAGGGGTTGCCTGATCGACTGGGGTTATATCGACGGCATGGAGTCCTCTCTTGCCTGGGCTTACGTCAAATGTGACGGATTGACCAGCTTTAAGTGTTTTGTAGCCTTCCACATTTATTGCTGAATAATGAATGAACAAATCCTCATCAAAGCTGTCTGATACGATAAAGCCATATCCTTTAGCATTATTAAACCATTTAACAGATCCACGGTGCATCAGTTACTCCTTAAACACTCTTTATGTTAAACACTCTACGTGGCTGCGGCGCGTTGGCAGCCGTATTGCTCACATTTGGTTCAAGATTCGAACTTCGAAGAGTGCTACCATGAAAAGATTATTTTTAACAAATTTGTAAATAATCATTGATTGCGCAAACCAAAGCCCTCATAAATGAGATTAGAACTGGTTTGGCAATTTGTAAAATGTAAGAGTGATCTGTTTATAAACTAACGTACTGTGCGTTGTTTTAGGTGGGTTACGTGTAATTTTGTAGTCTTTGAGGCTTAAGATGTTTGTTTTTCAACAAATTCAACTAAATTTAGAAGACGAGGATCAATACGGACACTCGTCAGTCGCTACGGCACCCGATGATGTGGAGTTGTCACCTCCTTCCATGTATCAGGTGGTTTTGTTCAATGATGATTATACGCCAATGGATTTTGTCGTATTTGTCCTACAGCGCTTTTTCAACATGGACGGTGAAAAGGCAGAGCAGGTGATGTTAGAGGTTCATATGAAAGGTAAAGGCGTATGTGGAGTATACCCATTCGGCATCGCTGAAACCAAGGTTGCGCAAGTGCAACAATTTGTGCAACAAAATGAACACCCTTTAATGTGCGACTTACAGAAAGTCGACGGATAGAGACGAGGGACAGGCTATGCTAGATAAAGAACTAGAGCAAACCCTGAATACAGCGTTTAAAGCGGCACGCGACAAACGCCATGAATTTATGACCGTGGAGCATTTATTACTCGCTCTTATCACCAATGATGCGGCTTCCAAAGTGTTAACGGCTTGCGGAGTTCGATTAGAAGTATTGACCCGAGAACTGGAAGAATTCGTAAATAGCACAACACCTTTGATCCCTGAAGACGATTCTGAGCGTGAAGTTCAGCCGACTCTAGGTTTCCAAAGAGTGTTGCAGAGGGCCGTTTTCCATGTTCAATCTTCTGGAAAACGAGAAGTAACCGGAGCGAATGTACTGGTTGCTATTTTTAGTGAACAAGAAAGTCAGGCTGTTTATCTACTGAAACGTCATAACGTCGCTCGTATTGACGTGGTGAACTATGTTGCGCATGGTATTTCTAAGCTTGGCGATGCGTCACAAACTGACGGCTCGGAGCAAGATGAGGAAGATGGCGAAGAGTCGACAAAAGCGCCGTTGCAAAAATTTGCTACCAACTTAAATGAAGAAGCAAAAGCGGGGCGTATTGATAAATTAATAGGGCGTGAACAGGAAGTTGAACGTGTGGTTCAAACCTTGTCACGTCGTCGAAAAAATAACCCGTTGCTTGTCGGTGAATCAGGCGTTGGTAAAACGGCCATTGCTGAAGGTTTAGCGAAACGTATTGTTGATAACCAAGTTCCTGACGTGATTTCGGATGGCGTTGTCTATTCACTTGATTTAGGTGCGTTGTTAGCAGGCACGAAATATCGAGGTGATTTTGAAAAACGTCTTAAACACCTGTTGGGGGAACTGAAAAAACAACCCAACGCGATTTTGTTTATTGACGAAATTCATACCATTATTGGTGCTGGTGCCGCTTCTGGTGGTGTGATGGACGCATCTAACCTTCTTAAACCCGCACTGAGCTCTGGTCAATTGCGTTGCATTGGCTCAACCACATTCCAAGAATTTCGTGGAATTTTTGAGAAAGACCACGCGCTTGCTCGACGTTTCCAAAAAGTCGATGTGAATGAACCAAGTGTTGATGATACTTATCAAATATTGAAGGGCATTATCGGGTCATTCGAAGAACACCACGCTATAAAGTACGAAGAAGCGGCGCTTTTGGCTGCAGCAGAGCTTGCTGATCGCTATGTGACGGATCGTCATATGCCTGACAAGGCGATCGACGTTGTAGACGAAGCAGGGGCCTTTCAGCGTCTTCAGCCAGAAGGTAAGCGTAAAGAGCTTATTACCGTTGAAGATATAGAAGATATTGTCTCTAAGATTGCTCGCGTTCCTGTGAAAGCGGTGAATTCAGATGATCGTAAAGTGCTTGGTAACCTTGAGCGCAACCTTAAAATGGTGGTGTTTGGGCAGGATGAAGCTATTGAGACGTTGTCGGATGCGATAAAACTGTCTCGTGCAGGGTTGAAAGCCGATCAGAAACCAATTGGTTCGTTCTTGATGGCTGGACCGACAGGTGTTGGTAAAACCGAGGTGACTCGTCAGCTTGCTAAGCAAATGGGCCTAGAACTGATTCGGTTTGATATGTCCGAGTACATGGAGCGTCATGCCGTATCACGTCTAATTGGTGCTCCGCCAGGTTACGTTGGTTTTGACCAAGGTGGTTTGCTTACTGAGGCTGTGACGAAGAATCCGCATAGTGTCGTGTTGTTGGATGAGATCGAGAAGGCGCATCCTGAAGTCTTTAACTTGTTATTACAGGTTATGGATCACGGAACGCTAACGGACAACAATGGACGCAAAGCAGACTTTAGAAATGTCATTCTCGTTATGACATCCAACGCGGGTGCAGAAGAGTTGGCTAAGCGTTCAATTGGCTTCTCCACTCAGGATAATTCAACCGATGGGATGGAAGTGATCAGTCGTACTTTTACACCTGAATTTAGAAACCGTTTGGATGCAGTTGTTCAATTTAAGCAATTAGATGAGCAGATTATCTTCAATGTTGTCGATAAGTTCCTTGTCGAGTTACAAGCTCAACTTGATCCGAAAGGCATTTTATTGGAAGTGTCGGATACGGCGAGAGGTTGGATGGCTCACAGAGGTTATGATCGTCAGATGGGCGCGCGTCCGATGGCTCGAGTTATTCAAGAGCAACTTAAAAAGCCATTGGCCGATATGATCTTGTTTGGTGATTTATCTGAAGGTGGCGTGCTTAAGATTACATTGGATGACGAGAAAGACGAGCTTGCTTTTGAAGCAGTAGCGGAGGGTAAGTCTAGCACTAAGGTCTGACTTTTTTATACAGAGGTAGGATTATTTTTGGTATCTAGCTGGCGCTGCACAGTAGGTGCTTGGTCTATACTTAGATACTATATAAGAGAATAGCAAAAGCCGACAGCATATTGAGTGTTGTCGGCTTTTTACTTTTCTACTTTCTATTAACGGCCGCGGTAGACAATACGGCCTTTAGATAAGTCATAAGGAGTAAGCTCAACTTTGACTTTGTCACCCGTAAGGATACGGATGTAGTTTTTACGCATTTTTCCAGAGATATGCGCTGTTACAACGTGACCGTTTTCAAGTTCTACACGAAACATAGTGTTAGGCAAGGTATCAATGATAGTACCTTCCATTTCAATGCTGTCTTCTTTTGCCACAATAAGTGTCCTATATAATTAATCGAAGTGCGCGTATTGGCGTAGTTGGTGCGTGATGTAAATCGTTTTCTGAAGGCATTTTAGCCTATTCAAGGTTACGATATGTCACTCGCAAGCAATTGCGCTAAATTTATCGGCCGTATTTTGCCCAATTTGTGAGCCTAAGGCAAATTGTATGTCTAAATATCTAGGAAATACTTTTGTTTTGATCGTGAGAGCTCTATTAACGAGGCATTCTTAGAGGGTGTCTTAACGAAAGAGGCTAATGTAGGGATAAATTGCTCTCTAGGAAGGTTGCAAGCGCCAAGTGATAAGAGGTGTTCTGACTCCACTTGGCAGTCAATCAATTTTATTCCCCAATCTTTACATTTTTCAGAAAATAATTTGAGTGCAACTTTTGAAGCGTTCGGTTTTAATGAGAACATAGATTCGCCGAAAAATACATTGCCCAAGGCGACGCCATAGAAGCCTCCGGCTAATTCATCGTCGAGCCAAACTTCGAATGAGAATGCGTAGTTATTTTTGTTTAAATTTGTATACGCGCTTTTAATGTCTTCTGATATCCAGGTGCCTTCGTTGCGAGCTCGTAATGAGGCACAATGATCAATGACCGTGTCAAAATCTCCGTTAACACTCCAGCGCCAGTCTGCGTGCCTAATCGCCTTTTTTAAGGAACGAGATGTATGAAACTCTTCTGGATATAAGCAGCACCGCTGCGGCGGATGCCACCATAGAATGGGGTCTGGGTCGCTATACCAAGGGAAAAAACCTAACTGATATAAATGTACCAGCCTATCCAATGAAAGGTCGCCTCCTACAGCCGCAAGGCCATCAGGCTCATCTAGAGCAAGATGAGGGTTAGGGGTGTCGTAAGGGTTTTCACTTAGAAGGAGCAGTTCTTTTTCCGTTTTTTTAGAATGACTCAATGGGTAAGCTCTTAGTTAATGCGATTTTTTTGTGCGACGACTTAAGTGCCATATTATCAACAACTCAAAATGATCTGTGAAGGTGGCTAGAAAAAGTTTTTTATCGATTAGTTTTTCTCATGCTTTTATTTTTTCTATTTTTCTCAGTTGAGCAAAAAATATACGCGAATGTTTGTTTTTTGCATGTCGATGTGTCATAAATGTCATATATCGGCACAAAATGAAAAAAAAACCTAAAAAATGTGCTCTGAATGCTTGACCGACAAAGGAAAACTTGGTTTTAATCGATATATTCCAAGACGATGCGAAAACGATTCGTATTTTTTGTCGGGGAATTTGCATGAATCTTTTGATTTTTGTGTGAATTGTCACAAAAATGAAACTGATCGATTTTATGATGCTTGAGTCGTTGATTTGTCAGCGCTTATTGACAGAATGAAGTCGTTCAATAGGTCTACAGACCAATATATATATAATACAAAGGGGAATCTTGAATGAAAGCGATTAAACTTGCTTCTGTATTTGCGGTATCTGCCGTAGCAGCTGCTGTTTCTACTACTACTTTTGCTGCTGAGCCAGTATTTTCTGGTGAAGCTGGCATTGAATACACTTCTTACGCAAGCGATGCGAAGAAAGGTGATAGCCTAGACGGTACTGATGTTGGTGAGGTTGAGTTCTCAGTTGACACTGGTGTTGTTTACGCTGAAGTTGAAATTGCTACATCTGGTGCTGACGAAGGCACTACAATTGGCATGGAAAAACTTTACGTTAAGCAAGGCGACGTTAAATTCGGTCGTTTCGACGGCACTGTCGCTACGAAAGCATTCATGGGCATGGATGAAATCGGCTTCTCTGGTGTTGATCTAAACACTGACCAAGGTACTAAAGGCGACACAGACAACACAGGCGTTCGTTACTCAGTGACGCCTGAATTGACTGTATCTCTTGAAGCTACTGAGGCTGCAGGCAAAGAAGATTCTCAAATCGGTTTTGCAGCTGCATACGTAGCTGACATGGGTGATTTCGAAGTAGGTGTGTCTGCAGGTTCTATCGACGACGCAACAGCTGTTAACTTAGGTGCGAAAACTTCTATGGATGCCGTTACTTTAGCGGTTAACTATGGCATGGGTGATCGTGGTGTTAAAGGTATAGAAGAAGCTTCGGAATATGGTTTCTCTGTGGCGTTTGCCGCTTCTGATGCATTAACCTTAACGTTACAGTATGCGAATCAAACTACAAATGCTGGTACAGCAGGCGCTAAAGACAAAGAGACTGATGGTACTTACTTCGTTGCTGAATACGTTTCGGGTGATCTAACTTATTCATTCGAAAACTACAACGGTGACATCGGTACAGAGAAAAACGTTCTTGGTGTAACTGCTTCTTTCTAAGATTTCCCTATCTTAGTGAAAGCGAAAGCCAGCCCTTCGGGCTGGCTTTTTTTATGTTAAGCTAATGCGCTGTAAATCCTATTGTAAAGCATGTATTTCTTTTCGATCTGTATGCTTTACAATGGGATTGTTTTTATTTGGAATTTATAAATTTCTAGGGTAGGTAGAGTTTGTCAGAAAGTCGGAGTGAGTCGGTACGATCACCCATTTGGGGCACGTTTTCAAAGCAAGCTGCATTTATCTTTGCACTTGTTGTTTTTGCATTTTTTGCGTTCGCAACGTACACCTATAACCCAAATGATCCTGGGTGGTTTTACTCGGGAGCTGATGGGGTAACTCGAAACTCGATGGGGCCGGTTGGCGCATTGGTTGCGGATTTAAGTTCGGCGTTTTTTGGATCATTATTTTATTCTCTGCCTCCCCTGTTTTTACTGGTCGCTTTTATTATATGGCGTAACCCACATCAACTCCTTCCGTTGAATAACGCATTGTTGACCACGATCGGCAGTGTTACGTATCTCTCATTTGGCTCTAGTTTATGCTTTCTACATACCGTCGGCTCAGATGAACTGCAATATGGCGCGGGTGGCATCTTGGGAAGTGCGTTAGGGGCAGCGTTGTATCATGTTATTGGATACGATGGGGCGACATTGGTTAGTTTGGCGCTCTTTCTTCTCGCGGTGACACTGGTGTGTCAGGTGTATTGGCTAACCGTAATAGAGCGAGTAGGTGAAGTCGTCTTATCTTTGGTCGCGCGTCTTTCAAGCAAGGTGTCCAACCTTCAGGAAAAACGAGATCAGAAGAGAGCTGAGAAAGAGCACGTAGAAAAAATAGAACAAGACTCTTCTTCTGGCGCAGTCTCTGACGATGTTAATGAGTTAGAGAATGAATTGGATGTTCCAGCAATTGAGCGAAAGCGCTCGAGAAAAATCAAACTCGGCGCTAATGCTAAAACCACGGTAGTTGAACCTTTGGATAAAGGTCTTGATCCAGCTGCAAATGAAAGCGAGCAAGAGTTGGAAAAGGCAGAAAAGCACTCTCGTTTCTCAATTGGCAAACTGTTTAGTAAAAAAGACAAACGAACCTCGGTTACTAACGAATCTAAAGAGCCTAATGTCGACAGCTTAGACTTCGATAGCCTAGATTTTGATGTTGATCGCATTCCTGATAACGACATTGAGCTAAGCAATGATCTGGATGCTAAAGGTTCTCTCTATGCAGAAGGCTCTCTCTATGCTGACGGCGCAGTAGATGCAAAAGACACTCTCTATGTCGAAGAAAGTCGCGTCGAGACTAAAGAGCAGCATGATTTATCTGATCCAAAAGCGGCGCTAGAATCTCTTGATATTCCTGCAAAGTCAAACGCGCAATCTAAGCGTGTACAACCCATGTCAGAACCTCGTTCAGAACCTCTGTCAGAACCGGATAAACGTTCAGTCCAACACGTTAAGCCTGCAAAACAATCGGATATTGATACTAATAACCCACAGGAAACGCTCGAATCTGATTTGCCTTGGGACTCAGACAACGAATTATCGCAAGACGTGACGGAATCGAAAAACCTAAAAGAGGGGCATCATCGCCCTGCTGTAAGAACGTTATCAGAAGCAAAACAGTTAACGAATATCGAAGGGCCTGTATCAACGTCAGCGCTGACGGAGAAAAAAGAGCATAAGATCTATTCTCTTCCTGATCGTGCCGTATTAACAAAGCCAACGCCTAAAAAGGGCGGTTATACCGAAGAGCAGCTTTTAGATTTGTCGGAGTTGCTTGAGCAACGTTTAGCCGATTTTGGTGTAAAGGCTGAAGTGGTTGAAGTCAACCCAGGCCCTGTGATCACTCGATTTGAAATCCAGCCTGCTCCAGGTGTAAAGGTCTCTCGAATCACGAATCTTGCCAAAGATTTAGCGCGCTCTCTGAGTGTTTTAAGCGTACGTGTGGTCGAAGTCATTGCTGGAAAATCCACTATTGGTATCGAAATTCCGAATCAAATTCGTGATACGGTTTTTTTCTCAGAAGTGATAAACACGGACATTTACGACAATGCAACGTCGCCACTTACCCTATCATTAGGTCATGATATTTCTGGTGAAGCCGTCGTCGTTGATTTGGCGAAAATGCCACATTTACTTGTTGCCGGTACAACGGGCTCGGGTAAATCGGTCGGTGTTAACGCCATGATCTTGAGTATGCTATTGAAATCGACGCCTGATGACGTTCGCATGATCATGGTAGACCCAAAAATGTTGGAGCTTTCTATATACGAAGGCATTCCACATCTGTTAACTCCTGTTATTACCGATATGAAAGACGCTGCGAATGGCTTGCGTTGGTCTGTTGATGAAATGGAGCGCCGTTATAAACTGATGTCTAAAATGGGTGTGCGTAATATTGCAGGCTATAACAAAAAAGTTCAAGACGCGATCGATGCCGGTACGCCCATCGAAGATCCATTGTGGCAGCCCGAAGAGGCCATGTTCTCTCAAGACGGTGTCGCAAGAACCGTCCCACATTTAGAGCCGTTGCCCTACATTGTAATAGTGGTCGATGAATTTGCCGATATGATGATGATCGTCGGCAAAAAAGTAGAAGAACTGATTGCTAGGATTGCTCAAAAAGCCCGTGCTGCAGGGATTCACTTGATTCTTGCGACCCAACGACCTTCTGTGGATGTAATTACAGGTCTGATTAAAGCGAATATTCCGACGCGGATGGCGTTTCAGGTGTCCTCTAAAATTGACTCTAGAACCATTCTTGATCAAGGGGGAGCAGATCAATTATTGGGGCAGGGTGATATGCTTTATCTTCCTGCCGGATTGCCGACTCCGATTCGTGTACATGGTGCTTTTGTTTCAGATGATGAAGTGCATGCAGTGGTAGAGGAGTGGAAGGCTCGCGGTGAACCTGAATACATCAACGGTGTTGTTGCTAACCCTGAAGATTTGATGGGAGGCGATTCTAGTGAAGATAAAGATGAACTTTATGATCAGGCCGTTCAAATTGTAATAGAAACACGCAAAGCGTCTATATCATCGATACAACGACGTTTGAAAATTGGCTATAACCGAGCGGCAAACCTAGTTGAAGCGATGGAAGCTGCTGGATTGGTTGGGCCTATGGGAACCAATGGACAACGAGAAGTTCTAATTCCTGAATGATTGAATTTGGAGAGTACATGTTTAAGAAAGTTGCGGTAGTTTTTTGCCTTTGGTCGTTGTCTTGCTTTTCATCACTGGTATTAGCGCAAGAGACTCATCAGGCGTTAGTTGATTTGTTAGAAAAGAATCGCAATGTTGAAGGTGAGTTTCGTCAGATTACCTATACAGAAGAGGGTAAAGAGCTTCAAAATAGCGAAGGCGTGTTCTTGCTTGCACAGCCCAACCGCTTCGTTTGGGATAGTATTTCTCCCTTCCCGCAGCGTATCGTTTCGAATGGTGAAACTGTTACGATTTGGGATGTTGATTTGGAACAAGCAACGCAAAGGCCATTGGCAAAGACAGTCGGTAATTCGCCAGCCGCACTATTAAGTCAGCCGGCTGTTGATGTGTTGCCGCACTATAAGGTGTTGACGCTCGCCGGTAATAAATATCGTTTGATACCAAAAGATGAAGACGATCTATTTCAAACCCTGACTTTGTCTTTTAAAGGTGACCTCATTTCCGCGATGAGTTTGAAAGATGCGCTAGGACAAACCACAGTTATAGAATTTACGAACTTAGAGCATCACGAAGGCGTATCCGCCGAGAATTTCAAAATAGATTTGCCTGAAAACGTTGATCTGATTGTCGAGCAATAACCATCATGAAAGATCTTTTTTTCGATGAAAGCAGCGAGCAACAGTATCAACCTCTTGCTGCTCGAATGCGCCCGATGTCTTTAAGTGACTATTTCGGGCAAGAGCATTTGGTTGGTGAAGGCAAACCACTTCGAAAAATGATCGAAAGCCAGCATGGCCATTCGTTTATACTTTGGGGGCCGCCTGGCGTTGGAAAAACGACATTTGCTCAACTGTTTGCCAAGTCGATGTCGGCACAATTTATTGAATTGTCGGCGGTTATGTCCGGCGTAAAAGATATTCGCGCAGCGGTAGAAAAAGCCAAACAGTGGCGCACGGTGCATAATAGTTCGACATTACTGTTTGTCGACGAAGTTCATCGTTTTAATAAATCTCAGCAAGATGCCTTTTTACCGTTTATCGAAGATGGCACGTTCTTGTTTGTTGGTGCGACGACGGAAAATCCCGCTTTCGAGCTAAATTCGGCGTTACTTTCACGGGCACGAGTTTATCGATTGACAAACCCTTCCGTGGACGTCATTAAACAGGTGCTTCTCACTGCATTGAACGATTCTGAGAAGGGGCTCGGGCAGCTTAATATCTGCATTAACGATGAACAGCTTGAAATATTAGCGCGCGCGGCGGACGGAGATATTCGTCGTTCATTGAATTTGTTGGAGATTTTATCTGACTTCATTGAGCCAGATATGCCTGTCACGCCAGAGATACTGGAAAGTGTACTGGGTAGTAGCATTCGACGTTATGACCGTAATGGTGATGTGTTTTACGATCAGATATCGGCATTTCATAAGTCGGTTCGAGGCTCGTCGCCTGATGGCGCCTTGTATTGGATGGCTCGAATGCTAGACGGCGGTTGTGATCCGCTTTATATCGCGCGCAGACTGCTTGCCATTGCGTCAGAAGACATTGGAAACGCAGACCCAAGAGCACTTCAAATTGGGCTAAATGCTTGGGATATTTTCGAGCGAGTTGGACCTGCTGAAGGGAATAGAGCGATTGCTCAAGCGGCGGTCTATATGGCCAGTGCACCGAAAAGCAATGCGGTCTATCAAGCATACAAAGATGCAATGAGGGATGTGTCACAACAGCCGAGTTATGATGTTCCTAATCATTTAAGAAACGCGCCAACGAGTTTAGCCAAAGAAATGGGGCACGGTGAAGACTATCGCTACGCTCATAACGAAGATAATGCTTTTGCCGCAGGGGAAAACTATCTGCCTGAAGAGATTGCAGAGCAGCGATACTACCAACCAACGGATCGTGGTTTAGAGAAGAAAATATCTGAAAAACTGGATTGGCTGAATCAATTAAACGAAAGCAGCGCGATAAAGCGATATCGACGCTAATCGTTTCACCAACAAAAGAGTGAAAAGCATGATGTATTTTATGATTGCTGTGGGCGGAGCGTTCGGTGCAATGAGTCGCTTTGCCTTGGGAAAGTGGATTTCGAGCTATTGGAATCACGCTTTTCCATTGGCGACCTTTTCAATTAATGTCCTAGGCAGCTTTTTGATGGGGGTCGTCTTTATTCTTATTACGGAAAAAATGGCCATTCCTGAGAGCTATCGTCCATTGTTGATGGTTGGTTTTTTAGGTGCATTTACGACTTTTTCCACCTTTTCACTAGAAATTGTCTCACTAATTAATCAGCAGGCTTGGCTTAGCGCCGTAAGCTATTTATTATTGAGCTGCCTGCTTGGTGTGTTAGCACTTGCAGCAGGTATTCTTATAGCGCGTTTGATTTAATTTTCCGCGCAGGTCTCTGCCGATGCGGATACCAATGACAACACTTATTTTTAACAACGCGTTTTTATTCGTCTAAGTAGGATGAATAACAACGAATTAGACAGAGGAAACTGTTGCAACAATGTTAGACATTAAAGCACTCCGTACAGACCCAGACGCGATCGCGGCTAAACTAAAAAAGAAAGGGTTTGAATTAGATGTTGCTGCGTTCTCATCGCTTGAGGAACGTCGCAAAGCAATTCAAGTCGAAACGGAGAACCTGCAACAGTCCCGTAACTCAGTATCAAAACAAATCGGTCAGGCAATGAAGTCTGGCGACAAAGCGAAGGCGGATGAGCTAAAAGCACAAACGGCGACTTTGGGCGATGACCTAACAAAAGCAAAAGAAGCGCTAAACCAAGTTCAAACCGATTTGGAGCTGTTGCTAGAAGGTATCCCTAACATTCCTCATGAGTCTGTTCCTGAAGGTGTTTCAGAGGACGACAATATAGAAATTCGTCGCTGGGGTGAGCCTCGTACATTTGACTTCGAGGCAAAAGATCATGTCGACCTAGGGGAAGCGCTAGGCGGCTTAGATTTTGAGTTAGCGGTAAAAATCACAGGTTCTCGTTTTGCTGTAATGCGCGCGGATCTAGCTCGTCTTCATCGTGCGTTAACACAGTTTATGATTAACACGCATGCGGATGAGCATGGTTACTCTGAAGTATATGTTCCCTATTTGGTGAATGCGCATTCACTGAAGGGCACTGGACAATTACCTAAGTTCGAAAAAGACTTGTTTAAAGTGCCAGTTGATAAAGACAGCGGCAACAGTGATTTGTACTTGATTCCTACTGCGGAAGTTCCTGTCACTAATATCGCACGTGATGAAATCTTTAATGATTCAGATCTGCATCATAAGTACGTGGCGCACACGCCATGTTTTCGTAGTGAAGCGGGCAGTTATGGCCGTGACACGCGCGGTATGATCCGTCAACACCAATTTGAAAAGGTGGAGTTGGTGCATATTTGTCGCCCTGATCGCTCAACAGAGATTCTTGAAGAGTTGGTTGGTCACGCAGAAACGATCCTGCAAAAACTGGGATTACCGTATCGAACTGTTATTTTATGCGGCGGTGATTTAGGCTTCTCTGCTCATAAAACATATGACATTGAAGTATGGTTGCCAGGCCAAGGTAAGTACCGAGAAATTTCTTCTTGTTCTAACATGTGGGATTTCCAAGCGCGCCGTATGCAAGCTCGTTGGCGTAACCCTGAAACAGGTAAGCCAGAATTAGCGCATACGCTAAATGGATCTGGTTTAGCGGTTGGACGTACTCTGGTCGCTGTGCTTGAGAATTATCAAAATGAAGATGGCAGTATCGATATTCCAGATGTACTTGTGCCATACATGGGTGGTAAAACCAAGCTTGGTGGATGATTCGATTTCTATATCGACCCGTTTAATAGAGCAGACAAAATTTGCTGTTCAGTTATAAAAATAAAGCCTCGTAAGAGGCTTTATTTTTGCATATTTTATAGAAAACTAGATAATAGTCGTTCAAATCGAAACAATCGCGTTTAAACCGCTTCTCTAAAAGGTTATTCATGTCCGGAAAAGTTTATTTAATTGGTGCGGGTCCTGGCGATCCAGACTTGTTAACAATAAAAGCTCATCGCTTACTGAGTCAGGCAGATGTTGTTCTTTACGATCGACTCGTCGGCGAGCAAATCATTGACATGATTCCTGAAAATGCAGAGAAATTGTACGTCGGTAAAGCAAAATCGTTACATACCCTTCCCCAAGAAGATATCAATGTACTGCTTGGTGAAAAAGCGAAAGAAGGTAAAACGGTCGTTCGCTTAAAAGGCGGTGATCCGTTTATTTTCGGTCGTGGCGGTGAAGAGCTTGAGGAACTGGTAGAAGAAGGTATCCCTTTTGAAGTTGTGCCTGGTGTAACCGCTGCGGCAGGTTGTGCGGCCTATGCGGGTATTCCACTTACGCATCGTGATTATGCTCAATCTGTTCGCTTTTTGACAGGTCATTTAAAAGACGGTACAACGGAGCTGCCATGGGATGAGCTTGTCCACCCGTCGCAAACCTTGGTTATTTACATGGGCTTAACTGGAATTGAGTCGATTAGCCAGGCGCTTATTCGCTTTGGTATGCCGCCGTCTATGCCGGTTGCCGTCGTTGAAAAAGGTACAACGAAAGATCAGCGAGTCTTTACATCTACGATCAAGAGTATAAGCGGTGTTGTAAAAGACAATGATGTGAAGTCGCCTGCACTTCTGATCATTGGCGAGGTTGTGATGCTACAAGAAAAACTCGCTTGGTACGGTCGAGACTAACAGGTGATGTATACGTTTTAATAAAAAAAAGAGGCTCAGTTGAGCCTCTTTTTTTTATTCAGCGCTAGGGGAATGTATTACATACGGTAGGTCGCGCTAACACCTACTGTTCTTGTTTGGCCAACGGCAGCTCTAGAGCCTGCATTAATAGTATATACAACATCTTCATCAGTTAGGTTTTTGACGTAAGCACTAATGGTGAAATCTCCAATTTCATAGTCGGCACTTGCATCAAGTAGAGTATAGTTACCAACAGTGTAGTCTTCCGTATTTGATAAATCGGAATAACTTTCGCCTACGTAGGTCGCATCACCATTAATTGTAAGGTTGTCTCCGACTAGCGCTGTAACTCCAACGGCTGCATTCCAGTTTGGAGCATTTGAAAGCTCATTACCTTTATAAGAGTCGTTTTTATCTATCTCTGACTCTAAATAACCGATAGATTGACGTAACTCTAGATTAGGGTTTAAGCGTTGTGTCGCTTCCATTTCTAAGCCTGTGGTATGAGCTGAGGACACATTTCGAATTCTACTATCTGATAGCGCTTGATAGTCTGAGTATTTATTATAGAACAAAGCAATTCGAACACTGGAGCCATTGTCGAATTGTGTTTTTGAGCTGAGCTCATATGCATGAACGGTTTCTGATTTATACTCATAGGTTTCTGCGCTATATACTTGCCCTTGTCCTGATCGCCAACCGTCATCGTATCCTATACCGCCAGAGTTATAGCCTTTTCGCGCGATAAAACCGACGTTAGTACTATCGTTGATTACATACGAAGCGCCAATCTTCGGCAAGAAAATATCATCAGACATATCTTTGTCTATATTTACAGTACCTCTATTTTTATAGTAACGACTTTGCTTCTCGTATTGGAATCGACCGCCTGCATTGAAAGCAAATTTCTGAGTTAGCTTGTATGTTACATCAGTATAGAAACCTGCTCGCTCTTCTGAAGTTTTGCCTTTAGTATTTACGTTATCTAGAGTATTGTCGCGATCTGCTACCATTATACCCGCTACACCACTTAGGTTTGAATCTGGAGCGTTATATAACAACTTGCTTTCAAACGCATTTGTTTCGTCTTTAAAGGTATAGGTTTCTTCCTCAGGGTACTGGTCGAATCGGTTTTTCTGGGAATTGGTTGAGATTGTTGTCGCACTTGCTATACCCTTAGATATAGGGTAATTAACCTCGACCGATAGGTTGTTTGTTTCTGAGTCTTGAATACGAGTATTATCGTAATTGGATTCATTCAAGGTAAATGTTTCGTCTTCGTTTCCACTGCCGTTTTTCCAATTAGCCCAATTCAAGTAACTGCCGTCTGCCTTTCTATGGTTTGCGGTCAATTTAATTGTGAAGTCTTCATTGGAAGTTGGCATCCATAAAAGTTTGCCGCGTAGATTTAATGTGTTACTTTCCTCAGGATCTACTGGAACTTTATCAGTTTCACCATCATAACTAAGGAAACCTTTCCCATCGGTGCCGTCTGCAACGATACGGTAAGCTAGGTTGTCAGTTATCGCTCCAGAATTCATCACCGCGAGGTTTTTCATCACGTTACCGTTTTCGTAGGTCTCTAAGCCTAGCCGCGCAGCTGATTCGGAATAGAAAGTCGGATTATTACTTTTGACAACAATGGCTCCGCCTATCGAGTTTTCCCCTTGAGTGGTCGACTGCGGGCCTCGCAGAACCTCAACTTGTTGAAGGTCCCATACGCCCGAGCCATTAAAGTTATAGCCTGTGAATGCATCGGACACGCCGTCTACTGAAGTATCAATTCTTTGACGGCTACCACTTACTGTTGCGTAATAACCTGTTGTTGCGCCACTGCCGTTAATTCCTCGAATATTAACTGTACCGAAACCCGCCGTGACCACATTTGGTGATTGAGTTACAACATCATTTATTGTTTTTGCATCACCATTTTCGATATCTTCCCCACTGACTACCGTCACTGCCGTCGTCGTGTCTTTAATATCCTTATCAATTTTCTCACCTGTTACCACTAAGGTATCCAATGCGATTTCCTCGGCTCCCGCAGTCGACGAAATAATCATTGAATTAAAGCCAATAACCGAAAGAGCGATTAATGATAGTGAGGAGGGGGCGTAAGCATTACGCGCTTTATTCTCAAGAGCCATGATTTTTTACTTCCTTCATGCAACCAAAAGGTTAGGTTCGAAAAATTGATGGTGCCTTTATGGATTGAATTTGCACTCTGTTTAAAGTTTGCATTCAAATCGTAAAGACGGGGTGAAGTCTATTGATAATGATAATGGTTTGCAATAGCATTTACACAAAATTTGAACTCGCCTTTTTATCCGTATCGAAAGGTCTGCATTTGAGTTCAAAGCAGCGGCAAGAAAGACCAGGAAAAGTGTATGCAGATTAAGGAATCGAGTGGATCAATGTGCTCGGATTTAAAAGCTCTTATGAAATCGGAACCGCGCATATGGTTGACTAGCGATCATGTTGGTTCAGACCTTTGGTGGCAGTGTTTATTGAGGCTTGGCGGGCCATTTGAATCAGACGATTGCTCTAGTAAAAGGGTGAAAGGAACGAAAAGAGTCGACTTTTTTTGGCGCGATCCAGAAGGGGAGAAGCTCTCAAATACCGCTCAAGTACTCTTGGATATTAACTCTGTTACGAATCATAAGAGCTGGGATCCAGTATCGTTAAATCGTGTAAAAAATACGGATGTTTGGCATCAGGCGATAGAGGTCGACGCTCTATGGCGTGGCAGCTATGGCTTTATCCCACTGTCTAAAGAGCAAACGTCTCAAGTTGCCTATGCAAGCTCCGATGGATCGTCAGAAGCACAGCGTGAATGGTATATCTCTATTATGGATCAAGCGATTAGTGATCCATTAAACCCTCGTCCTGACATTGTATCAGGGAGAGGTTGCCTAGCATCGCCTCTCATTATGAAGAGCGCTGACACCGAAATAGGTTGGACTCAATGGGATAAAGGCGAGCTTCCCGAATTTAAAAGAGATGAAATATCCACCATTCGTTGGAATAGCCGCCTGCTCAATAATGCGCGTAGGGTATGGCATTTTGAAACGGGCCTTGATAACGATCATTCGTTATCTGACATTCAGCAAAAGCCAATCGTAATATTACTTGATGGTCAGCGCTGGTCGATGCCATCCGGCGCTCCTTCGGTATTGGCATACTTAACTCGTATCGGCATGTTAGCGCCAGCGCATTATTTACTCATTGACTCCATCGACGGTAAGACACGTTGGGGAGAGCTTTCTTGTAACGCTCAATTTTGGGACGCCGTGTTTAGCGAACTAAAAAACGAAGTGCTTGATGGCTACGGGTTGCCTTCCTTCGAACAGAATGTGCTTGTCGCAGGGCAGAGTCTTGGTGGTCTTTCTGCTTTATATGCAGGCTTACATTATCAGACGTATGTAAAGAAAGTCGTTAGCTTGTCCGGTTCTTATTGGTGGCCAGATGTGGATAGAACGATGCTTCATCAAGCTGCAGACTCTAAAACAGCTTATTCTCAAACAACTGATGGTCAGACCACACGAAACTCAATGGGGCTTATAACGGGAACGCCTCTTGGCGGGCCGCTAGAAGACCTCCAATTAAACAAGGTAGCGGTTGACCATTTAGAGCTGTTTGTCAGCGTGGGTTCTGGAGAAGGTGACATGAACGTTTATAACGATATGTTGGCAAGGATCCTAAAAAATAAAAATGCTCAATTTCAATTTGAACGTTTCATTGGAGGCCATGATTGGCTTGCGTGGCGTTCGAGTTTGATCAATGGGCTGTGCGCTTTAATCCCTTCCGTATCATCGGTTCGCCCCGTTTTTAACCACTCATCATAATGGAATGATCATCATGAGCGACACATCTACAAACCCTTTTGACAATGAATCACTAACGTTTTCCGTTTTGGTCAATGACTTAAATCAGCACAGTTTATGGCCTGAATTTGCGGTTATTCCATTGGGTTGGGAATCTGTCTTCGGACCCGCTTCTCATGCTGAATGCCTCGTATTTATTGACCAACATTGGACGGATATTCGCCCAGTTTCGCGGACTGCTTAATTTACCGTTTACCGTTTACCGTTTATTTACCTTAGTTATTTTTTCTAAAGAGGTGCGCCAATATGGCTCTCCAAGACAATGCAATGAATCAAGAAAAAAGCCTTATATCCCCATTAACGGATGTCCAGTTAGGCATTTGGTTGGGAGATCAAGTCGCTGAACAGGGGAATGCCTTTACGATAGCGCACTCAGTTGATGTGAAAGGGGCGATCAATGTTCGTCAGTTAGCTGAAAGTATTAATGAAACGCTATTGAAAGCGGACACAGTATGCACGTTGTATTACGAAAATGACGATGGTCAGCCTGTTCAGCAATTGTGCGTCGAACTGGCGAGAGTGAAAACGCACGTCGTTAACCTTGTTGGTTGCCAAGATGCGGAACGTATTGCGCGTAGCGCTATACAAGAGGATGTAAATGCGGAGTTGTCTTTAAACTCTGATAAGCCACTTTGTCGTCAAGTGCTCTATGTGGTCTCAGAAACTAAGGTGATATGGTATCAGAGGTTTCACCATATCATGTTAGATGGCTTTAGTTTTAATGTCTTTACTAAGCAAGTGTCGAATCACTACGTGTGGGCGATGCAGTCCAAAGAGGGGCGTTTGTCAGAAGGCCACAGTAGTGAAACGCCATTTACCCCTTTTTATGATGTTGTTATGGAAGAGCTGGCTTACAAAGCCTCGAAAAAGTATCAAGATGATCGTGCATTTTGGACCGAGTATGCGTCGAACATCGATAAAATTGCCTCTCTAAGTTCCGGGAAAAAAACGTTTGAAAGCGCGCAATCAGAGCGCCAATCATCGCTTTTGAGGGCAAACTCACTTATTTCAAAAACCATTCTCGATACCTTGATCACGGCGTCCAACGTGAAGCGAGTGAATCCGGCCGATCTATCTATTGCGCTCGTTTTTGCGTATCTACATAAAATGACAGGTGCTCGAAATATTCCCGTTGGTTTCCCATTTATGGGACGAATTGGCAGCGCGTCTTTGTTGGCGTTGGGGCCTGTAGTCAACGTTCTTCCTTTGCAAATTGAGCTGGGTTTTGAGGACTCTCTGGATGATTTGATCGTCAATATTAAAGCGGAGCTAAAAAAGGTTCGTAAGCATCAAAAGTACAATGCAGAACAAATTGCCCGCGATGTGGGTCGAGTCGGTGAATCGTTCCCGCTGTTTGCTGCAACGATTAATCTACGCTTGTTTGATTACGACCTTTCCTTTGGCGATGCGACGGCACAGATCGAACACTTGGCGGCAGGGCCTGTGGAAGATTTGGATTTCGGGATGCATTTCAAAGACGGCGATCTGTATATCGAATGGGTCGCGAATCGTCAACGCTATCTCGAAACGGAGCTATTACAGCACGCTCAGCGTTTTATCGAATTTGTTAAGCAGCTTGCCAAAGCACCGGAGCGGAGTATTGCATTGCATCGCGTCGCAAGTGCACAAGAAAGACAACAACTTCAATCTTGGCAAAAGAGTCCTTATACCGACAACTACACCAGTCCTTCAGCCTTTTTCAAAGGAGATATTGAGACTGACATTGCCGAATTATTCTTCTCTCGGCCTAATTGCTACGCTCAGACTCTCGCATTAAAAACTGACCGTGGAGACTTGTCACATAAACAGCTGACTCAGAAAGTAAGCCAATGGACACGAGCGTTTAAACATCTTGGCCTAAAACAGGGTGATGCTGTTGCAATTGTGCTACCAAGAGATGAACGTATCGTTCTTGCGACATTAGCGTTAATGCAGTTAAGAGCGACGTTTATTCCAATCGATCCTGAATACCCAGCTTCTAGACTTGAATGGATTTTCGAGGATTCGGCTCCAAAAGCGCTCATTACCACGTCATTGTTAGCGTCACGGCTACCTGCTTCTAGAACCAATACAAAGCAATCACAATTTATTGATGAAATGTTATTTGATGAAGTGCTACTTGATGACCCTGATCTAGAGTCGCTTATAGAGTCGCAATCTAGTGAACCGTGGGGCACGCGGAAGGGGGAGGCAGATCTAACGACATCACCTCTGGACTTGGCTTATATCATGTACACCTCCGGTTCGACAGGGAAACCAAAAGGAGTCGCCATTCCCTATCAAGGAATTACGAATCTATTTCACGCGCATCGTGTGGCCGATTATGAGCCTCTATTAGCGGAATGTAATGGAAGCGTGCAGGCTGCACACACCGCCTCATTCTCCTTTGATAGTTCTTGGGATATGTTACTTTTGCTGTGGATGGGGCAGGCGTTACATGTTGTAAATGACGAGATGCGAAAAGATGCGATTGAGTTTGTTCAGTACGTGCGTCAAGAGAAAATCAATACGATAGACGTCCCACCTTCTTTTCTAATGCAAATGCTGGACGCAGATTTAGTCGAGGAAGGACATCATTACCCCACTCGCTCATTTATTGGCGGGGAAGCTGCGTCGCCAGCGCTTTGGGAGCGTGTAAAGTCGACACCTAACTTTGATGTCAGGAACTACTACGGTCCAACGGAAAACAGTGTAGACAGTGTCGGGTGTTCCGTTTCAGACTCTGAAAAGGTCATTATTGGCAAGCCGATTGCTGGCACTCAATCTTATATTTTAGACGACGGTTTAAACCCTGTGCCAGCAGGCGTTGTCGGTGAATTGTATGTATCCGGCCCCGGATTGGCACATGGCTACATTAATCGCTCTGGCCAGACGGCCAGTCGGTTTATTGCGAACCCGTTTGAGGCGAATTCTAGAATGTATCGAACGGGAGATCTCGCTCGATGGACGTCTCAAGGCCAAATCGAATATTTGGGCCGTAGTGATCATCAAGTTCAGGTTCGAGGATATCGAGTCGAGCTTGAAGAGATTGAAAATGTCATTGCCTCCGTTGCGGGCATCACGGCCGCTAAGGTCTATGCGGTTGAGCAGGGTGCGAGCAATCGACTGATTGCCTATTGCGTCTGTCCGTCGCTTTCTGTTTCCCCGACAGCCCCCCTAACTGCATCTCAAATTGAGAGCGATGAAGCTAGGATCACCGCCCGAGTGCTTAGCGATATTTCGAAAGCCTTGCCTGATTATATGGTTCCTAGTGTGCTTAAAGTTATGCAGGCATTCCCGCTTAATGTGAACGGCAAAATCGATCGTACGGCATTGCCACCAATTGACGCGCCACAGCGTCAATCTGGAAAGACGCCGATAACTTTGCCAGAGCAGCTGCTTTGCAGCGCGATAGCGAACTGTCTAGGGTTGGAAAATGTGTTTGCCGACGATGATTTCTTTCATTTAGGCGGCGACAGCATTACAGCCATGTCGCTAGGGAACATATTACGCAAAGAGGGCTTTCGAGTACGTCCGAAGGATGTATTTGCAGGAAAAACGCCAGAAGCCATCGCCAAAACCCTGTCTCGACTAGACGAAGATAGAAGTACGCACGAAGTTTTACCTAAGGTTTCTAGTCATGGAGAACTCAAAAATCTGCCTATCTTACAATGGTTTAATGAGCAAACCACATTAGGTCTTGAGCAATCGTACGTACAGGGTGTATTTGTCCAGACCCCGTCGGATGTAACACCGAACCAGATCCACCAAGCGCTTACTTTGCTGGCGCAGCGTCACCCCGTGCTGGTTGCTTATGTGGATGGCGATACGCTGCATATACCCGAGACAATAGAGGGTCAGGATTGGCTAATTAAATTTGATGACAAGGCAAACGCCAAGCTCAAATCGAGAAATAGCCGCATTGAGCAGCAGGCCGATGGCGCATTTTCACAGGTTGTACACGCTATTGCACCACAACGCGGGCAGCTTTTGAAAGCCGCCTACCTCGCATCTTTTGAAGAGACAGAAGAGGCGCCAAACAATGAAGAAAAACGCTCCGCTGGACTGGTCATTGGTATCCACCATCTGGCCGTTGATGGTGTCTCGTGGCGTATACTGCTGCAAGAACTTAATGCGATAACAGAAGACCTTAAAATAGACAAAAAAGGCTCTAATAAACGCTCTGGCCCTTCTAATGACAGTATTCGTGATGATACAAGCGCTATTGAAGAAACCTCACTTCGTCAATGGCAAGCCACACTGTTAGACAACATCGATGTCTATCGACAGCAAAGCGCTTTTTGGAAAGAACAACTTGCTACTCGGCCTAATAAAACCGTACGCCCTGATGCGTTGCGAAGCGATTTAAAACATGACCGGGTGTTACTGGGCGTTGAATCGACAAAAACGCTGCTTGAACAATTACCGCAAGACTACAAGGCTAACGTGGACGAGATCCTGATGACGGTGATCGCGCTGGCGTATGCACGTCATTTCGAGCAAAGCGATGTACGTTTTGGTTTAGAGTCGCACGGCAGAGCCGAGCTCGATGATAGGCACGGTGCTTCAAGTGATCTGTCGCGTACTTTAGGGTGGTTAACCTCAGAGTTCCCGATTCGCTTTGATCTCAGTGGCAGACTGTTTGATCTTCTAAAAAACCTCGACCTGCCCTATGAAGAAACCGTTCGCCGCGTTCGTACTCAGCTCCAAAAGGCCGGTGAATGTGGCATTGGGTATGGTGTTTTAAGGTATCTAGATTCTCAGAACAAATCAGAACTTCAAACGCTCGAACAAAACAATCGTCCCGATGTGCTATTTAATTATCTTGGTCGATTCAGAGAGGGGCAGGCCTTTTGGACGCCTCAACAAACGCAAGGTGTGTTTAAGGATGCTTTTGCTGTTCATCAATCTGAGGACATGCCACAGTATTATCCAATTGAGCTTAATATTTTTGTTCAAGAAGGGTCCGAGGGCGCACAGCTCGCCTTGCAGTGGAGTTGGTTGCCTCAGCACTGCCTTGATGAAGACATCAATGCCTTGACTGAAACCATCGCTGCGTATGCTCAGTGTATGCATCAGTATGCGAAGCGACACCCAGCTAATGCGATGAATACTGCAACGCGTGATGAAATGACATCCTTGGATATCCCAGAAGGGTCACTGACGTTGCTGAATGGAAAGTACGGCGCACTTGATAAAGTGTTGCCGGTATTGCCGCTTCAGGAAGGGCTGCTCTTTCATGCTCAAATGAACGAAACGACGGACGTGTCTGAACAGCACGAACGTGATTCAAGCTACAGTTCGTTGGCGAAACTGACATTGGAAGGAAACTTGAATGTGTCACGACTGCAAAGAGCGTTGGATGCTGTTATTGATAAACACCCTCAATTAGCCGCTATTTTTGATGTGTCTGTCTTGTCAGATCCCATTCAAATTTTAACAGCGAATACCTCTAAACAGTTAACGGCTACTGCCTCTAAACAGGGGAGTACTGGTCAACGCAAAAAAGACATCGGTAAGTGGCCGTTAAAGGTGATTGATCTCTCAAGTGCTTCCGAGCATGAGCAGGCAGAGCGTATTCAAGAGATTGAACGTAAAGAGCTTTGTCGCGACTTTAATGTTTTGCACTCCGCAGGACAGCCTTTATTGCATGCCGTTTTAGTCAAGTGCGCGTCGAATAAACACGAATTGTTCTTAAATGCGCATCATTTGGTCGTGG